>JAFGUJ010000198.1 GCA_016938595.1 Campylobacterales bacterium | reverse complement strand
ATTTATGCTAAACGCATACTATTTGATCGTCCGCTGCACGAGTATTCCGATATCCTGAAAAGAGACAGCATGAGTGTACCTACAACAGATCAAACAATCGATTTAAACGTTTTGGTTGTAGAAGATGATATTGTGGCGCTTCAATGGCTCGAGTCGATCCTTCAAAAGCGGGTGAGACGTATCATAGGGGTAGAAAGTGCAGAAAAAGCTTTGCAAGTGTATCAGAACGAATTGATCGATTTACTTTTGACCGATTTGACACTGCCGGGAATGGGCGGAGTAGAGCTGATCGATTGCATACACAGCAAAAAACAATGCTGCACGATCGTCATGACCGGGTATGACGACACGCACACGCTTCAGCAGCTGATCAATCGACATATCACCTTTTTTATGCACAAGCCGATTGAAATCGAGCAACTTTTTTTAATACTGTCTCAGGTTGAAATCAATATAAAATCCCAAAGAGAGCTCGCAATCAAGGAATCTTTGCTTCGAAGGCAGAGTGTTCAGGCATCTATGGGGGAGATGTTGAGTATTATTTCGCATCAATGGAAACAACCTCTCGCCGTGATAAACTCGTTCGTAGCCGAATTACAGCTCAAAGAGATTTCGGATGAAGGGGAAAAGAACTATGGTAATGAACTGGACCAGATTGAGAAACAGATCGTATTTCTCTCCAATACGGTTGAACTATTCACCAATCTTTTCAATCCCCATAAAGTTCCGACACCGTTTTGCATCGACGACCTGATCGATGAGGCATTATTGCTTTATCAGGTGCCTATCGAATCGCAAAATATAGTTATCAGCGTTAATAATCCGGTAAGAGGGGATCGCATCGGATATCATGACGAGCTGTTTCATGTCTTGCTGATTCTCCTCTCTAACACGATCGACGCGTTTGATCCTGATCAGCATGATAAATCGTTGTTCATAAACGTATGGGAACAGAATAATCTTCTGTATCTTACTTTTGAAGACAATGCCGGGGGGATTAGTGTGGAGATTATTGAAAAGATTTTTGAGCCTTATTTTTCCACAAAACCTGTCGGAAAAGGGAGCGGTTTGGGACTTTATGTAGCTAAAATGATCATCGAGGGGCGAGGATGGGGAGAGATCGATATCCAAAGCATTCCCGATGGCAGCCGCTTTATACTCCGATTAATCCAGAAAGAGGCTGTGATATAACATGATGAAAGAACAGATAGACAGACTAAAACAACTTTTTTCCGATTTCAGTATATTGCATGTCGAGGATAACCGTGGGCTACGCGAAAATATGGAAAAAGTCCTTAAGCATTTTTGTACGCATGTATGGTGTGTAGAAAATGCCTATCAAGCCTTGGAAGTATATAGTGAGCATACTCCTAAAATCCTCATTGTAGATCTACACATAGCTGGAATGGATGGCTTTGAACTAATCAACAGAATCAAATCGCGGGAGACCGCCGTCAAAATCATCGTTCTTTCAGCACACAGTGAAAAGGAACATCTAATCCATGCTATCGAACTTGGAGTCTTTGCTTATCTGACGAAACCGACAAAACTACATGAAGTCCTCGACACGCTTGAGAGAACAGCCGAGTCGCTGATAGAGGAAGAAAACCGTCAGATTTTACAAACACTATTGCATGATGTTTTCCATTATCAAAACAATTTACTCCTGATGTTTGACGCAGATGTACCGATTATGGCGAATCAACGTTTTTTGGATTTTTTCGGAGTCGATTCCTTAAAAAAATTTCTCTTAACAAAAGATATGGATAAATTGCTGTTGGAACATGACAATTTTTTATATACCGACGCTGATAAACAATGGCTGAAGGAAGTGTTTGAAAATCACGGAAAACTGTTTCATACCAAGATGCAGGATCAGCACGGCGATTTCCGTCATCTGATTCTAAAATCACGCGACATACCGCAAAAAGAGATGTATACGATTTTATCATTCGATGATGTCACGGAACTACAATTGATGGCAATATTCGATTCCAAAACACATAGTGAAGACAAGCAGATGCAAGAGATGAGTACGATTCTAAAGCTCTTCAAAATTGTACAGGATAACGCCGCACAGGTAGAAATTCATAATTTTTACAAAGGACTCTCGATAACCAATCCGGCAGTTATTGTGCAAAATGATTCTGAAGGCATTGTTTTGAAATCGTCATTTACACAGCTAAAGATCATTCAATTCGCGAAAGAGATGCTGATAACATCTGAAATATTTCCGGAACCTGTCTGGATTAAAGCTGTACCCGCCATCAATTTTGAGGATCAGACGATCACATTCACTCACATGGAATTCGCTGCCAAAAGTGCATGCCAACGGGCAAATGTCCGGCTGGAGCCGGAGCAAAAACATACGGTAACACTTTTTTTTAAAGGGAGAAAAGTTCCCGGCGACGTTCGTATTGTCGATATCTCGATATGTTCCGCAAAAATAGAGATGGATGCTATTCCTGCAGGAATGAGTCTGGACGATGTAGTTGAAATCAATATGGTTCTGTCCAGCCGTCAACCTATGATCATCCATACAAAAGGGACCCTTTATCGGATTGACGAACTGAAACGAAGCTACCATCTTGTCTTGCTCTTTGAACTGCAAGGTACTGATCTCAAGCATATGACAGAGTATATGCTCGAGCGACAAATGGCACTGATACGGGAGTTCAAGTCACTCTCGTGACATCCCGTAGGATTGATAGATGGGCTATAAACGTAATTTATACTAGATTCGATTTATTAAAAACATGTTCAATGAAATAATTGATTTAAGTATCATCAATCGGGTGTGTATTTGGCTCGTCATTTTGATGGTCATAATTGTTCTTTGCTTATAAAAAACTCATACTTCTGTCCTACAATCTGTGTGAATAAGACTATTATTTAATAACGGCAATCATAATATGGACAAAAACCCTATAACCTTCCCCCATCTGATTCCACACCTTGACACATTCGAACGCACCTCGGATGTGCTTCTGAAGCGCTGGGTATCCCATCCTGACGTACGCGAAACGCTGCGTCGCCACCGGATAACCCCCGAATTTTTCGGCCGTTATTTCGGCACCAAAGTGATCAAATACGTATTGGGAATTTTACGCCGCGAGAACGAATACGGAAATTGCCCGATCATCTGCGTCATGCTCGCCTTTTTCGAAAAAAAGGATATTCCGCTGGACGATATCTTTGTCATCTGCGTGAATTTCAAAAACGCGTTCCTTCTGAACATGATTGAACACCGGATACTGGATTCGGATACGATGGAGGAGATCTCCTGGCTGATTGATCACAATTTCATCGGGGTGGTACGGGAATATATCCATTTGCACTACCTCAAAGAGAGTGCGAAGGAAACGTGCTCCATTGTCCCTGCAGTGACTTCCCAATACGCGGATGGTGCCGTTATGAGCGTTTCGAGCGCAGCGTCGAAGCCGACCTCGGCATTCGATTACCTGATGGAAGTGGATGTCGATTTCGCGCTGATGGAAGAGCTGAGCGAGATCGAGGAAGAGACGCTTGCCTCTCTGGACCTCTCCGAAGAGATCGGTAACGGGACCTACCGTAATCTGATCGTACTGTTTCATAATTACCTTAAAGTGCTCCATCAACTTGTGGAATTTGAAGAACTGACCTATGCGCTTGCCATGCTGATCGATATTCTGGAAAAAACGTCGCTGGAAGAGATCAGCGAGGAAAATGTCGGGGCCGTCATGATTTACATCAAAGCCATGATCAACGACTTGTCGTTTTGGCGCACGAGCGTTTTCGTCCACCAAAATGCCGAAGACATCCATTATCTGGATAAAACGTTGATCAGCTCGATCGCACAGCTTCAGATCATGCTCAGTGAGAGTGATTCGTCTGCGAATCAGGAGATTGAGTTTTTCTGATCTGCGGATCGGTCGGGAACGTCAGCGTAAAACAGGCTCCGGCCTCGTCATTCCTAACCGTTATGGTCCCGCCGAAGTGCTCTTCGACGATCAGCCGCGCGAGGTATAGGCCGCTGCCGCTGCCGTACTCTTTGGTAGAGAAGTGCGGGGCAAATACTTTTTGCAGATACGATTCCTCTATCCCGCCCGCATTATCCGAAATCAGGAGCGTCAACTCCGCCGGACGGCGCTCAATCCGGCAGATGATCCGCGGATCGGGGATTTTCCGGTCTCTGAGTGCATCGTTGGCATTGGCCAGCAGACTCAGGATGATTTGTTTGAATTCATTCGCAGGTCCGATGATCAGGGCAGGATCGTCATCGATGATGAGCTCCACTCCCAGGAGTTTGAACTGCGGCATGAAAAGATCGGCGACTTCCCGAATCGATTGCGTTATCGAAAAAGAGCGCACGGTCTGGTCGGATTTGAAAAAATTACGGAAGGCGTCGAGGGTATCGACCATGAAGTAGATTTTGTCCATCCCCTGTTGCTGAATGTTTTGGAGCTGTTGGACATCGATTCTGCCGTTGTCAGCATGGTAGGAGAGTCCGCTGATCAGGAGCGACAGGGAGTTGAGCGGCTGGCTCCACTGGTGAGCTACGGCATCGATCATTTCCCCCATCATCGCCATTTTTGCCTGCTGGATCAGCAACTGATCCTGACGCTGCATCGCTTGACGGGCGGTATAGAGCTGGATGATCGGGCCAAAATCTTTGTACAGCGGCAGTATCTGCAGGTGCGATGGCGTCCACGGACGGCTTTTCCCTTTTTGCAGAACGGTAAACGCCTCGAACGATTTACGCGGCGAAATACGAAGCGCTGCATCGCTCTGGAGGGTCTTGTCCGGATTTCCGGCCCAGGTAAGCTCCCGGACCCATTCCTGGCGAAACCACAGGATTTCGCATCGGGGGGAATCTGAGACGAGGAGGCTGATCGCTCCGGTCAGAGGTTCTGATAATCTCAATGCGGGGAAGTCGACCGCAAGCGATGAAGAGCAGTAGATTCCATCAGTGTGCAATGGATCGATCATGGCGGACAGCGTCCGGATCTCCACCTCCGAGGGGACGGTTCCGAACGAGGATGTCTCCTGCTCCAGGATCATGCAGACGCCGTCACTGTCGAGTGCATGGAGCCATGATTCTCCCAGCGCCTGAAACGCAGACAGGAGGCCGGATGGATCGCAGAGGGTTTGGAATGCCTCTTTGAGGGTGTCATGGTGGTTTTTGAGTCGAAAAAAACGGTGTGACACATCTGCGTTGAGTTTGTCTTGCAGGAGTACGTTAAACACGCGGATGAAATTTTCACAGTATCGGCGGGTGATGGCAGGGAGCCGGGTCGGGGAGATGTGATGGCAGGCAAAAAGCCCCCACAGCTCGCCGTTGATGACGATCGAAAGGCTCATCGAGGAAGCGACGTCCATATTGCGGAGATATTCGAGATGGATGGGGGATACGCTGCGCAGATGGCTGTCGCTCATATCGACCGGCTCGGGTGCGATGCTCACCAGTGCAACGGGGGTGTAGGAAGCGTCGGCAATGTAGCGTATCCAATTCCTCCGGTAGAGTTCGCGCGCCTGTGCGGGGATATCGGATGCCGGAAAGTGGTGATGAAGATAGGTGTCCATCTGCGCTGATTTGGCTTCGGCAACCACACAGCCGTGGAAATCCTCTTCAAACCGGTAGGCCATGACACGGCCAAATCCGCTCAGACGCTGTATCGAACGTGCACCCAGCGAGCAAAGCTCCTCTACAGAGGATGCGGCGCTCAGTCCGATCACCTCCTCGATGAGTGACTGGGCGAAATGATCGGGGGACTCATCTTCCGGTGCAGCCGGTTCGCCTTCGAGAGTTAGATAATGATGGGTTCGGTGCAGGGTGACGACGAAACGGCCGCTTCCGGATTTTTTTGACAGGGTGAAAAGGGCCGGCAGGGGGGTGGCACCGGAGGTTTGAACCCATGTGCTCAGGTCGGGGAAAACAGCGGCCAGAAGTTTGCCGAGGATCGTCTGGGCCGAAAAAGGGGAAAAACAATCGAGGTTGTCGCTTGCCGCGATGATCCGTTCGCTTTCAGGATCGACGGCGAGAAAAAAACCGTGCGGCTGGATGGCCGAGGGGATATGGATCGGTTCCTGCGCACACTGATCCAGATCCGTGTTATCGGTGTTCATGAAAGATCCTCTCAAGTATCTCGAACGCCTTGACCGCTCCCGAGACGATTTGATCCTGCTCATCTGGGACCGTGTGCCCCTCCAGCAATTGGCAAAAACGTTCCCACTCCTGATCCGTAGTGTCGCCGTATCCTAGCAGATAGCTCACCGGCAGATGCGGTTCGGTACGCTGCAGGAGAGGGGCAAGAAATTGCCCCCCTTTTCGGGAACCTTCGAGAACGTACAGGAGGCCGAGTGCTTCCATCGGTGTTTGTATCGCATCGAAAGAGCCGTTTTGGGAAGGTGAAGGGGTAATCCCCATGAGGGCAAGATCATTCTCCAGCAAAGCGAGACGGCACCGACGTAAGACGTCGTATTCGCTTTGCCGGGCCAAAAAGGTCTTCAGACACGCTTCCGCCCCCTTGACAAAGGGATAAAGACGTGTCAATAGCCACCGATAGGAGGGTTCAAGGGGAAGACGGTCGTTCAGTGCGCGGACGAACGGGTTGTCTTCGATGCGCTGATGCAACGCCCGGGTGGATTGTGCCAATCTCTGCTGAAGTAAATACACGAATCCCTCTCCTTGTCAAAAGCATAATGTGAGTACATTGTAGAAAAAAACAACACAAACTGTCATTAAAAAAAGAAATATAACAATAAAAAAAACTCACAATATGCTCATATTCCGTCGATAAGATTCCAACGTGCCCCTTTGATAGGCTAGAATAGTTCCCATAAAACAGAATTTCCATAAAGACAGCAACGTATGAAACCAGTGCTTCAAAAAATCCTGATTGTCGATGATGACGACGAGACCCGTCTTCTGGTCGCCCGTGTTCTGGTAAAACTCAGTTTTGTCGAATTGCTGGAAGCCGATAGCGGAGAAAAAGCGGTCCAGATAGCGCGTGCGGAAGAGCCTAATATTATTTTGATGGACATACTGATGCCGGGTATGGACGGATACGAAGCCTGCAGACGAATCAAAAGCGAGCCGAGGCTGGCCGATACGATTGTCATTTTCATGTCCGCCGTGAACAAAACGGAGATTGACGACAAAATGATTCAGGTAGGAGGGGATGATGTTCTGCGTAAACCGGTGGATGCCAGCGAACTTTATTTCAGGGTCCGAAACTACCTTTTGAACCAAGACGGTACAATCGATCTGGGGAAAGGGCTTCATTATCTCGTCAATGGCAAAAGCCTCTATAAAAACAATCGTCTGATTCCTCTGATGCTTCAGGAAGTTTTGCTGCTGGAAGCGTTGATACACTATAAAAACCGTGTTGTCCCCTATGATCAACTGCTTCAGATCATCTCCAAAAACGGTGACAGTACGATTGCCAATCTGCGTACCCTTATTAAACTGCTGCGTGCCAAAACCTACAAGGAACTGATCAAAACCTACTCTTCCATAGGGTACCAACTGGTTTTGTAATCACCACGTCATTACCTTTTTTTCTTTTTAACAAAAAAACCACTCTGAATTTTTTGAATCACAATTGAAAATTCTAGGATAGAATTCTATTTATGAAAAACATTCTCAATAAAATATCCTCTTTGAGCATCATCCATCGGATGCGCCTCTTGATCGCCGTTCCGATGGTCATTGTTATCCTTGGCTCTCTTTTTTACGGATATCATCTCTACACGCAAATGCACGCATTGAACAGACTTGCGCTTCAGATAGAGAAAATCAGGCTCGTAGCCTCCCTGATGCACGAGCTTCAGCTGGAGAGGGGACGCAGCAGCGGTTATCTGGCCGGAAAAGGGAAGTACGACCAAACGCTGCTTCACGAACAGCGCACAAAAACCGATCAGGTACTTCACCAATTTTCTGCCCTCATAAAAGCACAGGGGATACGCCCCGGACCGTGCAATCCGGAGCTTAAAGCACTGGGGGCCTACAGAACCAAAATCGATTCGTATGCGATCACTCCGGTCGAGTCTTTTGAATACTATACGCGCCTAGTGGGACAGATGCGTTCGGATTATCTGGCGATCGTTCTCACCGTCAGCGACGTTTCGCTGCGCAACGATTTTCAGGCCTACACGAATCTTATGGCGATCAAAGAGACGCTGGGGCAGATGCGCTCGGGTCTGAATACCGCTTTCTGGCAAGGGGTGATGGACGATGACCTCTATATCCACCTCATTCTTGCCAAAGGGGAATACGACACGGCGGCCGGGCGTTTCGAGACGCTGGCATCATCTCAGCTGAAATCGTATTACGATGCCCATTTTTCGGGTCATGATGTGGAGACGATGTTCCGGGTTATCGATCTGGCGATCGTAAACCGCTCAGGGATGATCCAAATGGACCCGAAAGAATGGTTTGAGCTATCAAGCGCGTCGATCGACAAACTGCGTACGATCGAACTTTACAATATTGCGATGATCGAATCGAAACTGGACAGCCGTATCGTTGAGGCGCAAAACACCCTGGTGCGTGTGGCGGTTTTGTTGTCGCTGATCATTGTCCTCATATTCTGGTTCGGATATCGGATCTCCGAGAGTATCCGAAAAAACATCAAGCTCCTCGACGAGTACAAAAACGCCGTAGACCGCAGCAGCATTGTTTCCAAAACGGACCGCAAAGGGCGTATCACCTACATCAACGACCAGTTTTGCGCGATCTCAGGATACAGCCGCGATGAGCTGATCGGAAAACCGCACAGTATCGTCCGGCATGAAGATACGCCCAAAGAGGTATTCGTGTCCATGTGGCAGACGATTTTGAGCGGGGACGCATGGCACGGCGTTGTCAAAAACAAAGCCAAAGACGGTTCCCCCTACTGGGTCGATGCGACGATCAACCCCATCCTCGACCACAAAGGAAAAATCGAAGAGTTTATCGCAATCCGCAGCGATATCACCAAAACGATCCGGCTGCATGAGGAGCTCGAACAGACTCAGCAGGAGATGATCAACCGGATCGGTGAGATCGGCGAAACCCGCAGTCGTGAAACAGGATACCATGTGCGCCGTGTCGCCGAGTATTCACGCCTCCTCGCCAAAAAATACGGCCTTTCACCCGAGGAGATCAACATGCTGGCCAGTGCCAGTCCGATGCACGACATCGGCAAAGTCGGGATCCCGGATCATATTCTCAACAAACCCGGATCGCTCACGAGCGAAGAGTGGGAGGTCATGCGCAGCCACAGTAAAATCGGCTATGACCTCTTCCGAGATTCCGAACGGCCGATGCTCAAAGCCGCCGCCATCATCGCCCATGAGCATCATGAGAAGTTTGACGGTTCGGGCTATCCGCGAGGGCTGAAGGGGGAAGATATCCACATCTTCGGCCGAATCACGGCGCTGGCGGATGTGTTTGACGCTCTGGGAAGCGATCGCTGCTACAAAAAAGCATGGGAGACCGATCGGATTTTAAACCTCCTCAAAGAGGAGCGCGGGAAACATTTCGATCCTGTACTGATAGATATTTTTTTCAACCACCTCAACGAGTTCCTGGCGATCCGGGATGCGTATTCGGATAAAAACTACTACGAACCGGACTGCTAAAAAACCGTATCATACAGATAATCTATCTGATACGGCTCTTCACGCACAACATTTGCACTGCATGGGATACTACACGAAGGAGTCTCCTATGGTCAGCCGCGCAAAAATCAAAGAACTCATGAACGAGAGCGCCTGCTCCCACAGCAAGAACAAAAAGCCCGGAGAAGGGTGCGACAAGCCCAAACCGGGGCTGGCGGCGGGTGGATGCGCGTTTGACGGGGCGCAGATCTCGCTTTTTCCCTACGCCGACGCGGTTCATCTCGTCCACGGTCCCCAGACGTGTCTCGGGGCGTCGTGGGAGACGCGCGAGACAAAAACGTCGTACGCAGGTCGCGACCACACCCAGATGGGGTTTACGACGGGGATTTCGACCAACGACGTCATCTTCGGGGGAGACAAACGGCTCGCCGATTCGATCGATTACATCATGGAACACTACTGCCCCGAAGCGATTTTCGTTTATTCGACGTGCGTCACGGCGCTGGTGGGGGACGATATCGACGCAACGTGCCGCGCTGGGAGCGAACGTCACAGCGTCCCCGTCATCCCCGTCCACGCACCGGGGTTCGTCGGGAGCAAGAACCTCGGTTCACGTCTGGCGGGGGAGGCGGTGCTCGAACACCTGATCGGTACCAAAGAGCCCGAACACACCACTGCGTATGACATCAATCTGATCGGAGATTACAACGTCACGGGGGACATGTGGCAGT
>JAFGUJ010000197.1 GCA_016938595.1 Campylobacterales bacterium | reverse complement strand
TCGCGCTTGTATCGGATCTCCCCCTTCATCAGCGCTTCGGCCTCTTGGGAACTGTTGGCTTCGTCCTGATACGCGATCTCTCCGGCGAAATCGACGAGATTCATAAAGTGCGCTATCCGTCGGCGCATTTCCTGCTCCGTCGTGCTTCCCATCGGAATGCCGATCACGACCGTTTGAGCTTCGTATTCATTCAATACTTTTTTGACGTCATTGGCGGCTTGATTGCGGTTTTTCCGCTCGATGGCCGGAAGCGGCGTCACAATGCCGTTGCCGTAGCTGAGCGCCAGTCCGATCCGTTTTAGCCCCAGATCAATCGCGATAATTGAGCCCATCATTTCCCCAGACAGAACTGCCCGAACATCTTGTCGAACATCTCGTCAAGCTCATAGGGGCGGCTCAGAGAGGCGACGGAGCGGATGGCCCGGTTGATATGGAATGAGAAAAATTCCAGCTCCCCGTCCTGCAGAGGCTCGTGCGCGTCATCAATCGCCGCTACCGCTTGGGCAACGGCCGTGATCTGGCGCTGCGATATCAGCATCATCTCCTCGGAGTCGTTGTCATGGTCCATCATGGTGCTCAGGGCATCGATAAGCGGCTGGGTCTGCTCTTTGCAGCTCAGACGGATCGGCGCATACCCTTCCAGTACTGCGGCGTCAAACCGCTCCGGAAGATCGGATTTGTTGAGAATGCAGACAAAAGGCTTCTCCTGAGAATACCGCTCGATCAGCTCGATGATGGCACGGTCCTCGCCGTCGATGTCCCGGCTCGAATCAAACAGGGCGATAACGATATCGGCGTTCTCGACGGCCGACATGGAACGCTCTATCCCTATCTTCTCAATCTCGTCGCTGGCCGAGCGTATCCCGGCGGTGTCGACGAGGCGGATCAGGTGGGTTCCCAGACGCACCTGCTCCTCGATCGTATCGCGAGTCGTTCCGGCGATGTCGCTCACGATCGCCCGCTCGTAGTCGAGTAGCGCATTGAGCAGCGAGCTTTTGCCGACATTGGGTTTGCCGATGATCGCGACGCGGTATCCCTGCATCAGACCGCTGCGACGGCGGCTCGATTCGAGGGTGCGCGCCAGTTCGCTTTTGATCCGCTCCAGCTTGGCGACGATCTGTTCCACGACATCGTGAGGAAGGTCCTCTTCGGCATAGTCGATCACCACTTCCGAATAGGCGAGAATCTCCAGCAGAGAATCGCGGATGGTTTCGACATACCCGCGGAGTTCCCCTTTCATCTGGCGGGCCAGAATCCGGGCGGCATCGTCGCTTTTAGCCTCGATCAGCGAAGCAATCGCTTCGGCCTGCGTCAGATCGAGCCGGCCGTTCAAAAAGGCTCTTTTGCTGAATTCTCCCGGTTCGGCGAGCCGGGCTCCTGCATCCAGCGCACTGCGCAGAATCTTCTCCGCGACGATCAGGCCGCCGTGGCACTGGAATTCTACGACTTCTTCTCCCGTAAAACTGCGGGGGGCCTGAAAATAGAGGAGTATCGCCTCATCGATAAGGGTTCCGTCGCTTTCATACAACGGGGACAGAGCCGCGTAGCGCGGCGCAAGAGCACTTTTTCGGGAGAGTTTCAGAGCGATGGAAAGGGCGTTACCGCCGCTGAGGCGGATGATGGCGATGGAGCCGACTCCGTGAGCCGTGGCAATGGCGGCAATCGTATCAGACATCAATACTCGTGGTAGCTGTTGATGACGATAAACTTGCCGCCGTCGCGAGTTGAGCGGATCGCCACGTAACGGTCCGGATAGCGGTCGCGAAGCTGCTTGAGGGCAATCTGCACGAGGACGCCGTCAAGGACTTTCGTCTGGCCGCGCCCTTCATGGTCGATCGTATCGCACACGCCGACAAGGTAGCGGGAAATCGACTCTTCCTGGTTTTTCAAAAACTCCGCGATCTCCAGACGCAGCTGCATTCCGTAAACGGCATTGATCCAGTTGAAGAGCATGTAGGAGAGGGCCTTGTAGCGGTATCCCTCTTTTCCGATCATCAAAGCTGCATCGGGACCGGTAAATTCGATCAATAGCGTATTGTCGTCATAGACACTCACTTCAACGTCGTCAATATCAAAGCAGATATCCTTGAAAAGCTCGTTAATCTGCACTTTGACTTCATCGGCACACTCTTGCGCCGAAAGCTGATCGTAGTACCCCTCTTCGCCGTAATCGTCTTCCTGTTCGTAGAACTTTTCGTCCAGTACGATATCTTCAGGTTCGGAAACGGTTTCGGAAGGTTCGGTATCGGATGTTGCGGGAAAAGACGGTGAAACGGAAGGGGAAGATTGGGTCGGTTGGGGAAGGTTGGCAACGATAATGGCCGATTTTTTGAACATCCCCAGAACCCCTTTGGAGGGGAACTGGATGATCTCCACCTGTAAGGCGGTGACGGAGCATCCAAACTCCTCGGCAGCCTTGGCGTATGCCTGCTCCAGGGTTGGCGCTTCAATCTTTTTCATGATGCTTTTCCGCAAGATGGGCTTCATGACGCGTTGCACGGGCCGCCTCGAACTGCTTGTTCACCAGATACTGCTGCGCAATCGAGAAGATGTTGTTCACGAACCAGTACAGCACGAGCCCTGCCGGGAACGTGAAGAAGAAGAACGTGAAAATAACCGGCAGGAATTTAAAGATTTTTTCCTGGAGCGGATCGGTGAAATTGCTCGGGGTGATCTTCTGCTGGTAGTACATCGTTGCCCCCATCAGGATGGGGAGGATAAAGTACGGGTCCATGCGGGAGAGGTCGGTGACCCACAGCATCCACGGAGCTCCCTGCAACTCAACGGCGTTCAAAAGAACGCGGTAAATCGCGAAGAAGACGGGAATCTGGAGCAACAATGGCAGACATCCGCCCAGCGGGTTGGCACCGTGTTTCTTGTACATCTCCATGACCGCTGCGTTCATGCGGGCAGGGTCCCCTTTGTATTTTTCCTGCACCTCTTTGATGCGAGGGGCGATATCTTTGATTTTCTGCATCGATACCATCCCTTTGTGCGTCAGAGGATAGAGGAAAATACGGATAATGATGGTGAGGGCGATAATCGCCCATCCCCAGTTGCCCAGAATACCGTGAAGCCACATCAGGACTTTGAAAATAGGGGTTGCGACAAACGTAAACCATCCGAATTCGATCGCGTTGACCAGAACCGGATCGATCGACTCAAGGGTTTTGTACTCTTTGGGACCGATGTAACCGTTGAAAGTGAAATTGTTGTTCCCTTCCAGGTAGGTGACAGGGTTATTGCTGGCATCCCGCTCGACCGTGACCTGCGTCGATTTGTCAAAACCGTACATGATCGTCGCATAGTACTGGTCGAACGCCGAAACGAGGTGAACATCGGTAAAGATCGAACGTCCCTCCACGTCGCCGTCTTCGAAAATAGTGGTCAGGTTGTCCCCTGAATAGACCATTCCGCCGACGACGGTCATGATCTGTTCGATGATCTGCGGATGCTGTCCGAGATAGACAAAGTAGCGTTTTTCGTTCGAAAGGGTGATCTTCGCGTCGTAATGGCCGTCGCTGTAGAACGTCAGCAGTTTGGTCACCGTCAGGCCCGGAAGGCTCTGTGTCAGGGTGACGGTCGATTTGCCCTTTTCCCCGAGTGCGATGTTGCTTACGCTGGCCACGTAAGGAGTTTTGGCAGCGATGTCGTTGAGCGTTTCATCGGCAAAACGAATGTAGAGGGGTTTGGCACCCGCAGCCGAAACCAGCTCGGAAAGTTTCCCCTCTGCACTGTTGTGCTTGGCATCGCTGAGGACCACCGAGGAGATCCGTCCGAGAGTGTCCAGTTTAAGAGTAAACTCTTTGGCCGTAACGGTCGTGAGGGTATCGGTGGTCGTCATGGCAACGGCCGAAGGCTGCTTCGAATCCGCCTGCTCTGCCGACGCAGCCGTATTTTGAACCGTGCTTGGTTCGCCCTGGACGACTTCCGTCGTTGCGTTTGCTTCGGCGTTGGGAGTTTGCGGTGGGAAAATGGTCGTGTAACCAATAAAAAACAAAAAAGACAAGGCAACGGCCACGAGGAGCCGCTGGTTCGGGGTAAACTTTTCTAGCACTGGGACCCTTTAAACTTAAAATTTTTAATCAGAAAAAAATTCTGCTGATGTGGAACAAACCAGTATTTTATCGTATTTACGGAAAGTTCTGAGGGCTTTATCGCCGGTTTTTTGACAATCGGATAATCGATACCGCCGGGAAAGAGCTGATTGCATCGGACGATGCGCAAAAATGTTGAACCGAAAGCACTGGGGAGAGTATTGCATTCAAACTGCCAGAGGGCATATTCCGAGCAAGAGGGGTAATGGCGGCACGCACCGCGTGTCACCAGAGAGAAGGAGTGCCGGTAGAGCCAAAGAAGTTTAAGAAAGAATTTTCTTATCATCATCTGTACCACACAAAGCACCTGTCCGTTTCAAAACATATTTGCAGTCACGCCGCACACTTTCGAAAGGGTTCTCAAACAAGGCCCCTTTGGCGACGAAGACGTACCATCCGTCCTGCACATCGGTTGAAAATTCGGCAAAAAGGGCACGAAGGCGTCTTTTGCACCGATTTCTTACGACGGCATTCCCGACTTTTTTACTGGCGGTGTATCCGACTTTCTTTTCTCCCTTGAGCGGGAGATAAAACAGCGCTATCGAGGTGCTGTGGGCACTCTTTCCGCGCTGATAGACTCGCTGAAACTCACTGTGGAGTTTGAGCATCGAAAAGCCGTTTACACAGCCAATCGTTTTCTACCTTTTGCACGACGTGCGTTCAGTACACGGCGGCCGTTTTTTGTCGCCATACGAGCACGGAAACCGTGTGTGCGTTTACGTGGCGTATTATGCGGTTGGTATGTTCTTTTCATAACCATTCCCTTTAGAAAATTTTAGCACGCAATAATAGGGCAATCTTACTTAAAGATCGATTAAGTTTCATAAAAGCTTGTTGGAAACCTTCGTGTCAGGGTTTCAAAAATTCCCTTAGCGTCGGCATCACCGACTGTCCTTTCGGGGTCGTATCAATCGTCAGGGATGTTTTGAGCTTCATGTGGCAATCACGGCATTCGCGGATTACCGCATGCTCTGCCACCCGGGCCCCCTCGATTTTGGCTACCGGGTGGCAGGCGAAACAGTCGCTCCCGCAGTCGGCCATTTTTTCAGGGTTGGCACTGTGGCATTTGATGCAGGTCGTCATCGGCTTGTGACGCAGATCGGTATCGATCGTCTTGAGCAGTGCGGGATGGCAGCTCATGCAGTCTCCCGTACACGCCCACAAAGGCAATAAAATGACACATAAAAGGGCTATTGTTTTCATATTGGAATAGTAACTCTTTTTAATCTGCCCTGCAAGGGCAAGCTGCAGCGCCTTAGCGGCGAGCGTAGAATCGGGGGCTTTGCTCCCGATTCGTTCAAAACAAATGACTTATGACACAGCAACGGTAATCTCGTCTCCCTCGGCGTCAAAGGCTACCGACGAGCCCTCCTCGACCTCTCCGCCGAGGATCAGGTCGGCCAGTCGGTCTTCGACGATTTCGTACAACGCCCGTTTCAGCGGCCGTGCCCCGTAAACAGGGTCGAATCCCGCCTGCGCTATGTGACGCTTGGCCGCGTCGCTCAGATGCAATGTAATGTCGCGCTCTTCGACTTTCGCCGCGATCTCCTGAAAGAAAAGATCGACAATACTCAGAATCTGCGCTTCTCCCAGAGGATTGAAGACGACGATATCGTCAAGCCGGTTTAAAAACTCGGGCTTGAAATGACGTTTGAGGTCGTCCAAAACCATCGTTTCCAGCTTCTCGTCCCCGTGATGGGCCATGATCTTGTCGCTGGCGATGTTGGAGGTCAGAATGATGATCGTGTTGGTGAAATCAACGACCACCCCCTTGTTGTCCGTCAGACGCCCGTCATCGAGAACCTGTAACAAAACATTGAACACATCGGGATGCGCTTTTTCGACCTCATCAAACAGTATCACGCTGTAAGGCTTGCGGCGGACCGCTTCGGTAAGCTGCCCCCCCTCTTCGAATCCGACATACCCCGGAGGAGCACCGACGAGACGTGAAACGGCATGTTTTTCCATGTATTCGGACATGTCAATCCGGATCATCGACTCGCTGCTGTCGAAGAGAAATTTGGCCAGTGTTTTGGCCGTTTGCGTCTTTCCGACCCCTGTCGGTCCGAGGAACAGGAACGATCCGATCGGACGGCTCTTGTCGGAGAGCCCCGCCTTGTTCCGCTTAATCGCGCGGGCCACCGCGTGGGTCGCCTTCTCCTGTCCGACGACCTCGCGGTTGAGTTCGTCTTCGATGTGGAGGATCTTCTCTTTTTCGCTCTGGAGCATTTTGGTGACGGGTATTTTCGTCCAGCGGCTCACGACCCCCGCGATCGACGCTTCGTCGACGCTGTTTTTGAGCAGGGTCCCCGCTTTTTGCATCTCTTTCCACCGTTCCTGGAGTGCTTTTTCCTCTTCGAAAAGTTTGGGGATCTGTCCGTACTCGATCTCGGCGGCCTTATTGAAATCGGCCGATTGTTTAGCACTCTCGGCTTCGCGCCGTTTGGCTTCGATCTGCCCTTTGATCCCCGAAATTTTTTCGAATACCTCTTTTTCATGGGCAAACTGCGATTCCAGAGTGCGGCGCTCTTCGCTGACGTCGGCAAGCTCTTTTTCGATCTCTTCGAGCCGCTTGGTGTTGGCGGCGGACTCTTCCATTTTCAGCGCTTCTTTTTCGACCTGAAGGCGCGTCTGCTGGCGCTTGACCGCGGCCAGCGCGTTGGGTTCGGATTCGATCTGCATCTTGAGTTCCGCCGCGGCTTCGTCGATCAGATCGATCGCCTTGTCGGGGAGGAAACGGTCGTTGATGTAGCGCTCGGAGAGTTTCGCTGCCGCGACGAGGGCCGCATCGGTGATGGTGACGCTGTGATGCGCTTCGAGCCGCTCTTTTAATCCCCGCAAAATCTGGAGCGACTGGTTGACGCTGGGCTCTTCGACATGAACCGGCTGGAATCGGCGCTGCAACGCGGCATCTTTTTCGAAATACTTGCGGTACTCCTTGAGCGTCGTCGCCCCGATCGTGTGGAGCTCTCCCCGTGCCAGGGCTGGTTTGAGAATATTCGCCGCATCCATCGATCCCTCCGAGGCCCCCGCCCCCACGATCGTATGTATCTCGTCGATGAAGAGGATGACGTTCGCCGATTTTTTTACCTCATCGACGACTGCTTTTAGACGGTCTTCGAATTCCCCGCGGTATTTCGCCCCGGCGATCAGCGCACTCATGTCCAAAGCGATGACTTTTTTGTTCTGGAGGCTCAGCGGTACTTCCTTGTTGACGATCCGCTGCGCCAGCCCTTCGACGAGCGCTGTCTTACCGACCCCGGGTTCCCCCAGAAGGATCGGGTTGTTTTTCGTTTTGCGGATCAGGATCTGCATCATCCGGCTGATCTCCTCGTCCCTCCCGATGACGGGGGAGAGTTTCCCCTCCACCGCTTCACGGGTCAAATCGATCCCATATTTGGAAAGAGATTCGAGATTTTCGTCGGCCGTCTGGGATTCGATCTTTTGACCTGCGCGGGAAGCCTCGAACGTTTTGGCAAGTTCTCGAAGATCGACGTATTTGCCCAGTATCGATTTGAACGGGTCATTTGAGAGGTTCGCGACGATGTACGTGTCGATCGCCAAAAAGCTGTCGCCGTTTTTGGCCATCTCCCCGGCACTCACTTCCAGCGAGTGGGCAAAATTGCGCGAAAGGCGGATGCTTTCCTTGGTCACATGCGAGGCGCTGGGGAGCTTTTGGGCCGCACTTTTGACATCGAGTTCAATCGCCGTTTTGTCGATGCTCATTTTGTTCAGCATCTGGTTGAGAGGGGAGTTGCTGTTGGCCAGCAGCGCCCAGAGAAAATGAATCGGTTCGACTTCGCTGTTTTTATTGTGCAATGCCAGTGAGATCGAGGACTCGATCATCTCGGTCATCTGGTGGGTCAGTTTTTCAAAAATATTCTGCATAATCATATCTCCTTATTGAGTTACGTATATTATAATACATTGAGTCTATTACTGTCAAGTCTTTTTAGCTATATAGATTAATCCATCCAATCGTTTACAGGACAAACGAGGAGACAAACCCGATGATCCCTCCGAATACGCCCCCCCAGACGACAAGCCAGCCCAGATGTTCTTTCATCAGATCATGGAGCATCTCTTTGACTATATTCGGCGTCAGTTCCGCAAGACGGGTCTCGACGATGCTTTCGATCGATTTTGCCAGGTCGGGGCTCCCCGCATGAAGATGCTTGTTCACATTCTCTAAAAACGACGCGCTCTGCGAGATCTCGATAGTCGAGGCTTTGATCCTTTTGACAAACGGCTCTTTGAGTTTCTCGATCACGACATCCCCTCCGAACATCCCCACCATCGTCCCCAGCGGAGAGTCCATAAGGCTACGCACCAGCGCGTGGTAGGCGGGGGTAAAATCGGTCTGCTCGATAATGGGGGTGAGATCGATCTTCCTCTCCTGAGAGGCAACGAATTCCTCAATCTTTTCGGGAGTGAAGAACTGCTCCATGATCAGCGTTTTGATCGCATTCCGGATCGATTCGAACCGCTGGGGGATGATACCCGAACCGTACAGAAACGGTACTTTTTCAAACAGCATATGCACGGCCAGCTGATTCGTCACTGCGCCTGAGAGAGCAAACAGCCCCGCCAGCCGCAGCGATTCCTCCATCGTACCCTCAATCGCGAAAGAGGCTCCGGTCACTCCGAGCGCGACAAAGTTCGTCAACCATCCTTTATCCATCATAGCATCTCCTGGCGTTAATAGTCATATTATACAAAAAAGGTTACAGTTCGGAAAAAAAGAGGATACGTCATGATTTTACACTCAATGCGCTCCCTGCTCGCATCCGGTGACTCCTCCGCCATTCTGGGGGCGGTCGCCGCTGCGCTGGACCGAAGCGATGAGGCCCCCTTCTGGAACCAGAAAACCCTCCCCTATTGCGAAGCCATTCTGAGCGTCCTCCTCCCCCTGCGGGAACAGAATCTTCTCTTCGACCCCGAAGGACGTCCCTGCGACGAACTCACCCCCGAGCTGTTTCTGCGCTGGTGCGATCTTCTCAGCCTGAAATCCCTCGCCTTCACCCTTGCCAAAAGCAACGATGCGGGGAAGCTGGTGCGTACAAAGCTCACCCCTGAGGCTGCATCAGGCTACCGGCCGATCGATCTGGAAACTCTGGGGAAATACCTCAGCGGCTACAGCGTCAACCTCGAAGACGAATGGGTCGATTTTCCGATTACCAACTACAACCTCCACATCGGGATCACCTCCCTCATTTCCAAAATACTCGAAGGAAAATGCTAATGCAGGAAGTCAAACCGTTAAAAATCCACAGCTACCTCTCCCCATCTGAGATTCAGGCGCATCTGGAAAAGGTGGAGTTTATCATCATGGCCGCCCCCTCATTGCTACCTCCTCCGGCACTGCCGATCCATTTTACGATCTTCCTGAACACGGCCGAGCCGATTCCCGAAGAGATCAAACCGATGATCTTGGATAAATTCTGCCGCGAACACGGCATCACTGCGCACAGCGATCTCCTCTTCGAAACGGGACGCGTTGCGTTTGCGATGACGGCGCAGGATTCGCCGATGCCCCGCCACCTCCTCGATCCGGCCGAAGCCAATACGATTCCGTGGGTAGCGTTGCAGGTGATCGATTTTCTGGGGGAAGCGGAAGGATTCAAGGAGGCGAAGGACGGCCTCAGCGGGTGGAGTTATAGTTATAACTGATTGCACATCGCTTCGATCTCGTCGACCGTCTTGGCGATCATCGACGAGAGATTGTCGTACCCGTTTTCGGTGACGAGAATGTCGTCCTCGATCCGGATGCCGATCCCCCGGTACCGTTTCGGGACGCTCTCGTCGTCGCTGCGGAAATAGAGCCCCGGCTCGATCGTCATCACCATCCCGGGCTCGAAGGCCAGGCTCTCGCCCGATTCGTCGACATAGGGGCACGGATCATGGACGTCCAGCCCCATCCAGTGGCCGATACCGTGGGGGGCAAATTTTTTGTGCTCTTTGGCCTCCATGAGTGCCCCGCGTTCCCCCTTCAAAATCCCCAGAGCCACCAGCGCATCGCAGAGCAGCTCCTCACTCATGCGCTGAAGCCAGTCGCGCTTCACCCCGGGTTTGATCGCCTCGATGACGCGCAACTGCACATCAAGGACGGCGTTGTAAACCTCTTTCTGCGCATCGCTGAAGGTGCCGCTGACCGGAAAGGTGCGGGTGATGTCGCTGGCGTAGAGTTCCCATTCGCACGCCGCGTCGATGAGGACGAGGTCACCGCTGCGCAGTTCGGCACGGTTGTCGACGTAATGGAGGGTGTTGGCGTTGTTCCCTCCCGCCACGATCGCCCCGTATGCTTCGCTCTTTGCCCCCTCTTCGAGAAAGACGTAGCTCATCGCTGCCTGCAGCTGGTATTCCCTCATCCCGGCATGACATTCGCGCATCGCGATGTGATGGGCTTTGGCCGTAATCGCAATCGCCTGTCGGATTGTCTCGATCTCCTCAGAACTTTTGATAAGGCGCAGCGTACGTATCAGGTGGGTCACGTCACGGTAGGTGCGGATATGGCGTTTGACCCCGCGTGTTTCCCGGAGCTCTTGCACCGCTGTTTTGGCCTTTCTCAGCACCTCCGAATCGTCGAAAAGGTCGATGTAGAGGTTGACGTGCTCTCGCAGCAGATCTTTGACCTCGCCGGGGTATTGTGCCACGTCGCGCACCTCATCGACACGGAACCGTTCCACTGCCCCTTCCAGACCCAGCTTGGCCCCGTTCCAAAGTGCGTATTCGGCGTTGTACGCCTCGACGTAGAGGATCGTTTTTGCCTCGGAAGCGGTTTTGGTCAGCACCAGCACGGCATTGCTCTCTTCAAACCCGGTGAGGTAGTAAAAATCGCTGTTCTGGCGGTAGGGATATTCGGTGTCATTGGAGCGGAACGCGTGGGAAGCGGAGGCGATGATCGCCGCCCCCTCCTTCATCTGCTCCAGAAGTTTTTCTCGGCGGTTAAAAAAGTGTGTCTCATTCATGGCGCTATTGTGCCATAAAAGGTTAAAAATTTCGTTCCAAGAGTTTGTCGACTTTGAGAATCGTGATGATCCGGTCGGCCTGTTTGCCGACGCCGTCGATGAGGCTCTCCTCCTCCGAGATCGTCTCGGGAGCGGGACCCACATCTTTTTTGGGGAGGCGGATCGCCTCGGTGAGGCGGTCGATGACGAATCCGGCGACGTCATCGCCGTTTTTCATCACGATGAAACGGGTCTCTTCGGTATGCTTGATCATTTCCAGACCGAACCGCGAGCGCAGATCGATCAGCGGAATGACCGAACCGCGCAGATTGAATACCCCCAGAATATAGGGAGGGGTCTGCGGCACGCGGGTCCACGTGATCGGCTTGATGATCTCCTGAATACTCAGAATGGGGACCGAGAATTCTTCATCCCCGACGATGAATCCGACCAGCTGGATCACTTCATCGATTTTGACGTCGTCACCGGCGAGGGTTTTATGCTGTTTGTTGATAATTTGCTGGAGTTTTTCACTCATGGTTATAGCCCCTCGTTAAACTTGATATTGCGCTTGACAACATTCATCAGATATTCGGGAGAATACGGTTTGGTAATGTATTCGACCATCCCCGATTCGACCCCGCGCATCCGGTCGGCTTTGCCCGAACGCGACGTGACGGCGATCAGGGGGAGCTGCTTGTACTTGTTGTACTTCTTGATCTCGCCGGCAAGGGTGTAGCCATCCATCCGCGGCATCTCGATGTCGATCAGCATCGCATCGAACGCATGCTCTCCCTGCTTGAGGACATTGAGCGCTTCGACACCGTCCACCGCTTCGACAAGGGTGATTCCCATCGGTTCAAGCGCTTTGCGCATGATCGTGCGGTCGGTTTTCGAATCGTCGACGATCATGACCGTGTAGTCGCTTGCAGAGGTCTTGACACCGCCGCGCCCTTTGGCTTCGGGGCTCTCCTGCCCCACGGTCGATTTGACCGATTTGGCCATCTGCATCAGTGCGGCGACGTCGACGATGAGGGTTACGCCGCCATCGCCGCGGATCGTCGCCCCGGCGATTCCCTCGATCCCTTTGAGGTATTCGCCGAGCGATTTGATAACGATCTCTTCCTGCCCGACCAGCGAGTCGACGATCAGGCCGATTTTGCTCTCGGCCAGCCCAAGGACGACGACATAGGCGTGTTCGCTGTTGTCGAATACCCGCTCAACTTCAAAAATATCGCCGATGTGGACGAGCGATAGGACCTCGTCACGCAGCCGCATGACCGAGCGGCTCTCGACGGTATAGATCTCGTCCTTGCTGATCCGTACCGTCTCCAGAACCGAGGCGAGCGGAATCGCATAGTACTCCTCCTGCACACCAACGAGGAGTGCCTGGATGATCGCGAGGGTGAGGGGGATCTTGAGCTTCATCGAGGTCCCCTTGCCCACTTCGGAGTCGATGTCGATCATTCCGTTGAGCTTTTCGATGTTCGTTTTGACGACGTCCATCCCGACGCCGCGCCCTGAAACGCTCGTCACCTGCGCTGCGGTAGAGAAACCGGGACGGAAGATGAGGCCGAACGCCTCTTTCTCGCTCATTGTGTCGGCCTCTTTTTCGGTGATGATCCCTTTTTCGACCGATTTGGCCTTCAGCATCCCCGCATCGAGTCCCTTACCGTCGTCGATGATCTGGATGACGATATGGTTCCCTTCGTGGTATGCCTTGAGCTGGATCGTCCCCGTCTCCGGTTTCCCGGCGGCAAGTCGGGTTTCAGGGGTTTCGACTCCGTGGTCGCAGGAGTTACGGATGATGTGCACCAGCGGATCGCCGATCTCCTCGACGATCGATTTGTCCAGCTCCGTCTCTTCACCCGTGATCTCGAGCTCAATCTTCTTGTTGAGCTCTCGGGAGAGGTCGCGGATCATCCGCGGGAATTTGTTGAACACTTTCCCGATCGGAAGCATCCGCGTCTTCATTACGGCAATCTGCAGGTCGGTCGTCACCAGTGAGACGATCGAAACGACCTGGTTGAGTTCTTCGAGGAAGGCCTCCCCCTCGTAGCGCTCTTCGACATCGTCGTTGATTTTGATCAGGCGGTTTTTCCCCAGCACGAGTTCCCCGATCAGGTTCATCAGGTGGTCAAGCCGTTTGACGTCGACACGGATCGTCTGCTCCACGGTCGAGCCTCCACGGTTTCCTTCCCCCTCCTCTTTCGCCTCAGAACGTTTGGGGACCGGGGCTGCGGCCGCTTTGGGCTCTGGTTTCGGTTCGGGTTTGGGTGCCGGCGCAGCAGGGATCGGTGCAGGGACGGCTTTGGGCTGGGAAGCCGGGCTCTCCTCTTTTTTGGCCGCCCGCTTGGCCGCATCTTCGGCCTGCCGCTGTGCCAGCAGCCGCTCGATCTCCGCTTCCACCTCCGCGTCGCTCATCCCTGTGTAATCGGGTTCTTCCTGCGCTGTTTCGGTTTGTTTGGCCGCCCGCTTGGCCGCGTCTTCGGCCTGACGCTGTGACAGCAGCCGCTCAATCTCCGCTTCGACCTCTGCATCGCTCATCCCCGCATAGTCGGGCTCCTCCTCGGCCTCTACAACCGGTTCGGGTTCGGGCTCCGGTGTGCTCTCTACAGCCGCCGCTATCGGATTTCCGCTCGCGGCGGCGTCGAGACGTTCGACACACCCGCTGACATCCAGACCGCTGTCGGCTCCGGTATCACGGATCCGGACCAAAAGAGCTTTCATCAGATCGATCGATTCGAGAATCACGTCCATAACATCCGGATCGATCACCAGATCACCGTGACGGGCGAGATTGAGGATGTTTTCCATGTGATGGGTCAGGTGGGTGAGGACATCAAAATTCAAAAACGAACTCGCCCCCTTGACCGTATGGGCTACCCGGAAAATCCGGTTGAGCAGATCCAGATCGTCGGGATGCGACTCCAGCTCGACAAGGTCTTGGTCGAGCTGTTCGATCAGCTCAAACGACTCAACCAGAAAGTCTTGCAATATCTCTTGAAATTCATCCATACCGTGTACCCTTATTGAAGATGCGCGCGTACGACGCGGGCGACTTCATCGTAAAATAAATTGGAATCGAATTTGACCAGGTAGGCTTCCCCGCCCGCCTCTTTTCCGCGGCTCTCGCTGAAATAGTCGCTGATCGAGGAGTTGAACACAATCGGAATCATTTTGAACCGGCTGTCGGCTTTGACATTGGCCGCGAAATGGAATCCGTCCATCAGCGGCATTTCGATGTCCGATGCGATCAGGCGGAGTTTCGAGGGGAGATCTTCCCCGTACGCCCCGTAGAGGTCTTCAAGGATTTTGAGCCCGTGTTCTCCGTCGGTTGCTTCGATGACGTCAAATCCCATCTGTTCGAGGGCGTCTTTGATAATCCGCCGCGCCGTGGAACTGTCATCAAGGAGGAGCACGTAGCCCGAAAAGTCGTATTTTCCCTCTTCAAGTTTTCCTCGCGAGGGCTGATAAAGACCCAGCTCCTGCACGACCCCTTCCAGATCGAGGATGAGCAGTACGGCGTCGTCTTCAATCCGGGTCACCCCCGTCACTTTCGAACCATCCAGCCCCCCCTGGTTCGAGACGAACGAGGCGGGCTCGATATCTTTCCAGTTGATCCGGCGAATCCGTTTGGCTTCGTGGACGACGAATCCGATCAGGATATTGTTGAATTCGGCGATGATGACGCGGGCATTTTTTTCCGCCCCTTCGGGAGAGTCGATCCCCATCCACTTGGCCAGGTTGACGACCGGTATCACGACGCCGCGCAGATCGAAAATCCCCTCGACGAAGGGGGGGACTCCGGGGAGTTCGGTCAGCTTCGGAAAGCGGATGATTTCGCGCACTTTGGCGACGTTGACCCCGTATATCCCTTCGTATACCGCGTCCCCTTCGCGCTTGAATATACGGAAATCGACCAGTTCCATCTCATTGCTGCCGACCTTCAAGATATCTCCATGTCCCATCATAGGGGCTCCTTGCGAAAAACTGCTTCGTGCAATAATGGCTGATTTTGGCACGATTGTACACTAAAGTATCTTGCGTTACAAGCAAAAGCGGCGACGTTGATGTAGCGCAGCCCGGGAAACTCGAAGCTCCGGTTCTGATGAAAATGCCCCTCGACCAGAGTGTCAATACCCTGCAAACTCTGACGCGTCATCCGCCGGGTAATCAGTTCCTCAAAATGGGCGATCGTTTTGCAATGGTGTTTGCGCTGCATCGCCTCCGCCAGCTTCCGGACGATCCATCCGTTTCCGATCCGGTCGATGAAACGGAGGATTTTCAGAATGACCGGGTTTCGGATGAGGAGCGTGTAGAGTTCGTATCCCCATCCCATAGCAGTGTCCCCGTGTAAAAAGGCAATCTGTTTCCCCTCGAACGCCGCGATCCACGGCTGCTGAGCACGGGCTATGACCTTGATCTGCGGGAAAAGGTCGGCAAGGAGAAAATCGTGGTTCCCGTCAAGATAGACGATTTCCATCCGGTAAGAGAGCTTTTGGAGGAGTTCTATCCCCTCGGCGTTGAGGAGATGCGTCGTTTCGATAGGGCCGAAAAGGAGATCGAAAATATCCCCCATCAGTATCAGCTGGGGAGTCTCGATATCCCCCTTCTCCAGCGCACGGAGAAAATCCAGAAAAAGGGTGCGCCATGGCGCACAGTGGGCATCGGCGATGACGATCGCACCGTGGCGAAGGGTATCAGGGGACATACGCGATTTTGGGAATGCCCAGTGTTTCGTCCAGTCCCATCATGATGTTGGCATTCACGAGCGCCTGAGAGCTGGCCCCCCGCATCAGGTTGTCGATGGCGCACATCGCGACAAGGGCATTGCCGTGGCGCGCGGCGTAAACGTCGGCGAAATTGGTCCCTGACGTCATCTTCGTGTGGGGGGGCGCTTTTCGGACACGGACGAAGGGCTTCGCCGTGTAAAACGTCTCCATCGTCACAAGGGGATCACAATCGTCTTTGAGCGTTGCGTAGACGCAGGCGAGCATCCCTCGGCTCATCGGCACGAGCGAAGGGACGAACGTCACCCGCACGTCGTCGCCGCACAGCGCCGAAGCGTGCTGTTCGATCTCGGTGGCGTGGCGGTGCTTGATGATGTTGTAGCAGTTGATGTTGTCGTTGACGCTGACATAGTGGACGGTGCTGCTCGGCGATTTCCCCGCTCCCGATACCCCCGTTTTCGAATCGACGAAGATTGGGTGGGAGAGATCGATATGGTCCAGAAAAGGGGCCAGCGCCATCAGGGTGGCCGTGACGTGGCATCCCGGATTGGCGATCAGGCGTGAGCCCTGCGCTCTTTTGCCGTGGAGTTCGGGGATCGAATAAACCGCATGGGAGAGGTTGTCCAGATCCTCATGATGGCAGTAAAACGCTTCGTAGTTCTCCACGCTGAGGCGGTAGTCTGCGGAGAGGTCGACCACCTTGATCCCCCGCTCCAGCAGCCCTTTGGCCGTCTGCATCGCCGTTTTGTGGGGAAGCGCCAGGAAAATGAGTTCGCACGCGCTCGCGGCCCGCTCCAGATCCACTTTTTCCACCGCCAGGTCACACACCCCCGCAAGGGCCGGATGGAGTTCGGAAAGGGTTGTGGCACCTTCGGTGTTGGCGCAGTAGGTCAGGGTGAAAATCGGATGGGAGAGGAGCATCTTGACGAGTTCAAGCCCCGTATAACCGCTGACCCCGATGATCCCGACGTTAATGGCACTCAAACACGATCTCCTGATATTTGACGGTGATCACTTCGAACGTTTTTTCGCCGCCGGGGAGCCGGGTGGTGAATTCATCCCCCTCTTCGCGTCCCAGAAGCGCTTTGGCCAGCGGAGAGTTAAACGAGATCAGCCCCATGTCCGGGTTGCTTTCGCATCCGCCTACGATCGTGTAGGTCACCTCTTCGTCGGTGGCGAGATCGCACAGCACGACGGTCGATCCGAAACTGACGCGGGCGTGTTCGAGCTCGCTGGGATCGACGATCTGGGCACGTGAGATCACATCGCCCAGTTCCGCGATACGGGTCCCGATAAACGCCTGTTTTTCGCGTGCGGCATGGTATTCGGAATTCTCTTTGAGATCCCCGTACTCTTTTGCCCGATCAATTTCGACATTGACGGCCGGCAGATCGATCGTCTTGAGGGTATTCAGCTCGTCGCTCAGACGCTGAAACCCGTATTTGGTCATGGGTTCTTTTTGCTCCACGGTTTTCTCCGGTAAAAATGAATTCCCTATTATACCAAACGTCCCTCAGTTCTCGATGATGCGCAGATTGTTCGGAGCTTTTTTCGCCGCTTTTTTCTCGACGGCAAAACTTTTCTGGAGCTGTTCGGGCGACGTGATGAACGATCCTTCCCCGATCCGGATGACGACCGCACTGACTCCTAGGAGTTTGAACTCGCAGTGCGTTCCGTCGCGGTCTTCGGCAATGATGCACCCCCTCTCCCGGTCTTTGACGTCATAAAAATTGCGCACCTCATCCCCGAACCGGCTGATCAGTTCCTCCACCTCGGCACACACACCCTCAAACGTATGGGAATCGTTCAGGCTCACCCCGACAAAAAAATCGTCGCCGCCGATGTGCCCCTTGAAATACTCCGGGGAGAGGAACTTGTGCATCAGTTCGGCAAAAAGGAGGATGACCCGATCGCCGTTGCGGAACCCGTAGTGGTCGTTGTAAGGCTTGAAATGGTTGAAATCAAAATAGCACATCGCACACGCATCCCCCGTCTCGAAGGCGCGGGAAATGTAGCCGTTGATCATGAAGTTGCCCGGCAGTTTGGTGAGGGGATTTTCGTCGCGGGCACGGATCAGATTGCGTTCATGGATGACGTCGATCATGTCCCGCGCACTCAGGTAACCGATGTAGCGGGATGATTCGATGATCAGCACCCCCGGGGCATTTTCGGACAGGGAAAAGAGCTCCACGATCATCTCCAGAGGCGTCGAAAGATCGACGACGGGAACCTGTTCGATATACGTCTCCAGCACGGAGAGGTTCGAGGAACGGTTCTGGATCAGCGATCTGCCGAAGGGAGAGTAGATGACCGATTTGAGACGGTGTTCGTGGATGATGCCGACCGGGTGGTGCATCGCATCGACAACGGGAACGAGGAACATCTCATCGTCTTGCTTGAGCAGGTCCAGGAGCGATTCCATGCTGTCGCCGATCACGACCGGTTTGAGGTATTCGAGCCGTTTGAGGATAATGATGCGGTCTCGCTGACTTCTCTTATCTTCCAGAACATCGCCGGAGATATGGGTGTATTGATGCACGATGTTGGCACATTCGAGAGTCGGACGCTGGATGAAATACCCCTGCACCATATGGCATCCGATCTCCTTGCACACAAGAAGTTCCTTTTCATATTCTATCCCCTCGGCGACGACGCGGCACCCCATGAGGGTTGCGAGCTTGACCATGTGGCGGGCGAGGAGCTTTTTTTTCGGGTCTTTGTCTATGGAGCCCAGAAAGAAACGGTCGATTTTGATGATGTTGGGGTGGGAATGATAGAGCAGTTTGTACCCCGAATAACCGGTGCCGAAATCGTCGATCGCGATGCAGAACCCCTCATTGGCATAGTGTTCCATCAGAGCGGTAAAATGGTCGAAATCAACAATCTCGTTGTGTTCGGAGAGCTCGATGACCATGCTCTTTTGATCGAGCCCGTAGCGGCGGAGAATCTGTGAGGTGTTTCCCTTGGAAAAATCGCTCATATCGAGAAGGCGGTTGTCGATGTTGTAAAAGAGCTTGAGGTTCTCGAACCCCTCAATCGTGCAGAATTTAGCAACCACCTTTTCGCGCAGGCCAAGATCGAACGTATAGAGGATGTTTTTTTCATACAGATGGTCGAAGAACGATTCGATGCTCTCAAACCCCAGCGTATTGGTCCCGCGCAGCAGCGCCTCGACACCGAACGTAGCTCCCGAATGGATATCGACAATAGGCTGGAACGCGATGTCCAGTACCTGGAGATAATGGTGATAAATAGGGTGCAAAGGTTCCATGGACCGGAGTATAAAACTCCCAGGTCACACAAAGGTTACAGGCCGATCCGCCGCAGTGCCAGCGAACACATCGTGAGGCCGAACGTTCCCGTGACCCCCACGAAGCTCCCCTTTTCCTTGATCCGGGGGAGTTCGCTGGAGCAGATGCAGGAAAAATCGCCCCGGAATTTCCGCTTGCGCAGCTCATAGCGGATCTTGGCGGCGAAGGGATCGCCGTCGGTCTTCCAGATGGAGCGGACCTCGACTTTGGTCGGGTCGAGCCGTTTGGCCGAACCGACGGCGCTGATGAGTTTGGGATGGCATTTCTGGATAATGGCCAGTTTGGCACGCATGTCGTCGATCGCATCGAGGACGAGGTCGAAGGGCTCGAAATCGAACGCCTCTACCCATTCGGGGGTGATTTTATCGCTGATCGCGGCCACCTCCGGATAGTAGGTTTTGAGCGCTTCGACTTTGATCTCCCCCTCGTGGCGCTCGGAGTGCATCTGGCGGTTCTGGTTGGAGAGGTCGAACCGGTCGAAGTCGACGATCGTAATGTCGTGTACCCCGCTGCGGTAGAGGCAGTCGAGGCAGAAACTTCCCACACCGCCGACCCCCAGCATCAGGATCTTCGATCCGCGAAGTTTTTCAAACGCCTCCTCGCCGAAAACGAGTTTGGTTCGAGCGTGTCTCACAGCCACTCCCGTAGACGGTGGAGGGTGTCGTAGGAGGTCATGTCGAGCTTGATCGGGCTCACCGACACCATCCCCTGCTCGATTGCCTCGAAATCGCACAGCCCGTGGTCAAGCCGCTCCGGACGCGGTTTGAACTCGAGGGGGTGAAGCCCCAGCCAGTAGTATTCAAGCCCTCTGGGATTGCGGTGGAGGTGGGCATCGTTGGCGTAATAGCGGTATCCCGCGTAGGTGACGGCGAAATTCAGCTCTTTGGCATCGTGCGGAATATTGACATTCAGAAATTCCCGTTCGTTCAGGGGGAATTCCCCCTCCAGCACTTTTTGGGCGATGTGGCGGATCGCCTGTTTGGCGAGGGCAAAATCCCCCACAGGCTGGGTGAAATCCATCACCTGCGAGATCGCAATGGCGGGTACCCCGTGCAGTACCGCTTCCATCGCCCCTGCGGCCGTTCCCGAATAGGTGATGTCCTCGCCCATGTTGGAGCCTTTGTTGATCCCGCTGATGACAAGATCGGGCTTGCGCATCTCGAACATCGAATGAAGCGCCAGATAGACGCAGTCGCTGGGGGTCCCGTCATCGAGTTTGTAAAAATCGTTTCCGACGCTGATGAAGCTGAGCGGGCGCGTCAGGGTCAGCGAATGACCGCAGGCGCTCTTCTCGGTCGTCGGGGCGACGACGGTGACCCGCCCAAGCCCCTCTAGCGCCTCGACGAGGGCCAACAGCCCCGCCGATTCGTATCCGTCGTCGTTGGTGATCAGTATCTCTTTCATCCGTTCTTCATTTCCTTTTTGTCTGTTTTACGGGGACGATGATAAAGCAGTTGAAACTCTCCCGCCGTTCATACGCCAGCACGTAATGGTGTTCTTTTAAAATGGCATCGACGATGTAAAGCCCCAGACCGAAACTGTCTTTGGTCGGCTGGTCTTTCGTGAAGGGTTCGATGTAGTACGCCAGAGGCTTTTTGAGCGGTTCGCCGACGTTGGCGAAAACGATCTCGTCTCCTTCCATCTCGATGTGGACTTTTTTGTCGGGGGAGTACTTGATCGCGTTGTCGATCAGGTTTTTGACAGCGGTCACGAAGAGGCGGTAGTCGGCTTCGATCTTCACCCCCGCGTCGATTTTCTGTTCTACCGCGTCATACTCGGCCATCGCCGCATCGATCGCCCCGTCGATGATGTCGATGAGGCGGTACTCTTTTTTCTCCAGATGCTGACTCCCCGAGGTGATCTCCTCGATCAGGGCAAACTCTCCGATCAGCGATTCGAGCCGTTCGAAAATCCCGATAAAGCGCCCTTGCTGCTTTTCATCGCTCAGCATCGTCGCAGCAATCCTCCCCTTGGCGATAGGGGTTTTCAGTTCGTGCATGATATTGCGCAAAAACAGGGTGCGCGATTCAATCAGGGAGCGGATTTTGTTCTGGGTGTTCTCAAGCTCGTTGGCGATCAGGGCGATTTCGTCGCTCCCCCCCATCCGGAAACTCACCCCCATATCCCCTTCCCCGAAGCGGGCAATCTGTTTGCGAAGACGCCGCAGAGGGCGGAGACGGTAGATGATGAGGCCGAACGACACGGTCAGAATCGCCATGATCGTCCCGTAGGCCGAGAGAAGCGTCATGGAACGATACGGCTCGACACTCTGGTCTTCGAGGAGGACGCTGTGGCGGGACGATTCGACCCAGAAATAGATGTTCCCTTGGTATTCGATCATCGACGTAACAATCGGCTGCACCGTTTCCGTATTGAAATCGAATTCCAGCGGCGACAGGTTCTGCACCTCAGATCCGGAAGTGCCGTCCGTTTTGAGAACCGCTCCATGGCGGATGATCGCGTCGTATTCCTCTGAATCCGTGATCTCTTCGAGCGAATACAGCGCCAGATTCGCCTCGAACATCGGCTGCGAAATCTGCTTGATCAGATAGGTGTGGTAGATCTGGCTGATCAGAGAGTGTTTGGTGAAGATGCTATCGATGTGTTTGGCGCGGTTGGAAAGGTAGAGCTGGTAAAACGTCGAGCTCACACTCGAAAGCGTCACGATGAACGCAAACGAAATAGTGACAAGAACGGCATTATTTTTAAGCATTATTTGACAAGTTTATACCCGATGCCGCGAATCGATTCGATGACGCTTTTGTCGCCGAGCTTGTTGCGGATACGCCCCACCATAACGTCAATGCTTTTGTTGGAAGAGTCCTCGTTGATGGCGCTCACGTTATGGATCAGGTCCTCCCGCGATACGACCATCCCCTGTTTTTTGATCATGTAGGAGAGGATTCCG
>JAFGUJ010000196.1 GCA_016938595.1 Campylobacterales bacterium | reverse complement strand
GCAAGGACAATTCCCCCTGCGATAACCCCGAAGAGACCATCGAGCAATACCGGGGTCATCCATCCCAGCGCGCCGCCGACTGCAGGAACGCTCTGCACGGCATGAACGGCCCCTTCGACGATATGATGGGCCGAGGGGATACCGTGGAGCAGGATACTTCCTCCTACGAGGAACATCGCCGCTGTCCCCACGACGGTGAGGAATTTCATCAGTTTGGGGGCGAAGCTCAGCAGCCCCGCTCCGACTTTACGCTGCACGGCTCCCCGTGTTCCTTCTGGGGCGGTCTGCAGCAGGTGCAGCCCGGCATCGTCCATTTTGACGATCGCGGCGACGAGGCCGTAGACCCCGATTGTGAGGGCGACGGCGATGCTGCTGACGACGAGCGCCTGGGTCATGATGTCCTTGTCGGCGACGGTCCCCAGTGCGATGACGATGATCTCGGCGGAGAGGATGAAGTCGGTCCGGATCGCCCCGTCGATCTTCTCTTTTTCAAAGGCTTCCAGATCGACTTCGGGGTTGTGGAACGCTTCGATCAGCTCATGCTGGTGCTCTTCGTCCTCTTTGGCGTGGAGGAACGGGTGGGCGATTTTCTCGAATCCCTCATAGCACAGGTAGGCCCCGCCGACCATCAGTATCGGAGTGATCGACCAGGGGGCGAAGGCGCTGAGCCCCAGAGCGGCGGGGACGAGGATCAGTTTGTTTTTGAATGAGCCTTTGGCGACCCCCCATACGACGGGGAGCTCGCGTTCGGCTCGGATTCCCGAGACCTGCTGGGCGTTGAGGGCCAGATCGTCCCCGAGGACTCCGGCCGTTTTTTTGGCGGCGACTTTGCTCATCGCCGCGACGTCGTCGAGAAGGAGGGTAATGTCATCGATTAGAATTAAAAGGCTGGTGCCTGCCATGGATGGATTCCTTTAGGATGTGAAAGTAACGGTAAGATTGGCGGGAAGAACGATATTTTTCATCTGCTCTTTGGCGAGGTAGAGATTTTCGCCCGAAATGACGAGATTCCCTTGCGCATAGTCGGTACGGACGGCATCGGCATTCAGGCGGGAAGCCAGAACGATATGGGACAGCCACAGGAGCGTATAGAGGACATCGAGCGTCTGCGCATCGGGGAGGAGCATCTCGTAGCTGTTTTTAGGGAGGAGCTCGGAAGAGGCATGCCCTTTTTTGAACAGCAGCAGGTGGGATATGAGGGCGATCTGGGAATGGCTCAGGCCGTAATCGAGGGCGTTTAGGGCCAGATAGTGGCTGTGGCGCTGGTAGGCGTAATAGCGGGTGCCGATTCCGATAGGGATTAGTTTGGCCGTCATGATGAGTTCGCTACGGTATTTTCCCCCCAGGTTCAGCGGTGCCTCCAGCAGATCGTAGATCCGTCCCGCCAGCCGGGCGCATTGGTTTCCGTGGTCGCTGTGGATCGCGTGGGTGTCGAGAAGATAGCGCAGGCTCGGATTGTAGTTGGCCGGGAACATCCCCCCCGCATTTCGGAGCAGATCGCCCAGATACACCCCTTCGCGCACCCCGACCCCGCTGCAGACGAGGTTGCGGACCCCAAGATGGCGGATGATCCGTTGCAGTATCAGCGCCCCGGGTTTGATCGTATCGAAACGGTCGGGTTTGATGTTGAGGGATTTGAGTTTTTTCGAAGAGGCTTCGAGTATCTGATCACACAGAGCGCCGAAACGGTTTTCATCTGTCGTGTAGGCGTGGAGTTTTTTGAGGGGATAGCCCTCTTTTTTCATCAGCGAACGGGTGATGGCGCGGAACGTCCCTCCGATGCCGATCAGGGAATCAGTTTCCAGCGGAGGAAGGGTTGCGAGTGCTTCGTCGATGTAACGGATGGCCCCTTTGAGATCATCGTGGTCCAAAAACAGCTCTTTGAGCCGGACGGTTCCGAGGTTGAGCGAAGCCAACCGTTCGACTTTTCCGTTTTTGAGCAGGGTGAATTCACTGGAACCGCCGCCGACATCGACGGTGACCGCATCCATGCGGGGGAGAAGGTTGGCACAGGCCAGTCCGCCGTAATAAGCCTCTTTCTCTCCGTCGATCACTTTGATCTGAAGACCGAGATCGCGCCGGATACGGCTGATGAAGAGCGCGGAGTTAGGCGCATCGCGCAGTGCAGAGGTCGCGACACAGAGAATTTTTCGGGCTCCGAACGAACGGGCTGCGCTCAAAAATTCTCCCAGCGCAAGGGAAGTGCGTTCCATCGCTTCAGGCTGCAGCTCCCCGTCGTTGCGGTAAGCGTTTTCACTGAGTCGGACGGAACTTTTGACCTCGTGGATAATGTGAAAGGCAAAACGGCTCGTCTTTTGAAAGACCGCCATCCGCATGGAATTGCTTCCGATGTCGATAACGGCGGTGCATTTGGCCATTTACTGCTCTTCCTCCATCAACTGCTGGTGTTTGTAGAGCAATTCCTGCATGGTTTCGACATTGTCTTTGTCAGGAATGATACAATCGACCGGGCAGACGGCGATACATGCCGGCTCGTCATAGGTACCGACGCACTCGGTGCAACGGTCCGGATCGATGATATAGATGGGATCACCCTCTTCGATGGCATCCATCGGGCACTCTTCACGGCAAGCGTCACACGCAATACATTCGTCGACAATCATTAGTGGCATAGTATAAACCTCGATTATTTTTCGTTGATGCGCGATTTATAGCGAAAGGAACCTTTGAGCATTTTTAAACGTTTTCTCTTTAGCGCTGCGGAAGGAGACAGCAAAGCTTGGAAGGAAGGATCAGGCGGGCCAGCGTTCCATCCTTTCCGTCAGTCCGATTGGTCAGGGTGATCGCCGCACCGATGGCGTCAGCGGCACTTTTGGCTAGAAAAAGCCCCAGACCGACCCCCGATTTGTTCCCCTGACGCGTAAAGGGGGCGAAGAGATCGATGCTCTCGTCGATCCCGCACCCCTCATCGAGGACTTCTATCACAATGTCGGTGCCTTGCAGATAGCTTTGGAAAAGGATCGTTTTCCCTTCGGGGGTGAATTTGAGGGCGTTTTGCAAAAAGTTCTGCAGAATCTGATTGAGCAGGGTGACCTGCAAGACGGCCATGAACGAACCCGGCTCCAGCCGGGAGATGAGGGTTTTGTTTTCGCTCTGGGCCAGCAGGGTAAAGTCTCCTGCCCATTTTTTCAGGATGGAAATGATGTCGGCTTCTACCGGGATTTCGAGCTGAGCCCCCTCCTGACGGCCGATGTTGAGGATATCGGCGACGATCTTGTTCATCTCGTCCACGCTTTGGTTCGTGATGCGGATCGCTTCGATGTACTCTTCGGGGGTCCGTTTTTTGATCAGGGTCACCTGATTTTTGAGTTTGATGACCGCCAGCGGGGTTTTGAGCTCATGGGCTGCGCCGATAAAGAGCTCTTTTTGGTATTTGACGAAGTTCTGGATACGCCCTATGAGGCGGTTGAGGGTCTCTCCCAGGGGTTCGAACTCATCGGGGAGCTGTTCCACTTTAATCGGACGGATCAGGTGTTCGTTCATGTTGGCCAAGCGCCGGCTGAGACTGCTGATCGGGGTGATCAGCATTTTGGAAAAGGCGATGGCATAGAGGATGATCACGACGAAACCGACGGCGTTGATCAGAAAGATCGAATTGAGAATTTTATGAAGCAGCCGTTTGGTCGGCGTGATGTC
>JAFGUJ010000195.1 GCA_016938595.1 Campylobacterales bacterium | reverse complement strand
CTACAATACATTTCAACTAAACCAACAAATTAACCGCTTTTGTCATACTTTTTCCTTTCTACTGCACTTTTAACGTATCCCGCTCGAACTGCCATACTTGCTATACTTTCATAGAAAAATAATTTATTCTGTTTAAATATGATATAGTATGTTTATCTTAAAACACAGGGGATTACATGCTTAAATTTATTCTTACCTTTCTCATTTTTGTGTCTGTGGCTTTCGGAGCCGTCAACATCAATAGAGCAAATTCGGCGCAGCTTCAGAGCATTCATGGTATCGGACCGACTAAAGCATCCGAAATCATTAAGTACCGAAAAGCGCACGGCGGCTTTAAAAGTGTTAATGAACTTATGAATGTAAAAGGGATTGGACCTAAAACGGTAGCGAAGATCAGAAAACAGGTTTCGATTCGTTAAGGGATGTAGATTTTATCGATCATTTCATTGTATTCGCTTTCCCACTCGCTGTCGGCGGTTATACCTCCGCCGCTCTTGTAAATGAGGCTTCCTCTGATGTTTTCGATAAATCGTATAGCTACGGCAGTGCAGAGCTGCTCTCCGTCATAATAGCCAAACACTCCCGTAAAAAAGCCCCGCTCGTATCCCTCAACTTCTTCGATGATTTCGACGCATTTCTTCTTTGGCGTTCCGCTTATGCTTCCGGCCGGGAGAAGTGCGCGAATGATCTGCCCGCTCTTTTCTCTCCATCTCTCATCCAGGGTGCCGCTGATGTGTGAACTCACCTGATGGAGTTTTTTATTCCCAGTATCGATCGTAGTGATGTATCGGAATTTCTCGACCCGTATATTTGTCGCGACGATGCCGAGATCATTGCGCAGTAGATCGACGATCATCGTATGTTCCGCTGTTTCTTTGGGATCATTCAGGATTATTTCGACCGCGTCCGGCAATGAGGCATCGATCGTCCCTTTCATCGGGTAGGTATGGATTTTGTTGTCCGCAATCGTGATAAAGGGTTCAGGGGAGAAGCAGACGAACGAATCGGCGACCCGTAGCTTGTAGGGGGCATGGGCCATGTCGTAGATCTCTTTAAGCGAATAGTGGGTTTGTATAGGGGTCGGCTGCGTAAGGTTGAGAAGATAGGTATTTCCTTCTCGTATGTGGTGCTGCACCTGCTCAAACTTTTCACGATACATTCGGGGGTCGATAGGAAAATGGTGCGGCTTGTGGGGAAGGTTGCTGCATGAAGGGAGAGATTGAAAAGAGAACTCGATGTCGTGTGATACGAGTTCATCCATTGTGTAGCAATGGAGGTTGGTACCTTTAAAATCGGTATAGAAAAAACAAGGGACCCGTTTTCTGATGAGTTCGCTGAAGCGTTCAACCATCAGGCGATGAGGGCCTTGAGAACCGCCATCCGGATCGCAACGCCGTTTTTCACCTGCTCCAGCACTTTGCAACGGGGATCTTTGAGCATGGTGTCATCGATGTCAATGTTACGGTGAACAGGTCCCGGATGGAGCAGGATAAGGTCCCGGTCCCCGACGAGCTCGCGGGTAATGCAAAAATCGCTGGCGTAGTCTTTGAGCGATCCGTACGTCTGGTGGGAATGGCGCTCGGTCTGTGTGCGAAGACTCATGATCGCGTCGACATCATCGATCACGTCACGGATGGTATGGGTCGTTTGCAACTCTGTATCGGGGAGAAAATGGGGAGGTGCGACGAGGGTGATCTCCATCCCCATACGGGTCAGAAGCTCAATGTTGCTGTTGGCGACACGGGAATTTTTGATGTCCCCGACAATGGCGATTTTTTTCCCTTGAACATTGCCGAAATGACGTGTCAGGGTGAAAAGATCCAGCAGGGCCTGAGTCGGGTGGGCGTGAGCGCCGTCACCGGCATTGATGATGGATGCGCGGGTGTGCTGTGCCAGGATGTTCGGAACGCCGGCGTGGGCGTGGCGGACGATCATCGCATGCGGTCCCATCGCGTCAAGGTTCATGGCCGTATCAACAAGGGTTTCCCCTTTTTTCGTCGAGCTTTTCTGGACATCGAGGTGGACGACTTCAGCTCCGAGCCGTTTGGCGGCGATTTCGAAGGAGCTTTTCGTCCGGGTCGAATTTTCAAAAAAGAGGGTGATAATGATTTTTTCACGGAGGATGGGGTCAAACTGTCCATTCAAATAATGTGCCGCGTTACGCAGTACGGTATAAACCTGCTCGGTTGAAAAATCGTCAGTTCGTGTCAAATGGCGCATGGTCTCTCCTCTTATGCTTGTGTAATTGTATCTAAAAGTGCACGGGCGATGGTATCGATGTCATCGCGGATGAAATGGAGGGTTTCGTAACGGTCTTTAAAATAGGGGAGGGAGGTGTTTTCGAAAGAAACATCGTTGTCCCGGCAGTTGAACCCCCAGACATAAGGGAGGGCGGTATCCTGAAGGGCTTTGATACTCAGCAGGGTGTCATTGATGCACCCGAGGCGGCAATGGGTGACGAGGAGGGTCACGGCATCGAGGCGGCGCGGAAGATCGATCATCATGGTGTCATTGTCAACGGGGACGAAAAGCCCCCCAGCCCCTTCGATCAGGACGATGTCGCAAAGCGTTTCGATCTTCTCAAGGGCCCTCTCGAAAAGTGCAAGGTCGATCGGTGCACCGCCGTTCGCGACATACGGGGCTGCGGGGAGGGTGAATTGAAGGGTGACGATGTCATTAAGACTCAACTCGCTCAATGCCGGATTAAACGAAGAGGCTGTATCAAAAAGGCTTTTTCCGTCCACGGGAAAGTCGACGACACCTGTTTCGATCGGTTTGTAGACTCCGACGCGCAGCCCTATTTTGCTGTAGGCTTCGATCAGCAGTTTGGTGGTGTAGGTTTTGCCGATGTCTGTATTCGTGGCAGTAATAAAGATACGTTTGGCCAATGCAATTTCTTTTTCGTTATAATTGCCGAAATTGTAATATAAAATTGATAAAAAACGGCCAGACCGTGATGAGGATGAGGCTTTATGCGCTTTGAAGAATTTACGACCCGATTTGTTCAGCAGACAGGAAAAAAAGAGGGGCCAATAAGCCCGGTCATGATCAATTCGGCATCGTTTGGATACGGCAACAGCGAAACAGGAGAAGGGATATTTGACGGATCGGTCAAAAAACCGCTTTATGCACGGATGGGGAACCCGACATCGGGACAGCTGGAACAGATTCTGGCCTCCATGGACGGCGGCGTCGGTGCCGTCGCGGCATCTTCGGGGATGGGGGCGACGGCGATGGCAACGCTGAGCCTCCTGAGGGCAGGCGATGAGATCATCAGTATCGGGGGGCTGTTCGGGGGAACTTATTCGTATTTTTCCGAGACCCTTTCGCGCTTCGGAATCAAAACCCGTTTTTTCGATGTCGACGAGTTTGACGCAATCGAAGAGGCCATCAACACGGCGACAAAGATCATCTTTCTCGAGAGTGTCGGTAATCCGAACATGCGCCTTCCCGATATTAAACGCATTGCAGAGATTGCCAGTCGCCACGGAGTGGCGCTGATCGTTGACAACACGATCACCCCTTTGAGCGTCGCGCCGCTCTCGCTGGGTGCCGACATCGTCGTCTACTCGACGACGAAAATCATTACCGGAAACGCGTCGGCGCTGGGCGGGGCAGTCGTCTTCCGCGCCCTCAACGAAGGGGAGGACAAGTTCAAAACCGACCGCTACCGTGACGTCCACCCTTTTGTTCAGAAAATGGGTGCGATGGCCCTGATTGCCAATGCCAAAAAAAGAGCTTTGCGCGATTTTGGGATGTCCGCGAACGGATTCGGAAGCTATTTGACAATGCTGGGACTCGAAACCCTTCCGCTGCGTCTGGACAGGATCGTCGGGAGTGTCGAAAGGGTGGCGAAAGCACTGCATGAACGGGGGATGAAAGTAAATCATCCCTCTTTGCCTCACCATCCCCACCACGAGCGCTATCTCCAGCAATTCGCCAACGGCTGCGGCACGTTGATAACCATTGATTTGGGGAACAAGGAAGCGGCATTTGAGTTTTTGAACCGTTCGAAGCTGATGACGATTACCGCCAACATCGGTGACAGCCGGACACTGGGGCTGCACATGGCGTCAACCATCTACCGTGATTTTGACGAATCCACACGGGAGTTTTTGGGGATCACGCCGGGTTTGGTCCGGATCTCCATCGGGCTGGAGAACCCTGAAGAGATTATTAAAGATTTTCTCCAGGCTGCACATATTTAAAAAGATTGGGTATAGTACATTATGGCTCTAAAGCATGAGTTGGAAAACGATAGTATCGTTGGACATCCGAAACAGTACAAGGTTTTTTTGCTCAACGACGATTACACGTCGATGGATTTTGTCGTTGATATTTTGATGAAAATTTTTCGGAAAAGCTTCCACGAAGCGCATACGATTATGCTCGAAGTGCATGAAAAAGGGCGCGGTCTGTGCGGTATCTACCCGTATGAGATTGCGGAAACAAAAGTGCATCAGGTGGGTTCGATGGCGCGTGAAAACGGGTTTCCCTTAAAAGCGATCCTGGAGGAGGAATAGAGATGGTCAGCAGCGAGCTCAATGCGATTTTTCAAAAAGCGTACGCATTTGCGCGTCATCAGCGTCATGAATATTTGACGATCGAACATGTGATGCTCGCACTGCTCAATTCCGGTGAGGGTGAAGCGGTGATCCGCGCATGCGGAGGGGATGTCGAACAGATGCGTGAGGTACTGGGGGCATACCTTCTTCGGATGATAGAACCACTTCCCGAAGGGGTGAATCAGGAGCCGTTTGAGACGGTGGCGCTGGCGCGGATGGTGGAGGAGATGATGCGTCATGTCCAAAGCGCACAGAAAGAGGCGGCCGATGTGGGGGACCTATTGGCAGCGGTTTTTGAAGAAAACCACACCTATGCCTGCATACTGCTTCACGAATACGGAATCGAACGGGTGGATGTCCTCGAAGCGATTTCGCATCGCGAGATAGAGAGTTCACAGACCTCCTCCGAGAATGAGGGGGCCCTTTCCCAGTACGCGATCAATCTGATAGAAATGGCCAGGGCGGGGAAAATCGATCCCGTCGTCGGCCGTGTCAACGAGATCGAACGCTCCATCCAGACCCTTTGCCGCCGTAAGAAGAACAATCCTCTCCTTATCGGTGAACCGGGGGTAGGGAAAACGGCGATCGCCGAGGGGCTGGCACTGCGGATCGTATCGGGCGATGTACCGGAGATTCTGGAAAATGCGGAGATTTTTGCGCTCGACCTTGGGGCGATGCTGGCAGGGACGAAATACCGCGGTGATTTTGAAAAACGGCTCAAAGCGGTGATGGACGAAGCGCAGCAACACCCGAACGCGATTTTATTTATTGACGAGATCCATACGATCGTCGGGGCAGGGGCCGTCGGTGGAGGGAGTATGGACGCTTCCAACCAGCTCAAACCCGCGCTGGCTTCCGGGAAGATCAAGTGCATGGGGGCGACAACCCACGCCGAATACCGTAACGTCTTTGAAAAAGACCGCGCCCTCAGCCGCCGTTTTGCCCGTATCGAGGTGGGAGAACCCTCGCAGGAGGAAAGCTTCCTGATCCTCAGGGGGCTGCGGGAGCGGTACGAGAAACACCACGGCGTCAAATACACCGACAAAGCATTGCGCAGTGCGGTGGAACTCTCCAAAAAATACATCACCGACCGGTTTTTACCCGATGTGGCGATCGATCTGATCGACGAGGCGGGGGCGTCGTTTCATCTGGCCAAACATAAACGCCGCACGATCACTCCGCACGATATCGAAACGGTGATCTCGAAGATGACCGGGATTCCGACGACCAAGATGGGAGAGGATGTCAAAGAAAAACTCTCCGGCCTCGAAGAGGAACTCAAAACGCTTGTCATCGGACAGGACCGGGCGGTCGGGGAGGTCGTTAAAGCGATCAAGCGCTCCTACGCGGGGCTCAGCGCCCCCGGCAAGCCGATCGCGTCGTTTCTCTTCTCCGGCCCTACCGGGGTGGGAAAAACGGAGCTGGCCAAGTCGCTCGCCTCTTCAATGGGGATCTATTTCGAGAGATTTGACATGTCCGAATACATGGAAAAACACGCCCTCAGCCGCCTGATCGGGGCTCCTCCGGGGTACGTGGGATTCGAGCAGGGGGGGGTACTGGTGGAAACGGTACGCAAGCACCCTTATATGGTGCTGCTGCTCGATGAGATCGAAAAAGCGCATCCGGATCTGATCAACGTGCTGTTGCAGGTGATGGACAGCGCTACATTGACCGACAACACGGGATTCAAGGCCAATTTTGCCAACGTCGTGCTGGTGATGACCTCCAATATCGGAGCGAGTGAGCGAAACGTGATGGGATTCAACGCCGATGCGTCGATCTCACGGCACGAAGCGCTCAAATCATTTTTTACCCCCGAGTTTCGCAACCGCCTCGATGGGGTCATTGAATTCGCGCCGTTGCCTCTGGGTGTCGTTGAGGGAATCGTCGAGAAATTCATCCGGGAACTCAACGTCCAGCTCAAATCGAAAAAAGTGACACTCACCCTCAGCGACGGGGCCAAAACCTATCTGGCAAAAGCCGGATACGATAAAGCGATGGGGGCACGTCCCCTTTCAAGGGTTATCCAGGAGCGGATCAAAGACCCTCTTGTCGATGAGATGCTGTTTGGGAAACTTTTCCACGGCGGAAAAGTATTGGTCGATTATACGGACGCACTGGAGTTTCACTACTCCTGATGATTCCCAAGCTCTCTTATTTCCTTTCCTTTCCCCCTCCTTCCAGCGCTACAGAGGAGGGGATCGTCGCCTACGGGGGCGATCTATCTCCCTCGCGTCTGATGCTTGCCTACCGTATGGGGATATTTCCGTGGTACAGCAGGGGGGACCCTATCCTGTGGTGGTCTCCCGATCCGCGTCTGATTCTCGAACTGGAGGACTTCAAACTACGCCGTTCGCTGCGCAAAAAACTCAAGAATTTCGAGATCCGGTTCGATACGGCGTTTGCCGATGTAATACGTGAATGCGCCCGTGCGCCGCGCAGAGGTCAAAAAGGGAGCTGGATCGTCTCTGAGATGATCGAAGCGTACGAAACGCTTTATGCGTTGGGGTATGCCCACAGCGTCGAGGCCTACCAGGACGGTGCTCTCGTGGGAGGGCTGTACGGGGTATGTATCGGGCGGGTATTCTGTGGCGAGTCGATGTTTGCCCGTGTACCGGATGCCTCCAAGGTGGCGTTTGCCGCATTGGTCGAACGCCTGAGGGAAGGGGGATTTGAGTTTATCGATTGTCAGGTTCCTACCGATCATCTTAAAAGTCTGGGGGCAAAAGAGGTTTCCAGAGAGATATTTTTGAAGCGGTTGGCAGAGGCGTCCGTAGAGACGGAATGTTTCCGGGGTTGGAGTCTGATGAAAGATTAAGGTTGTTTGACCTATACTTTTTGTGAATTCTTATGAAAAAGGGGTTACCTATGAAAAAAGTATTGGTCTCTATCGTCGCGGTTGCGGCACTCAGTACCGCCGGTTTTGCAACCGTCAATAACCAAACCGGATGTGGTCTTGGATCTCAGATCATCAAAGATGACAGTTCGGCAGTGATGCTCGCACTTCAGGCTACGACCAACGGTATTTTCGGAAACCAGACGTTCGGTATCACATCGGGTACTTCCGGATGTAAAAGAGCGCAGCTCGTATTGAACGAGCGCGCGGCAGAATTCGTGGCGGCCAACATGGATCAGCTTTCCCGTGAAATCGCAATCGGGCAGGGGGAGAGCGTCGAAACATTGGCAGAGCTGATGAACATCGAAGACAAAGCGACGTTTGCAACAGCGCTTCAGGCAAACTACAACGCGATTTACGCGAACGAAAAAGCCGATATGGCGACGGTGCTTGACAACGTTGCTACAATCGCAGGCTAACGATTCCCGTATTTTCCCGCATTTTGCGGGAAAAATGACTATTTCCAGCGAAAAGGGCGAGTTTGCCGATTTTGATTTTTTTGTGTGCGATGAGTTTGGCGGTCTGGGGGACTGCGACCGATAAACTGATAGCACAGGCGCAGGTGAAAAAACTCTCCGAACAGCGTTACTGGCATCTGCTTCTCCACGCACCGGCGGAGGAGAGCGAGATTGACGATCCCGCTTTTTTTCTCGCCCCCGGGGGAAAAAGCGATCTGGAGGCGGAACTCAAGGCGACCTTACGCCATTTCAACGAAGACACAAACCGCAGCGATGAGAGTGTTTTTTGCCGGTTTCCGGCACGGCGCGCATGGCTTGAATCGCAGCTGGACGTCTCGTTCGGGGAGGGGGAATGCAGGGCTTACGAGACACTTCTTCAAAAACTCGATCCCCGGAAGGTCACCCTTGTCTTCCCGAGCGCGCACATCAACTCCCCGGCATCGATGTTCGGCCACACCTTTTTGCGGATCGATTCGTCGATGGAAAGCAAGCTCATGTCGTACGCGATCAACTACGCGGCCCATACCGACGAGACGAACGGGCTGCTGTTTGCCTACAAAGGACTTTTCGGAGGGTATTACGGCTATTATTCGATGCTCCCCTATTACGAAAAGCTCAAAGAGTACCGTGACACCGAAACGCGCGACGTATGGGAATACGATCTGAACCTGACTCAGGGTGAGGTGATGGCCATGGTGCGCCATATCTGGGAACTGCAGCGGATCAATTCGTGGTACTATTTTTTCGATGAAAACTGCTCGTATCACATGCTCTGGCTCACCGAAGTGGCGCGACCGAGCGTGAGGCTGCGAGAACACTTTTTTTATTACGTGATCCCCCCTGAAACGGTACGCGCTTTTGAGGATGAAGGGCTCGTAGAGGAAAAACATTATCGTCCCTCAAAGCGGACGAAACTTCTGGAATACGAACGCAATATTCCCCCCTCTGCGGTGGCGGCGGTACACTCACTCGTAAACGGGGAGATGGCCCCTGAAACAATCGGTGAGATCGGCGTATCGGACCAGGAACGTCGGTATATTCTGGAAGCGGCGGCCGAACTGGTCGAATACCATTACATCGAGGGGAAACTCTCGAAAGAGGTCTATGCCAAACGCTACCATGCACTCCTTTCAAAACGGGCTGCACTGGGAAAAGGCGAAGCGCTTGCTTTTCACGAAAAACCCAATCCCGATACCGCCCATCATGCCGCAAGGGTCCAGCTGTCACAAGGGTGGTTCGAAGAGCGTTCCCCCGTTTTATTGGGATGGAGGCCGGCACTGCATGATCTGAATGAAGGGGATACGGGGCATCTGGCAGGGGCACAGATCGAATTTCTCGATACCCTCGTCGGTGTGGAAGAGGGGAAGATGACTCTCGAAAAAATGACGATCCTCTCACTCGCATCCATCGCTCCGGTCAGCCGTTTTTTCAAACCGTTTTCGTGGCGGATGAAAAGCGGATGGGACCGGGAGTATATGGGGGATCGCCTGAGCTTTGTGACACGGGTCGGAGCCGGAGCAGCGGCAGGGAATGAGAGGATGTACGCCTATGTGCTCAGCGAGCCGGAAGTCCGACTGGGGTTCAACGCCGATGCGGGGATCGGATTTCGCGTCGGATCGGGGATCAACTGGGGGGAGCGGATGAAAACGTCGGTGGAGGCAGGGCATGTCTTTTATCTGGATGCACCGCAGCGGAGCACGATAGCGTTGTCGCATCAGTGGCAGTGGGGTCCTTCGGGGAGTCTGTTCGGCACGTATGAGTCGATGTACCAGGAAAAAAGGGAAGACCGGTTAAAGCTGGGTGTTGCCCTCTATTTTTAATTATTTTTTGGCATAATAGTTTACTTTTTGTTAGGGAGTCAAAATAGATGTACATTGCCGAAGCGCGTTTTGCCCTGTGGGCTGATTTTATCGAGCGGACGTTTTTGAATGAAGGTTTTAAAGAGCTGATAGCCAAAGGGATTATCAATGGCGCGACCTCAAACCCCGCGATTTTCAAAAATGCGATTTTGACATCCGAGGCCTATAAAAGCCAGCTTGCTGAGCTTGAAGGGCTCTCTTCCAAAGAGAAATATGAGGCGTTGGCGATAGCCGATATCCAAACAGCAGCCGATATCCTCCGTCCCCTGTTCGACAAAGGGGATGACGGGTATGTCAGCATAGAAGTCGATCCGTTCTTGTGCCACGATGCTGAGGCGACGATTGCCGAAGGGATTCGGCTTCACGAGATGATCGGACGACCCAACGTCATGATCAAAGTCCCCGCTACCGCAGCGGGATACAGCGCGATGGAGGTGCTGGCATCGCAAGCGATTCCGGTGAATGCAACCCTGATTTTTTCCGTGGAGCAGGCTCTCGGGTGTGCGCAGGCATTTGGCAGGGCAGCAGAGAAAAACGGCAAGGGGACCGATACCGTCATCAGTGTCTTTGTCAGCCGTATTGACCGCGCGATCGATGGCTTGCTGGCTACGAAAGGAATGGCGACCGGATTGACGGGAATTATGAACGCTGCCGACATTTACAATCGGGTCGAAGCACTCGGTATTCCCAAATGCCGGGTGCTGTTTGCCAGTACGGGCGTCAAGGGAGACGATTTGAGGGCGTCGTATTACATCGACGAACTTTTGGCCCCCAACAGTGTCAATACGGCGCCGATCGCTACCATCGATGCGTTTGTAAAAGGGGGGGATAGAACCATGAAACTCCCCCTGGAGGAAGCAGTGATTGCAGCGCATCTGCAGCAGGTCGCTGATGCGGGGATTTCGATGCAAAAGGTGATTGAACAACAGATTCACGAAGGGCTGGAAGCATTCAAAGAGGCTTTCAACGAGATTTTAAACACATTGGAGTAAAAGATGAACAGAGAACCTCAACAACATAGTCCGAAGGTCGATGTGCAAGAACTTGATTTTGAAGTCTTGAAAAAGATACGGGGCTATTTGCGCCGAATGGTCGACGCGGGAGGGAGTGACCTCCACATCAAGGCCAATGCCGTCGTCCGGGCCCGGATCAACGGGGAAATCATCCCTCTTTCGGGGGAAATTCTCTCCAAAGACGATGCCCTCATTTTTGCCAAAGAGCTTCTTCGTACCCGTTTTGCCGAATTGGTTGAGAAAAAAGAGCTTGACCTTGTTTATCCGTTTGACGAAAATACGCGATTCCGTATCAATATCTTTTTCCAGATGGAGGGGATTTCGGCCGTTTTCCGTTTGATTCCGGTCAAAATTTTAACGATCGATCAGCTGCAACTTCCCGAAGTGGTCCACAGCTTCTGCCAGACGGAACGGGGACTGGTCCTCGTCACCGGGGTAACGGGAAGCGGTAAATCGACGACCCTCGCGGCGATTATCGATGAGATCAACAACACGCGCCGCAAGCACATCATCACGATCGAAGATCCGATCGAATTCGTCCACAAAGACCGCAAATGCATCATCAATCAGCGCAGCGTCGGCCAGGATACCCGCAGTTTCAGTTCGGCGCTTCGGGCTGCATTGCGTGAAGACCCCGATATTATCCTCGTCGGGGAGATGCGGGACGTCGAAACGATCGAAATCGCACTTCATGCGGCCGATACGGGGCACCTGGTTTTCTCGACCCTCCACACCCTCGATGCCAAAGAAACGGTCAACCGTATCATTTCGGTTTTCCCTCATGAGGAACAAAACCGGGTCCGTATGACTCTGGCCTCGGTTATCAAAGGGGTCATATCGCAGCGTCTCATCCCTACCGTAGACGGAAAGCGGACGGCGGCTCTGGAGATATTGGTCCGGACTGCCCGTATTGAGCAGCTTATTGCCGAAAACCGCGACATCGAGATCCCCGACACGATTGCGGAGGGGAAAGAACTCTACAAATCCCAGACGTTTGACCAGGCACTTCTGGATCTTTATCTGGCCGGGCGGATCAGCCGCGAGGATGCCTTGGCGTTCGCAACCTCTGCATCGGATCTGAAACTCAAAATGGAAGGGCTCAGTTCGACGGTTCTCAAAGAAAAATTGGGAATCGATGACGGCCCCAAAGAGTTTAATGAAGAGGACTTCATCGGATTGAAAGGATAGTAAATCCGCCAATTGTCTTTAGAATAGATTAACATAAATTTAAGTATAATCCGTCCCATTTTATTTTGAAGGACATGATTATGCTAGAAGGCATTGTAAGAGAGAGTATTGGCAAAAGCGCAACAAAAGCGTATCGCCGTGATGGTTATCTCATTGCCAACATCTACGGAAAAGGGCTTGAAAACATTCACGCCGCGTTCAAAATGAACGACTTTATCCGTACGGTGCGCAACAAAGAGAGCGTTGCATTCGCTGCGAATGTAGGCGGTAAAGAGATGAACCTTGTTGTTCAAGGGTATGAGTCTCACCCGGTTTCCGGGAACTTGTTGCACGTCGATTTGATGGTAGCACAACCGGGTGTAGTAACACACTACCATGTACCGGTCAAGCCGATCGGAAGTCCTGTTGGTTTGAAAAACAAAGGGATGTTGTTCGTAGCTAAAAAACGTCTTCGCGTTAAAGCAGCGATCGAAAACCTCCCGAATGCAATCGAAATCAATGTTGCACCACTTGATTTGGGTGATTCTGTACTTGTTCGTGACCTTCCGGCCATCGAAAACGTCAAATTCACCGATTCAGACCGTGTATCGGTTCTGAGCGTTATCAAAGCGAAGTAATCATGCTGATCGTCGGACTGGGAAATCCCGGCTCGGCGTATGCACGTACCCGCCATAATATCGGTTTTATGGTGATAGACGAACTGTGCCGTCGCCACAGTGTCCAGAACGTTTCAAAGAGCTCCTTCGAAGGGGAGTTGTTTAAAATGGAGGGACACTTCCTCCTCAAACCTACCACCTACATGAATCTTTCGGGAAAATCCGTTTTAGCCGTCAAAAATTTCTACAAGATCGATGAGGTCATTGTGGTCCATGATGATCTGGACCTCCCTTTCGGTGCGCTCCGATTCAAAACGGGCGGCGGTCACGGCGGCCATAACGGGCTCAAATCGACCGACGGTGCGATCGGGCAGGAGTACATCCGTGTCCGGATGGGAATCGGGAAACCTGAACACAAAACGCAGGTAGCCGATTATGTCCTCAGCCCTTTCTCGCCCTCGGAAGAGGCCAAACTCTCTGAGTGGATTTCCAAAGCTGCCGATGCCGTAGAGATGCTCCTTCGCACCAGCTGCACCGATGTTGCCTCCAAGTGTTCGCTCAAAGGGATATGAGTTTTCATAGGTTCATTTGGGTACAATAAAGCCTAATTTATTGAAATAGGTTTCCATGCTCGCTTTTACCACATTGGCGTTCTTGTATCTGCGCTATTTTTTCATCATTTTGGTTGCATTGGGCAGTTTTATGGTCGGATTCGACCTGATGGAACATGCTGCTGAGCTTCCCGAATCTGCGAACCTTGTTTTGATCTATATCATGTACAAAAGTTTTTACGCGGTGGACATGATGCTCCCCATATCCCTGGTATTTGCAATGATAGCGTCGCTCGTAGAGCTCATCCGTTCGAATGCGCTGGCGGCGTATTATGCGATCGGGTACTCGAAAGTCCGGATCCTCGCCCCTTTTTTGAGTGTGGCGGTGTTTATGGTCGGTGTCCATATTTCCCTGCACGCCACCAATTTTGCGCGGGCCAACGAATTCGCTAACAACCTGCGGGAGACATCGCAGTTTATCCGCCCGACGAGTAATCTTTTTTTCACCCATGAAGGGAACTACGTCTATTTCGCCAACCTGTATCCTTTGACGCGAAAAGCCGAAAATATCCGCATTTTTTCGTTTGAAAACGGGCGGCTGAAAGAGGTGATCAGCGCGGAGGAGGCAGTGTATGACGAGGGGCATTGGAATATCAAAAATGCCCATATTCTCCGCCCTCCCAAAACGCTCAGTATGGAGGGGGCGGGTTTTACGACCGAAGAGCGCCCCAATGTCAAAGCCCTGCGCGACTTCAAACCCAAAATTCTCGATCAGGTTTATGAGGGGAAGGCAAATTTCACGATTAAGGATGGATTGGACGCTCTGGCGCTACTGGAGAACCAAAATGTCGATGTGGCCAAAATCACGAGCGCCATCTACCGGATTTTTGTCACGCCGTGGTTTTCGGTCCTGATGATCGTGATTTTTTTCTCGTATGCGCCGATCAGTCCGCGTTTTTTGAACCTTTCGTTGTTCAGCTTTTCAGCGATTCTGGCGACGCTGATCGTGTGGGGGATATTTTTCATGCTGGGGGAGCTCGCCAACAACAAAACGCTCTCCCCCGAAGCCGGTGTCATCGCACCGATCGCTCTATTGTTCGTATTAATGTTGTGGCGCATAGGAAGTCCCCTAAGGAGAGTTAGGGTAAAATCGCGATAAATTACCTAACAGGGGATCAGTGTGATCGATTTTAAAGCTTTAGCCCAAAACTATGGCACCCCTTTGTATGTCTATGATTTCGATGCCATGAAAGAACAGTTCGAGGCATTGAAAGAGGCGTTTCGGGGACGCAAGTCGATTTTGGCGTATGCGGTCAAAGCCAATTCGAATTTGAGTGTCGTCAAACATTTTGCGCAGTTGGGATCGGGTGCCGATTG
>JAFGUJ010000194.1 GCA_016938595.1 Campylobacterales bacterium | reverse complement strand
CGCCTCGCCGCGTTCAATCTGTGCCATGATGCGTTCAATGTCCTGCAACTCATGGCAACGCTCCCAGAACACCGAGCTGTACTCCATGACCTCCTCGGGCGTTTTTCCCTCAACCTCCTTGATTTGAAGTCGCGTTTGCTCCACGTGGTGAATCCTTGCGTCAAATGCGATTCCTTCTCAGCGATTTCCTCGTCACTCAACGGCTCAGCCTCGTCAATCTTTCTCTGCTCCTCACGTTGCGCTTTGTTGGCTTCCGATCCCAAGTCGGGGTTCTTCGGCGCCTTCCATCCGATCGACTTGCGGTGCCAGTAGATTTCCTGGTCGAGGAGCTCGAAGAGACGCGGTGGGAAAAATTGGAAATCTTGGACGATCGGTTGCTTGGCGGGACGCGGAGCTTTCGGAGCTTTTGGCTCGGCGACTCTCAAAGCTTCCTTGAAGTAAGCGTCGACGGCGTAGTTCGCTTTGCGTTCACGTTTCGGCGGTTCAATCCACGATCCGAGCGCCTGGAGCTTCTGCTTTTCACGGTAATCTTCGCCCTCGAACTGGTACAGCGACGACTGCGGCTGTTCTGTGTCCAGAGTGAACTGACGCAACGAACTTTCACCCAGCGAGTCCAACTTCTTCTGCTCCTCCTTCGTCTTCTCCTCGCCTTTGCTCAAAATCGCGTCAATATCCTCCTCAGTGAGCTCGGAATCCTTCGACTGGAACACATGGTTCGCACCGAATCGAATGATGTTGAGCATTTCGTCTTTGTTGAGCTGAGCCGATTTGTTGTCCATGAGTCTCCCCTGTTGGATGACGAGTTTGTCGAGTCGCAACTTCACCTCAGCACGTTCCACGATCTTCTCGTCGACGGTGTTTTCTGTGACGAAGCGGAAAACTCGCACTTGCTTCTTCTGACCGATTCGATGGGCTCTGTCCATGGCCTGCAAATCCATCTGGGGATTCCAATCGCTGTCGTAGATGACGACGACGTCAGCTGTCGCCAAGTTGATGCCGAGACCGCCGGCGCGTGTCGACAACATGAAAACGAATTTCGAGGAGTT
>JAFGUJ010000193.1 GCA_016938595.1 Campylobacterales bacterium | reverse complement strand
GTTCGAATCCCCTTGGGGTCACCACTTCATCTCATTCTTCCTTCAGTGCAAACCACAAAAAACTCAATTCAATGTCTATTATTGTTACAAATATAAAAGCTGTGTCATAGCCTCTTTCTGCTAAAATTCCTAAAAATGTTTTAGGAAAGATCAATGCTCCGTTTTGCCCCCAGCCCGACAGGAGATATGCACATCGGCAATCTGCGTGTCGCCCTTTTTAATTATATTTTATCGGTTCAACGCGAAGAACCCCTCCTGATCCGTATCGAGGACACCGACCAAGAACGCAATATCCCCGGCAAAGAAAAAGAAATTTTCGAAATCCTCGCCCTGTTTGGAATCGAGTACCAGGAGCAGCAGTTCCAGAGCAACAACGTCCGGTTCCACCGTGCCATGGCACTTCAGCTACTCCAGGACAAAAAGGCTTTCAACTGTTTCTGCGCCCCCGAAACCCTGGAGCAAAAACGGGAGGCGGCCAAAGAGTCCAAAACCGCCTACCGCTATGACGGCGCGTGCGAAAACCTCCCCGCCGAAGCGGTGATCGACAACGAAAACCCTTTCACGATCCGCCTCAAAAAACCGGAGCATCCGATTACCGTCATCGACATCATCAAAGGGGAAAGCACATTCGCTCCCGATGATATCGACAGCTTTATCCTGATGCGGGCCGACAAATTCCCGACCTACAATTTCGCGTGTGCCGTGGACGACATGCTCGCCGATGTCTCCCTGATCATCCGCGGGGAGGATCACCTTTCCAACACTCCCAAGCAGATGGCGATCCACCAGGCACTCGGCTACACCAAAAAAATCGAGTACGCCCACCTTCCGATAATCCTGGACAACGAAGGTAAAAAAATGTCCAAGCGTGATGACGCCTCCAGCGTCAAATGGCTCCTCGAAGAGGGATACCTCCCCGAAGCGATCAGCAATTACCTCATTTTGATGGGAAACAAAGTACCCAACGAAATTTTCAGCCTGAAAGAGGCGGTCAAATGGTTTGATCTCAAAACCCTCTCGAAAGCCCCTACCCGGTTCGACATCGACAAACTCAAATTCATCAACCGCGAGCATCTCAAAGGGATGGATCCCAAAGAGCTCTCACGATATGTGGGGTTTGCCGACGAAGAGATCGGGCAGCTGGCCAAAGTATTCCTCGAAGAGGCGGGCACACTCAAAGAGCTGCGAGCGAAAACCGGTGCCATATTCGCCCCCAAAAATGTCCCCGATGCGTTCAAAGAGGGGTATGAAACACTGCGTGATCTGACCCTCAAAGCACCCCACTTCGACGATTTCGACGCTTACAGAGACTATCTGGCCAAAAACAGTGCTCTCTCGGGGGACAACTTCTTCAAACCCCTGCGGATACTCCTCACCGGTGCCGAGCACGGACCGGAGCTCGGAGAGATCTATACCCATATCAAAAACTATATCAAAGAGGTGGTCAAATGATGGAAGGCATCATCGCAGGACTGGGAGGGATTGTCCACTCCCTCCTCACCGTTTATATCTGGGTCGTCATCATCGGCGCCCTCCTCACCTGGGTACGCCCCGATCCGTACAATCCGATCGTACAGATCATTTACCGGCTGACCGAACCGGCCTACACACTGATCCGCCGGATGATGCCGACCGTCTTCAACGGAATCGATCTCGCACCGATTATACTGATCGTTTTGCTCAACGTCATCGATGTAATCCTCGTCAACGTCATCAACGCTGCGGTTCTCGGATGAAACGTTCACTGCTCCTGTCGCTGATCCTGGCGTGCAGTGTATCGGCGGTCACCCTCGAAGAGATCAATGACAAGCCCGCTTCACGCGAAAAAAATTTCCTGATATGGCAGTTTCTCAAGCAGGATATCAACGCCTCACAGGCGAGCGAGGCTTTCTACCAGATCGATACCGTCAATCAGCGCTTTTTGTTTGACTATGCAGCCAAAACGGATGAAGCCGAAATCCGCTACACCGCCGAGTGCATGCAAAAACTCTCCACCGAATTGATGGGGATCGTTCAAGACGACTGCCTCTATCTCGCCCTCACCCCGACCAAAGCCCAATCGCTTGAAAGTTACGAACGCGAGCTCATCGCCAAGCGGCTGGGAGATCGATTCGGGGATGTCGAGTGGCTTCGGACGATGAACCACAACAACCATTTCAGCCCGTACAGCGATCTCGAACCCTCTCTCAAACTTTTCAATATCGCCGGTGCCCCGTATCGGCATGATCATTTCAACCATCCTATCGATGCCGAAACGCTCGCTTCGCTCACCACCATGCGGGGATTCAGTTCATTCGTTTATCTGGCAATCACCGATCCGAAGCTGACCCACATCCACGCATCCCTGGCCGACGTCAGCGGAGGAAGCTATGACGCCCATACCCATTTTTACCTTGGGGTCAACGCGATCCGTCATCACCGCAACGACAACGCCCTCTATCACCTCCGCGAGGCAAAGCAAAAAGCCTGGTCGGTCATGGACCGCGACAAGAATACGTTTTGGCTCTATCGCATCACCCGAGACGATGCCCTGCTGAAGGAACTCTCAGAGAGCCTCGACATCAACGTCTACACCCTGTGGGCTCGAGAGCAGCTGGGGATGGAGACCGAGAACTATTACTCGACACTCCCCACCTCCGAAAAAGGGGGATTCAAAGGAGATGATCCGTTCGAATGGAACCGTCTCCACCGCGAAATGGTCGCGACCCCTCCCGATAGGCTTTATGAGCTGGTAGAACGTTACGACGGTGAAGATTCGCTGGCGGTGCAGGCCTACATGATCGAACGAGTATATGCACCGTATGTCCACAATTTCACCATGCCTTATGAGCGCTATCTCGAAGGTCTATCGGTGGATCAAAAAGCCTTCTTCTATGCCCTGATGCGGCAGGAGACCCGTCTCATTCCCGGACTCATTTCACGCTCTTTCGCGCTGGGGCTGATGCAGATCATGCCGTTCAACGTGGATTCGATTTCGAAAATCCACCCGCTGAAAGTCACCTCGTACCACGATATGTTCCGCCCGGAATACAATATCCCCTATGCGATCGAGCATCTCAAACACATCGAAAAAACCCTCTACAATCCAGTCTTTATGGCCTACGCCTACAACGGCGGGATCGGATTTACCAAACGGCTGATTACGACGGAGGGGGTGTTTTTGCCCGGAGAGCATGAACCGTTCATGAGTATGGAGCTTGTCTCTAATGCGGAGAGCCGTGAGTATGGCAAGAAAGTTCTTGCCAACTATGTGATCTACAAAAAGATCATGGGAGAAAAGGTGTCGATCAGTTCTCTTTTGGATAACTTAACACAACCGACCCGGTCTGATTATTTTCGAGCTTCAGCGCTAGAGCCGATCCTTTGACGTTCTCGAAGCGGACCAGATAATAGCGGTTCCAGTTGTTCTGGATCGGTATCAACGCGCGGCGGGGATCTTTTTCTTTGATTTCCTCCATGCTTGAGGGTTCGATGCCGTTGAGGGTCAGGGTATACCCGTGATCCTTGATATCCCATTTCTTGGTGTCCAGGTTCCGTTTTTCGAAATACAGGGCCGCGATGAAATAATCGCCGTCTTTGTATTCTTCGGGGTACACGGGGTTGAGATAAACGGCGGAGATAAGCGCTTTGGTCTCGAATGACTGGATGATGCTGCCGCTTCGCATCTGTTCCACCGCACGTTCATGCGTTTCATCCATCGCAAACATACCAAAAGCACTTTTGTCAGCGCACCCGCCAAATGCCAGCAAAGCCGCCAACGCTATCATCGAAAATCGCATCGTAATCCTTTTCTCGCGAATATTCCTTATTATACGCAAACTCGCCTTAACCAACTTTCAATGATTGTTGACTATAATATCTTCCATTTTTACTTGAGGTATGATTTTTGAAAAAGCGTTTAGCGGTAGCGTTTACCGGCCCTTCCAACAGCGGCAAAACGACCCTGATTCTCAAAGTGGCGCGAAAACTGATCCACGAGCGCGGTCTCGAGGTTGCCATCGTCAAAAACGATCCCAAAGACAAAGCCCAGTTCGATGTTCCGGGAAAAGACAGCTACAAATTCAGCGATACGGGGGCCGAGGTGATCGTCACCTCTCCGACCCGTACGACCTATTTCTCGAAACGGCACAAAGAGCTTGATGAAATCATCTCTCTTTTCGGGGAATTCGACGTACTGCTGGTCGAAGGGCTCAAAACCCTTCCCCTTCCCCGAATCAGCATTTTCCGCGGGCAAATCGACACCGACTATTTTCCCTACATGAACGCCCTCGCCATCGACGATACGATCGATATGTCCCATTATGCCCTGCCTGAGGGGATCGATCTGCTCGATCTCAACGACCCGGATCAGGTAATCGAATGGATTTTAAACCACGCAAAGGTACTTGAATGAACACAATTTTAGAAGCAATCCAAAAAAGCGCCATCCGGATCAAAAACGCCATCGACGTCAAGGACATCGGCTATTCACAGGAGCAGAACAGCTCGGGAGAAACCCAGCTGCAGCTCGACATCCAAAGCGACCTGATCATCGAAGAGGAACTCAGCCGCATCGAGGGAGTCCACACGATCGCCAGCGAAGAGAAAGAGGATCCGATGGTGCTGAACGAAAAGGGGCACTACTACATCGCGTTCGATCCCCTCGACGGTTCGTCGCTCGTCGATGTCAATCTCAGCGTCGGCTCCATCTTCGGAATCTACGAAGGGGAGTTTTCGGGTGAGAAAATGGTCGCGGCCTGCTACGTCGTCTACGGTCCCCGCGTCGAGCTCGTTTTCGCCCAGTACGGAAAAGTCTCCCTCTACCTTCTCCAAAACGGCGTCTTTGAATACATCAAAGAGATCCAGCTGAACGAAAAAGGGAAAATCATGGCCCCCGGCGGCACCCAGCAGTGCTGGCCGGCCTATCACAAACAGATGATCGACTCTTTCTTCGCACGCGGCTACCGCCTCCGCTACTCCGGCGGAATGGTTCCTGATCTGCACCAGATCCTCCTCAAGGGAGGCGGACTCTTCAGCTATCCCGGTGCCAGCGACAAACCGGAGGGGAAACTCCGGATGCTGTTCGAGGTGTTTCCGTTCGCTTTCATTTTCGAAACAGCCGGAGGAAAAGCGGTCGACGGGAAACGCGACGTTCTCGAAAAAACCCCCCGCCACGTCCATGATACGAGCCCCTGTTTTTTCGGCTCCAACGACGAAGTCAACGAGGTTTTGAGTGTCTACGCCGCACAGCAGTGACATTTTCGAGAAGCGACTGCAGGAAGCGACCGAGACGCTGCGCGGCTGTCAGCAGGAGCATGGGCTCGAGAGCTGTTACCCCTGTCCCGAGTGCGTAGGATGCGAAATTCGCGCCAAATACGTCCGGACGGTGTACGAGAGCATGTCCAAAGGCGAAACCGGCGGGTTTGATTTTTAACGAGGCAGAAATTCAAGGAGAACTATTTTAGGATGAAAAACTATATTACCACCCCCATCTACTACGTCAACGGCGAAGCCCATATCGGCCATGCCTACACCACCTTTATCGCCGATGCACTGGCACGCCACTCGCGCCTTCTGGGTAACGAGACCTATTTTCTGACAGGGACCGACGAGCACGGCCAGAAAATCGAGGAATCGGCGGCCAAGCAGAACAAGCCGACCCAGCAGTTCGCCGACGAGATCAGTGCCCTCTTCCGCAACCTGTGGGATGAATTTGATATTAGTTACGATCAGTTCATCCGTACCACCGACGAAGCCCACAAAAAAGGGGTCCAGGCCGCATTCGAGAAAATGGTGGCCAAAGGGGACATCTACAAGGATTTCTACGAGGGGAACTACTGCGTCAGCTGTGAGACCTTCTTCCCCGAATCGCAGCTGATGGACGGCGGATGCTGCCCCGACTGCGGACGTCCCACGACGATCGTCAAAGAGGAGAGCTATTTCTTCCGCCTCAGCAAATACGAAAAGCCGCTGATGGAGTACTACGAGGCCCACCCCGAATTTATCCTTCCCAAATCGCGCCGCAACGAGGTGATGAGTTTCGTCCGCGGAGGGCTCAATGACCTCTCGGTCACCCGTACGAGCTTCAGCTGGGGAGTCCACCTCCCCGCGTCGCTGAACGAGCCCAAACACGTCATGTACGTCTGGCTCGACGCCCTGATGAACTATGTCACAGCGCTGGGATACGGCAATGACGAGTCGAAAATGGGATTCTGGCCTGCCAACGTCCAGCTGGTGGGCAAAGACATCCTCCGCTTCCACGCGATCTACTGGCCGGCATTCCTGATGAGCCTGGATCTCCCCCTCCCCAAACACATCGGTGCCCACGGATGGTGGACCCGCGACGGTGAGAAAATGTCCAAGTCCAAAGGGAACGTCGTCGATCCCCGCGAAGTGGCCAAACACTACGGCGTCGAGAACTTCCGCTATTTTATGATGCGTGAAGTCCCCTTCGGGCAGGACGGCGACTTTTCGCAGCGGGCCCTGATCGACCGGATGAACTCCGATCTCTCCAACGACCTGGGGAACCTTCTGAACCGGATCATCGGGATGAGTGAAAAGTACTCCGATTTTGCGATCAACAGCGTCGATGTCGAAAAATACCATGCACGCGAATTGAACGATGCCCACGCGATCCTGGATTCCCTCGAGACCTATCTGAACGAACTGCAGATCCACCGCTACCTCGAGGAGCTGTGGAAAGTGTTCACGATCGGGAACAAAGCGATCGAGGAGCACGCCCCCTGGACGAAAGTCAAAGAAGGGCGCACCGACGAGGCGCTCGCCACGGTCGCCCTCGTCGCCAACCTGCTGGCGAAAGCTTCGGTGATGCTGCACGCCATCATGCCGCGCACCACCGCGACTATCGCCGACGCGCTGGGTTTTGCCATCAACACGGAGAGCTACACCACCCTGATCAAGGAGAAAAAACTCCTTGCGCCGTTTACGATCAAGAAAATTCCTCCCCTCTTCCCGAGGGTCGAAGAGCCGCTGATGGCCGAAGCGCCCAAAGCGATGATCGAAGAGGCACCGAAAGCTCCCGAACCGGCCAAAGAGGAGAAAAAAGTCTCTACCGTTCCGACCGAAGGGCTGATTACCATCGACCAGTTCTTCCAAACGTCGCTTAAAGTCGGGACCATTCTCGAAGCCCAGGAAGTTCCCAAAAGCTCCAAACTGCTCAAACTGCAGGTCGATCTGGGCGAAGAGTCTCCCCGCCAGGTCATCGCGGGGATCCGCGAGTACTACAGCGCCGAATCGCTTGTGGGAACGCAGGTATGCGTCGTCGCCAACCTCAAACCGGCCAAACTGATGGGTATGCTCTCGGAAGGGATGCTCCTCGCGGCCAAAGACGCTGAGGGGCTCTGCCTCATCCGCCCCGAAAAACCACGCCAGAGCGGAAGTTCGATTGGATGAGACTTGAAAATATCCTCGCACTGACCAAAGGAAATCTTGTATGGGAACCTTCAGTCAGCCTCTTTGAGAATGTCGTATTCGAGCCTTCCAAAGTCAAGCGGGGTTCTTTGTTCATCGCCTACACCCCCGAGGATATTCCCGAAGCACTTCTGAACGGCGCCTATGGCGTCATGTTCGACAAACCGACCCAGATGGGCGATACTGAAATCGCCTGGATCAAGGTCGACAACCTCGACAACGCCCTGAAAAAACTGCTCCGTTTTTATCTCCTCGAAAAAGAGCTTCAGGTCTACGCCTGCGACCCGATCACCCTGCACCTCTCCACCATGATCTCGACACCCGCGAGTTTTTGCAATGTCGAAGGAAGTATGCGCGAGGTGTGGGAAAAACTGTGGCCTCTGGAGAAAAAATCGATTGTCCTGTTTTCCCCCGCCCTGACCGATCCGGATATTTTTATCGAACACTCCCAGCTGATCCGCGCCCAGGAGAATACGATCACGATTATCGAGCAGACCCTGTTCGAGACGTCGTTCATCCACAACGACACGTTTTATGAGCGGCAGATGCTCTCTCCGTTTTTTATCCCCTATCTGGAGCATCTCCTCTTCTTCTATACCTTCCTGCGGATCCCCTTTCAGATCCGGGGATTCAGCAAGATGAAGCACTTCATCCCCGTCTTTACCAACTCCCGTTTAGAGAGCAAGGAGTTCGGCAGCAGCGACCGGGTTGTCATTTTTGAACCGCTGCTGGAGCTGATTGACGAACAGATCGATTTTCTCGACGCTCAGGCCTCCTGGGCGAAGATCATCTGCCTTTTGCCCGAATCGATGCGCTCCTCCCTCACGATCGGCGTCGAGAACATCTTTTTCTACCGCTACCCCGAAGAGGTGATTTCCCTTTTGCAAGCGAAAGATTTTCATTTCGCCCTCGTAGCCGGGGTCGACAAGAACATCCTACGCCCATCCCGCGCATCGATGAAACAGCTCGAACTCGATTTTTTTTAGGAGACCCTTATGGACAGACGAACCTTCATGACCGCCGGTGCGACGGCCTCTGCAGCGCTTTTACTGAGCGGCTGCAACGAAAGCGGCCGTCAGGCGATCGACTATTCCAAACACCCCTCGCAGGAGCTATCCTCCTCCGATGAGTACAGCAGCGCTCCACACAAAAAAGTGACCCTTCGTCTCGCGACGAGCTGGCCCGCAGGTTTTCCCATCATGGGAACGGGGATAGAGCGTTTCGCCGAGAGGGTCAAGGCGGCAAGCGGCGGGAGCCTCATCATCAAAGTCTACCCCAAAGAGACCCTTGTCCCGGCACTCGCCGTCTTTGACGCCGCCAGCACCGGCGAGATCGACGCCTTCCATTCGGGTCCCTATTACTGGAAGGGGAAAAACAGCGCATTCGCCCTCTTCAGCGGCACCCCATTCGGCCTGACAGCCGAGGAGATCAGCTCCTGGATGCTCTTCGGCGGCGGCATGGAGCTGTGGCGCGACATGTACGGCAAACACAACCTCTATCCCCTTCTGGGGGGCAACACGAATGTGCAGATGGGAGGATGGTTCCGAAAGCCGATCCGTAGCCTTGAGGATCTCAAAGGGCTCAAGATGCGGGTTCCGGGAATCGGAGGGGAGGTTTTTTCCCGCCTGGGGGTCAATCCCGTCCTCCTCGCCGCCGGAGACATCTACCCCTCTCTCGAGCGGGGGATGATCGATGCGACCGAATGGGTAGGGCCTGCCCTGGATCTTCAGATGGGGTTCCACAAAGTCGCCAAATACTACTACAGCGGATGGCATGAACCGGGCTCGGTACTGGAACTGACCTTCAACAAACAGGTATGGGAGAGCCTTTCGCCGCAACATCAGGCAATCTTGCAGATCGCGAGCGAAGAGATGAGCAACCGGATGGCCCTGGAATTCCACTCCGCCAACATCAAGGCGCTCAAAGAGATGGATGGACTGGGGGTCAAAATCGCCTCGTTTCCCGACGATGTCAACCGTGCGGCCAAAAAGGCGCTGGACGCCTATCTTTCCGAGGAATCGGCCCGAAATCCCGATTTCAAACGGGTATTTTCAAACATGCAGAGCTATCTGGCCGAATCGCGTGCGTGGAGCAATATCGGCCTTGGAGCCTTTCTGAACGTCAGAGAGGGGTGATCGCCCGAAGTTCGCGTCGCAGCTTCTTTTCGTCGGGCAAAAAAAGCCTTACGAGATCGTGGAACGCTTTGGAATGGTTCATGTGTTCAAGATGGGCCAGTTCGTGGACGATGATATAGTCGATGTGCTCGTAGGAGAGCTGCATCATCATCGTATTCAACGTAACCACCCCGCGAGAATCACAGCTTCCCCACCGTCTGCGCATCTTTTTGAACCGGACTTCGCTCGGTCGTAGCCCCGTTTTCCGGGCATAATACTCGATCCGCGAAGGGAGGGTCAAAAGAGCCTCTTCGCGGTAAAAATGATGGTAATATTTTTCAATATTAACATGATTTTCCACTTTTTCAAGCTTTTGCTGCAATTTCGGAAACCGGTGCACCGGGGCATTTTCCCCCCGAAAGCGGATCGTCTCTCCCAGCCTATGGCATTCATGGTCCCTTGCGCACAGTTTGGCCAGTTTGTCACGTATCCACCCCTCTTTGTCGCGGAGGAGTTCCCGAACCTTCTGCTCGTTTTTGTACGGAGTACGGACACTCACTTCCCCTGTCCCGGTGATCGTGATATAGGTGTTCCGGTTGCGGGGACGGTAATGGAGGGTGATCGGGGAGGTATCGGCACTAAACACGATAGCTGACAGGGTCCTTCGTGCCGGCGCGTTCAAAACCTCTCAGCCGAAGCCGACAGCTGTCGCATACGCCGCATGCCTCTTCCTCGTCCTGATAGCAGCTCCACGTCAGATGAAGCGGAACATGAAGTTGGACCGCCTCGGCCACAATGTCCGATTTGTTCATGTGAACCAGCGGCATCCGGATCCCGATGGCCGTTGTCTCTTTCGTCCCGAGATTGGCCGCTTTTTCAAACGCACGGATAAAACTTTCGGTGCAGTCGGGATAGCCGCTGCTGTCCTCTTCGACAACACCGATGGCGATCGCTTCGCACCCCTCTTTTTCAGCGATGGCGGTCGCAATGGAGAGGAATATCCCGTTGCGGAACGGGACATAGGTGACCGGAACCCCCGCTTCGAGCCCGCCTGTGGGGACATCGATCGTCATATCGGTCAGTGCCGATGCGCCGATCGTCTTGAAAAAATCGAGGTCGATCTCATAGCTTTCGCTCACCCCGAGATCCTCGCAAATCGAGCGGAACGCTGCGAGCTCTTTGCGGACAGTGCGCTGGCCGTAGTTGAAATGCAGCGCAACGATATCGTACCCTTCCTGCTTCATCAGGTAGGCGCAGAGAGTTGAATCCATCCCCCCGCTCATAATACAAAGTGCTTTTTGTGCCATAATTACTCCTGCTGTCATTGTAGCCATGCTCCCCTTATGGTACAATTCACCTATGATAGAACTAGACAACCGAACCGAAAAAACCTACGAAACCTCGCGCCTTGAAACGATCTGCGATGCTCTGACACCGTTGGAGGTGGAGCTTATTTTTACCCATAACGATGAAATCGCCGACATCAACCGCGATTTTCGGGGGATCGACAAACCCACCGATGTCCTCAGTTTTCCGAGCGATCCGTTTCCCGGCGCTCCGCTGGGAAGCATCGTGATCAGTGTCGACAAAGTCTCCGCCGTCGCGAAAGAGCTCGGCCACAGCGAAGACGATGAGCTCGCCCTCCTCTTCATCCACGGCCTGCTCCATCTGCTGGGATATGACCACGAGGTCGACAACGGAGAGATGCGGGCCAAAGAGGTCGAATTGATCGAAAAATTCAACCTCCCCAAAAGCCTCATCGTCCGGACCCTCGAAGAGTAGGTTATTTTTTAATATACCCCAACTCGTCGAGCTTGTTGTAGATCGCCGAGACGATCCCCCCTGTCGCCTCTCCTCCGTGCCCTCCGTGTTCGACCATCACCATGACGACGAACTGCGGTTTCTCGGCCGGGCCGTAGGTCGTAAACCATGCGTGCGAACGTTTGAAATACTCCATGGAATGCTCGCTCTGACGCTCTTTGACCCCCTGGGCTATCCCCGTCGTCTGAGCCGTTCCCGTTTTTCCGGCAATCGGGAAGCGGGTATGGACAAACGCTTTTGCCGTCCCCCCGGGGTCGTTGCACACGCCGCGCATTGCCCGCTGCACAATCGGGAGTTTTTCTTTTTCGAGCGGAGTCAGGACATCCAGCGGCTTGGGAGTATACGGGTTGTCGCCGACGGTTTTGGCGACATGCGGTATCGGAAGTTTCCCCGTTGCCATCAATGCGGTGAACTGGGCCATCTGCATCGGAGTCACCAGCACGTCCCCCTGTCCGATGGAAGTGTTGAGGGTCTCCCCCTGATACCACGGTTTGTTGAATTTTTTCCGTTTCCATTCGCGGCTTGGAATCGTACCGATAAACTCGTTGGGAAGATCGATCCCCGTTTTTTTGCCCAGTCCCATCCGTATCAGCCCTTTGCTCATCCGCTCGATCCCGACCTCCAGGCTCCCTTTATAAAAATAGTCGTCGCAGCTTTGGGTGATCGCCTTGGCCAGATCGGTCGATCCGTGCCCGCTGTGTTTCCAGCAGCGGAACGCCCGGTTGCCCAGTCTCATCGATCCGGTACAGTGGACCTCGCTGTGCTCGTCCATTACCCCCGAGTTGAGATAGATTAGCCCCATCCCGGTCTTGATCGTCGATCCGGGCGGATACAGGCCGTTGATCATTTTGTTCGTGAACGGGGCATCAACGCTGCTCATGAGCTCATTCCACTCTTTCGTGCTGATCCCTGAGACAAACGTATTGAGATCGTATTCCGGATAGCTTCCTGCGGCATAGATGGCTCCGTGAACGTCCATGACGATGATCGCCCCGACCCGCTTATCGAAAATATGGGTGATAAAGTTCTGAAGCTGCATATCGATGTTCAGCACAAGGGTGCGGTTCTCTTTGGTCGGTGTTCTGCCGATCTCTTCGATCTCGACATTGTGCGCGTTAACCTTGATCCGTCTCTCGCCGGCGACCCCCTGCAGATAGCGGTTGTAGTATTTTTCAATCCCGTTTTTCCCCACATGCCCGATCAGCTGCAGCGACGCGTCGGCGTCAATCTCTTTTTGATTGGCTTTGGCAACATAACCGATAAGATGCGATCCCACGGCGCCGTATGGATAGAGACGTTTGGGCGAAGGGGAAATTTTGATCGTTTCGCGCAGGTTCATCAGCGAATAAAGGGGGATGATCGTTTCATGGGGGATAAAATCGACAACATCGATGAAAGAATGGTTGTAATACGAATCCTGTTGTTTGTAGATTTTGGCCATTTTCTCCGGATCGAGTGTCGGGATTTTCGACACCAGATACGCGATTTCCCGATCCAGCTTCGTCGTATCCTTCCCTTTGGTCAGATGGGGGGCCAGTGCGATTTTGAATCCCAGTTCGTTGATCGCTATGGGCTCCAGATTCCGATCCAGAATCTCCCCCCGTACGGGGGCGGTTAGCTCGGCTTTGATACTGTTTTTTTCCGAAAGGGTTGCATAGTATTCGTTGGACTGTATCGAAAGGTGAAACACACGAACCAGCAGTCCCAGCCAGACAACGGCAAAAATTCCCAGCAGCAATCTGATTATCATACAAGGGCCGCCAGGATTAAAAATTCAACGACTATGTAAAGACCCATATGCCAGTCGATCGCGGGAACTTCCAGCATAAGAACCTGATTTCCGGTCCACATAAAGAGCCAGTAGCCGGGATAGGCAAAAAGGGTGAAAATGGCCGCCATACAGATCCGGCATTGAAGAACCTGCTCGATCTTGGGGACAAAATAATGGATCAGAAAGGTGAAAAACAAGACCGTACTCCCGAACCAAAACCCTTTTTCCGCTTCGAAAAAGAGGAGCATAAAAATCACGACCAGCAGACCGGCCAGATCATGCCGGGCCAACGCACGGTAATAGGCAAAAAACAAAAGTGCCAGTAACGGGGGGAACAAAAGATACAGGCTGCTCAGACTGATATAGACCACATAGGCACCAACCAACAAGAGTTGGTTCAGAGCGTCTTGATAAGAGAAACTTCGTTGCATACCGGAAAATGTTTGCATTTGATACAATCGGCCCAGATTTTATGTTCGGGGATACTCTCTTTGGGGATTTCAACAAATCCCAACCGTTCAAAAAAACGCTGCTGGTAGGTCAGGGCCAGAACCTCTTTGAGCCCCAGATGACGTCCCTCCTCGCACGCTTTTTCGACCAGGGTAGTACCGATGTTGCGGCCGCGGTAATGTTGATCGATAATCATCGAGCGCAGCTCCGCAAGCTGGGGGGAGTGGATGTGCAGGGCCACGAAACCAACCAGCCTGCCGGCGTCTTGAGCGATGAAATAGGAGCGTATGTTGGTTGCTATTTCGTCGTTGCTGCGGGGCAGAATGACCCCCGATTCGATTTCGGGAGCGACAAGCTTCTGCATAGCGGGAATGTCGCGCAGCGTCGGCTTTTTATAGAGGATTTCGCTCATTTTTTTTCCTCTTTGAGGAGACGGTACAACACTTCGACGATCGTGTCGACACCGCGCCGTTTGGAGTTGGAGATCATGAGCGCACCCGGAAACCGTTTTTTCAGTTCATTCAGCTCTTTTTGGTTCAGTTTGTCGATTTTGGTAAATACCGTCAGAATCGTTTGGGTGGGGGCACAGATCTGATCGAGGTACTCGCGCACCGATGCATCGATTTCCAGATCGGGATGACGGCAGTCGATCAGGTGGACAAACACCCGTATCTGTTCACGGTCCGTAATGTAGGAGGTCAGGTTGCTTTCCCAGTCGGTTTTGAGTGTTTTGGCGACTTTGGCGTATCCGAAACCCGGCAAATCCACGAACTTGGCGTTCAGACGTTCCTGAGTCTCCCGATCCATGAAGACGACGTCAAAATAGTTGATCAGACGGGTTTTTCCCGGTGTCGCCGATACTTTGGCCAATGATTTGCGGTTGGTGAGGGTGTTGAGGAGCGAGCTTTTTCCCGTGTTGGAGCGCGCCATAAAGGCCACTTCGTTTTGTTCATCATTAGGTGGGGAAAGCTTGATGTTCGGAGCCGATGTAACGAATCTCGAATCAATAACTTCGATCATTTGGACGGACTTTCGGGTTTTGAATTTTTCTTCTCAAGGGTAAAAATCATGATCACAGGCTCATCCTTGGCGCTCTGCGCACTTGCGTATCCCTGTATCGTATTGACAACAACCTTGTCCCCTTTGACACGCCGGTAATCGTCCAGGCGGATCAAATCGACTTTTGTGTAGAACTGGTATTCGCTCTCATTGGGCAGATACACCGCTCTTTGCGATTTTCCACGGTATACCTCTTTAAGCTCGGTGACGATGTAGAAAGAGACATCCCCTTCGGCGACGTATTTAACCGGCTTATTCGTTTTGTCGGTGTAGATCGTCACTTTGGATGCGTTGAGTTCATCGAGTCCTTTGGTGACTTTGACATTTCCGGTAAAAACGGCAAGCCCTTTTTGCTGTTCCCCTTTGAAATGGTCCGAAATGACTTTCAGCTCTTCCGCCGACGAGAGGGCGACAAAAAAAGAAAATAGAAAAACAATTATTTTGATCATCTTCATATCCTAGTTCAGTTGATAACTTCCACGCACTGCATCCGCGGATACGGTGTCGTGTTCAGTATTGTAATAAAGGCGCCGGCCGTCGACCCTGTTGGCATTTTGGGTAATGGCAAACGGCCCTTGTGTTGTAATGACCGATGCATTCGCATCGTATTGTCCCTCTTCGGAGCGGAATTCAAGTCCGTCTTCACGGCGGTAGAGTACATTATCCTTCAAACGAAGGACATCGCTTTGGTACTGGGCGTTATCGGCCCGGATCGACTGAGACAATGATTTCGTATTATCACTAAATTTGGCTGACGTTACCTCATACCGGTCGTCAAACATCTTCCCCTCTTCCCCTTCGAGGACATGGTCAATTCCGTTGCGGGAAATCTCATACAGGGCAAACGACTGAAGCTCTATTTTCGGAATTTCCCGTGTCAGCTGATCGGTGGCATAAGTCGGTTTGAACACAGCAAACATTCCCAGCAGCAATCCCAGTACGAGGAGAAAAAAAACGTTTACCGACATTTAAATCCACTGGCTCAGAAATTTTTCTTCTTCGCCGTTGGTACGGATCACTTTTTCAATCATTTCGCGTACGCAGGCATCTCCGCCGCACCGTTCCAAAACCTCGGCAAACGCGCGGATATATTCCGAACCGTCCCGCGGAGTATACGCCTGTGCGGCCCATTGAAGCAGCCGGTAATCGTTCAGATCATCCCCGATAGCCGCGACTTCGCCGGCATCGACCCCCAGCTTTGCGCACAGTTGCATCGCAACGGAACGCTTGTCCTTCACCCCCTGATAGAGGTGCTCGATCCCGAGTTCTTTGGCGCGGTGTGCAACAATAGCCGAATCACGGCCGGTAATGATCGCGGCATGGTGCCCCATTTTGAGCCACTCCTTGATCGCAAAACCGTCCTTGACGTTGAAATTTTTCAACTCGGCGCCCTCGGAGGAATAGATGATCTTCCCCTCCGTCAGACAGCCGTCGACATCGAGGATCAGCAGCCGGATCACAGTACCCCTTTGGTACTCGGAACGCCGGCGCGATCATTTCGTGCCAAAGCCCTGCGGAGGGCGACGGCCAGGGATTTGAAGGCCGCTTCAATGATGTGGTGCTTGTTTTTTCCCCGCAGCATGACGATATGGGCCGTAATGCCGGCATTGAAGACGACTG
>JAFGUJ010000192.1 GCA_016938595.1 Campylobacterales bacterium | reverse complement strand
GTATCGGTACCGGTATTATTTTCCTCGCGTTCTATCTGTTGAAAAAACATCCGGAGCAGACCGGATTTATCCGTTTTCCGGTCGTCGTGATTTCCATCGTATTTATCCACATCTTTTTGTTCTTTACCGTCATCGATTTGCATCAGATGTTCCGCTTCTGGCATATCTTTTTCCATCCCCATTTCTCATCGGCGATTACGATCGGTGCGTGGATGGCAACCGGTTTCGTAGGTCTTCTGTTTGCAATGGCATACTTTATCTATCTGAAAAAAGACGAAGCGATGTACGACAAACTGCTGGGATGGACAACGCTTCTGGCGGTTCCGGTCACCCTCTATACCGCGGGCCTTATGGCGCAGTCTACGGCACGTGAGATCTGGCAGATGCCGACCGAATCGGCGCAGATGATTCTGGCAGCGTTGCTGGCAGGTTCGGCTACAATGCTCCTTCTGGGCGGGAATAAATTTTCTGACGCGGTCAAAAAAGATCTCGGGATTGTACTGGGGCTGAGCGCTGCCGCTGCTTTTGTCCTTTACATGGCCGAATTGATCCTCGGGCCGATGAAAGCCGAAGAAGTGGCTGCGGTTATGGCGTATGTCAGAGGGGGCGAATATACCGTGATGTTCTGGATCGGTCAGGTTATGGCATTTATCGTTCCGATGATTCTTGTCTGTATGAGCCTGAAAAACCAGTCGTACTATTTGTTAAAAATCGCTGCCGTATCGGCATTGATCGGATTGTGGGTCAGCAAACACGTTTGGCTCGTTATTCCACAATTGTTACCAATGAGCTAAAGAGGTAGAAATTATGATGTATTTGGAAAGCAGAAGAACATTTTTAAAGGGGGCTGCACTCACCGTAACCGGTGCTGCGATCGCAAAGGGAGTATTCTCTACTGATGCGGTTGCCGAGTCGGTGGCTGCCAGCAAATTTACCAATACCCCTGATTCGCTCTCGTTTTACCCTCCATTGGATCAGTGGGAAGGGTTCCAGGAACTTGACGGAACAGACTGGAAACGGGGCGGTATCGACCGTCACGGCGTACAAAGCGAAGAAAACCCGGACGGTATCCGTGTCAACGACTACATGATTGTTCCGACGGCATGTTCGAACTGTGAAGCATCGTGCGGATTGACGGCATGGATCGACAAAAAGACGTTTACCGTCAAAAAATACATGGGTAACCCGCTGCATGCCGGTTCCCGTGGGCGTAACTGCGCAAAAGGGTATGCGGCCCAGTCTCAGATGTACGATCCGGACCGTATCCCGTTCCCCATCAAACGGGCTCCGGGTTCAAAACGGGGTGAGGGTAAATGGATCCGCACGACCTGGGATGAGGCGATGAGCACCATCGGTAAAAAGATGGGTGATACGATCCGCAAAGGGGACGAACTCTCCCGCAAATCGGTAATGTACCACATCGGACGCCCGAACGAAAACGGTTTCATCCCGCAGGTATGGGAAACGCTGGGGTTGGATTCGTACAACTCTCACACAAACATCTGTTCGTCCAACGGACGTACTCCGACGATCTGGACAGCCAATGACGACCGTACCAGTCCCGACTGGGCGAATGCCAAGCTGATCTTCCTCAACTCGTCGCACGCGGCGGATGC
>JAFGUJ010000191.1 GCA_016938595.1 Campylobacterales bacterium | reverse complement strand
TAGCGGATCGTCGCGCTCCCCGAGTGCTTTCCGATCGGAAATTCGCGTACGCTTCCCACCTCTTCGGCCTCGTACGGCTCGTAGGCATGGGAGTTTTTCATCATTCCGTCGGCGTGGATACCGCTTTCGTGGGCGAAGAGATGTTCTCCTACGATCGGGGCATTGGGAGCAAGCCGCATGTTTGCCGCATCGGCTACGGTAGCGACGAGGTCGCGGATCATGAGAGGATCGATTGCCCTCGCCTCGCCGTAGAGATGTTTGAGCGCCATCACGATCTGCTCGAACGACGCATTCCCCGCCCGCTCCCCCAGCCCGATCACCGTCGTGTTCATCGACACGGCCCCCGCATCGATGCCGCTGAGGGCGTTGGCGTTGGCCAAACCGAAATCGTTGTGGGTGTGCATCTCGATGGGGAGGAGATTCAGATCGCACAGCGATTTGATCGTCTGATACGTCTGCGTCGGGGTCATGATCCCCACCGTATCGCAATAGCGAAAACGCGCCGCCCCACATTCGGATGAGAGTTCCATCACGTCGCGGATGAATCCGATGTCGCCGCGCGAACTGTCCTCGCCGCCGATGCAGACGAACAGCCCCTCTTTCGACGCGGCGCTGACGACCCGTTCGAATTCCCGCAGGACTCTGAGTTTGCTGCCTCCGAATTTGACTCCGATCAGCAGATCGGAAATCGGGATCGAGAGATCGACGGCACGGACGCCGCACGAGAGGGAGGCTTCCAGATCCTCCATCAACATTCGGTTCCACGTCATCATCCGGGCCCCGAGTCCCAGACCCAACAGCTCTTTGATGTCGTCGCGTTCACGCTCACCCATCGCCGCAATACCGATTTCGAGTTCATCCGCACCACACGCATCGAGAAGCGTGGCTATACGGATTTTTTCGGTGGTATTGAACGCGACGTAGGGAGCCTGCTCCCCGTCGCGTAAAGTGGTGTCGTTGATGAGCGCCATGATCAGCTCCTTTAATTTACTTCCATTTCTTCCGGCAGGTTGAAATACTTGCGCGCCGCTTTGAGCACCGAGGCTTCGATCGGCTGGTAGGCGTAGCTCTGATCCGCGACGATTCCCGCCGCGGAGAGATCGTTTTGCGGACAGCCGCCGATTTTGGCGGTGAGGATCAGCTTCACGTCTTTGAGTCGATCGAGGATCGGTGCAAGCGGATTGGTTCCGTCCGGCCCCGCGCAGTATTCGGCCTCGACCTTGCGGTGGTGGATGAACCGGATGCCCCGGTCCCCCGCCTCATAGATCAGAAACTCCCGTACGCTGCCGAAGTGCTGGTTTATCATCCCTTCGCCCGCCGTCGTGACGGCGACGAGGATCGTCACGCCATCGGAGCTGAGTTCGGCTTTTTCTTTGCGTACCCGCTCGTTGGCCTGATCGAGGAAGAATCGGAACTCCTCGATCTTCGCCTGCGCCGCCTGACGCGCTTCGAGGTCGTATTTGATCTGGAGTTCGTCGAAGCTCAGCCCCGCGAACGTATCTTTCGTAAACTCCGCCCCGCGGTCTTCACCGATCAGCCCCACCGCGTCGGCGCGGCATTGGCGGCAGTGCTGCATCAGTTTCATGTCCATGCCGCACGCTTCCTGCACTTCCATCTGCTGCTGGTCGGTCGCGCTGGGGACCCCTGAGAGGGCGAACGCCGTCCCGAACTCCGGTTCGGATAGGATCGGCATGATGTTGTGCAAAAACACCCCGATCTCTTTGAGTTTTTTGGAGACTTCGGGAAGATGTTTATCGTTGATCCCCGGGATCAGAACCGAGTTGGCTTTGATCAGGATCCCTTTCTCGACGCATTTGCGCATCCCCTCCAGCTGGCGTTCGAGGAGGATTTTCGCCGCTTCTTTTCCGTAGTAGCGTTTGTTGTTGTAAAAAATCCACGGATAGATTTGACTGCCGATCTCGCCGCTCTCATCGACGCTGTTGATCGTGACGGTGATGTGGTCGATGTTGTGCTCTACCATTTCGTCGATATAGGTGGCCAGTTCCAGCCCGTTGGTCGAGAGGCAGAGTTTGAGATCGGGGGCGAATTGGCGCACGAGTCCGAACGTCTCGAACGTTTTGCCGGGGTTCGCGAGGGCGTCGCCGGGACCGGCGATCCCCAGAACGCTCATCCGCTGCACTTCGCCTCCGACAAGGAGCACTTTCTTGGCCGCCTCTTCGGGGCTCAGCCGCTCCGAGGTGACCCCGGGGCGGGATTCGTTGGAACAGTCGTATTTACGGTTGCAGTAGTTGCATTGGATATTGCACGCCGGGGCGACCGCGACGTGGATACGGGCATAATGGTGGTGCGCACCCTCAGAGTAGCATGGATGATTGTGGATTTTTTCCTTGATGTCATCGGGCATAAAAGCTTCGCTATGGCTTGACGAACAGCTCATGATAGTCTCCTATTGTATATGTTCAATGATCTTGCCTCATCCAGCATCCAATCATTTTCTAAACAGGCTAATGCAAATGGTGTTCTTATCGATACGATCCCCCTAATAGGACAATCCGGACATTTTTGTTGATCCGCCGACATTTCGGACATCCCCCCTCGGCAGAATAAAAATTGCATTAAAACCGTAAAACGATGAGGAGCACCGATGATCGTAGCCGTCCCGGTCGATGCGCGCGAGCGCGTATATCATGACAATCCCTGTACCAGCACGATGTTCGCCCTCTATGAAGTGAGCGGCGAACGCCAGGAAGTTTGTTACCGCCATATCGAAACCCGCATCAACCCGTGGGACAAATACAAGGGGAAGATGCTGTGTGATCCTGTCATGAAAGCCTGCGCCTGCGAGAACGCTTCGAGCCAAAATCCCCACCACATCAGCGAACACTACGTTTTGCTCGAAGCGATCGGAAAATGCGACGTTTGCATCGTCGATCAATACTGCCTCAATACCCTTTATGTGATGAAAAACGTCGGTATCAGGATTCATAAAATCCCCCCGTTCGTCAAAACCCCCTCCGAAGCGATCGAACATTTCATCATCGGAACCGAGATCACCCAGTATCTGCGTCATGTCCATCAAGTTTAGACACTGCGAGAATACAAAATGCATCAAACCTCTTAACAGTTCAACAAAGGAGCCGGTTTTGCAGATCCGCTACAACGTGTCCACCTTACAACTCGACGACATCCCCATCGATATCGGCTATGCTTCCGAGCGTGTGGAACTCAAAAACAGCGCACAGGAGAGTTTCCGCATCGGCGGCCAAAACGGCGCGACACAGTTGATCGTCACCACGCCGTTTGTCGACGAAGAGCTGCTGACACAGCTGCGCGAAATCGATGCGCTCCTCTCCCTCAATGCACTGGGAGGGGTCACTAAAGGCCTCGTCGTCGCGACAGACAAACACCATGACCCCCGGCTCGAAGAGTGGCAGTTTGGGATCGACGAGGGTGAAGCGTTCGGCGACTACTACGGCGTCCGTCTATCGCCCGGCGAGCTCGGCGGAGAGTTCGCCAAAGCGCTCTTTGTCATCTCCAAAGACGGAGCCCTCTTCTATCACGAAATTCTCGATAATCTGAACGGAGCGTTTTCTCTCGAAAAAGCACTCGTCAAAATCGCCGCCGCACAAACCTGCTACACCGGAAAAGGATGTCACTAATGGACACAATGATAGAGACAATAAAAAAAGAGATCCGTAATCAGACCACCATCCCCTATTTCGCTCTGGGCGTCTTCGAAGGGATCATGACCAAAGAAGGGGAGAACATCCCCCATGACAGCGATTCGCTGATCCTCGCCATGAACGGCGGCCGTGCGATGTCTCCTCGCCTGATGTACGAGTATTCGCGTGCCGCGATGCATCTGGAGCAGCGCCGAGGCGTGGAATACATGACGCAGCTCATCAACCACATCTATACGAAACCGTTTGACCCGACGCCGCTGCACAAAGCGATCATCGATATGTCGCCGCGCTATATCATCGACACCAACCGCGACAGCAAATTCCAGGAGCTTTTTGCGTTTACCCCCCACTGCCTCATCCTCGGCAAATCGCGGATCATGGGGAACGACTACCGCTACGAGATCTACGAATACGACGTCGAGAACCAGAAGTATTTCCAGGTCGACGACGAGGTGCTCGAGAGCGCCGAAAAAATCCTCTTCAAACCAATGGGCTCTCCCCTCCCCAGCCCCAGCTTCGTCATCAGCGACGCCGATTACGTCGACTGGCTCACCGAGGCGATGGGGGGCTACGCGGTGCCCAAAGTGCTCAAAACCTACCGCAAGACGAAAAAATACCTCTTTCTGGGGACCGCATTTGACCGTGACACCGACCGCATGGTGGCCAACGAACTCACCCTTGATCTCGAAGGGGGCTACGTCATCACTGACCGCGAACTGGGGAAAAAAGAGCAGAAGTTCATCGAAAAGCATAACCTCGAAGTAATCCCGATGTCGCTTCCCGATTTCATCAAAGCATTTGTATAAGGAGAAAGCCATGCCATACATACCGACCGTCAAAGACGTTTCCCCTCGCGGCGAGCGCTATTTTGATCTGTTTTCAAAATTGTTGGGAGACCGCGTCATCGTCATCACCGAAGCGATCGACGATCATATGATGGGGGTCATCGTCTCCCAGCTGCTCTATCTGGAAGCGATGGATCCCGACGAGCCGATCCATATGTACATCAGCTCCCCCGGGGGTTCGGTGATGGCGGGACTGGCCATATTAGATACTATGAACCTGATCAATGCCCCCGTGCACACCTATGCGATGGGGCTGGTCGCCTCGATGGCCGCCGTCCTCTTCACCTGCGGCGAAAAGGGGCACCGCTACATGCTCCCCAACGCCGAAGTGATGATCCATCAGCCGCTGGGGGGCTATTCTGGTCAGGCGAGCGACATTGAGATTCACACGAAACATATCCTGAACCTCAAACGCCGCCTCTACGTCATCCTCTCCGATGCCACGGGCAAAAGCACCAAAACGATCGAAAAAGAGTCCGACCGAGATAACTACATGGAAGCCCGCGAAGCGATCGATTTCGGTCTGGCCGATGAAATTCTCACCAAATTCACGCCGAAGGATGTCTGATGAGTACACCAGAAAAAACCTGTTCGTTCTGCGGACGGAAGCAAAGCGAAGTCAAAAAAATGTTCTCCTCGGAGACGACCCATATCTGCAACGAGTGCGTCACTACCTGCTCGGCGATCCTGCAAAAAGAGGTGCGCTACGAGCAGCGCTCCGCCATGCAGCAGCAGCTCCCCGTCCCCGCAAAGATCGTCGAATTTCTGGACAAATACATCATCGGTCAGGAAGAGGCGAAAAAGGTCCTCGCCGTCGCCCTCTACAACCACTACAAGCGGATCGAAAACCCGATCTACAACAACGTCGAGTTGGAGAAATCCAACATCATGCTGGTCGGCCCCACCGGTAGCGGTAAAACGCTTCTGGCCAAATCGCTCTCCAAAATCATGCAGGTCCCCTTCGCCGTCGCCGACGCGACGGCGCTGACCGAAGCGGGATACGTGGGTGAAGACGTCGAGAGCATCCTCAGCCGCCTCCTCGCCGCCGCCAACTACGACCTCGACCTTGCCCAAAGAGGTATCATCTACATCGACGAGATCGACAAGATCGCCCGCAAAGGGGAAAGCTCGACAATGGGGCGCGACGTATCGGGTGAAGGAGTACAGCAGGGACTGCTCAAGATTTTGGAAGGGGCCGAAGTCTACGTCCCCATCAAGGGAAGCCGCAAGAACTCCACGACCGAGACGGTGCTGTTCAATACTTCCCACGTCCTCTTCGTCTGCGGCGGGGCGTTCGTCGGCCTCGTCCCCGACACCCATACGAAAAAAACGAACAAAGTGGGATTCAGCAAAAGTACGACGGGCATCGCCGCCAAACGCAAAAAGATCGACGCCAAAGCGCTGGTCCATTATGGGATGATCCCCGAATTCATCGGGCGCATCCCCGTCGTCGCACAGCTGGGCGAACTGACCAAAGATCAGATGATCCAGATCCTCACCGAACCGGACAACGCCCTCATCAAACAGTTCCAGGCATTTTTCGACATGGACGGCATCGAGCTGAACTTTGAGTCCAAAGCGCTCGAAGCGGTGGCGCAAAAGGCGATCGATAGAGGAGTGGGAGCGCGGGGTTTACGGGGAATCATCGAGGAATCGATGCTGCCGCTGCAGTTCAGCTGCCCATCGAAGAAGAATCTGCAGAGCGTCACGATCACCGAGGCGGTGATAGACGATCCGACGAAAGAGCCGATCTACACTTTTAAATCTGACAAAGAGCAAGAATAAAAATCTCTCCGTCATTCCCGACTTGATCGGGAATCCAGCTACTATTGTAACTTCTGTGCTACCAAATCATTAACCACCTGAGGGTTTGCTTTTCCTCCGGTCGCTTTGAGCACCTGTCCGACGAAAAAGCCGAACAGTTTCGTATTGCCCGCTTTGTATTTTTCGACGTTATCGGGGTTTTTTGCCATCACTTCATCGATGATCGGTGCGATGACAGCGGGATCGCTGATCTGCACCAGTCCCTGCGCTTCGACGATTTTGGCAGGATTTTCGCCGCTTAGCACCATCTCTTCAAACACCTGTTTGGCAATTTTATTGGAGATGATCTCGTCATCGATCATTTTGACCAATTCGGCGATCTGCGCAGGGGTGAATTTCAGCGCATCGGCCTCTTTTTCCTTGAGCTCTCTGGCCACTTCGTTGGAGACGATGTTGGCGAGGGTCACGGGGCTGTTATGTCCCGCCAGAGCCGCTTCGAAGAATGTCGCGAGCTTCTCGTCCCGTGCGAGGGTATTGGCCACTTCGTTCCCCAGTTTTATCGTTCCCGTGTACGTGTCGAAACGGGCCTGCTCGGCTTCGCTCATCGGGACCACTTCACCCTCGATCTGCACCTTTTTCTCTACCGCTTTGCGCTCAGGCTTGGCTGTGCTCTCGTCGGCTTTGCTCTTTTTGTTCCAGGAGTCTTTGAGCCCTACGATTTTGTTAAATACCGGCGCTTCGTCGGTATAGTCGACCGGATCGGCGTAAAAATACCCCTGACGCTCGAACTGGAAGCGCACATCAGGTTTCTCGGTGATGACGGCGGGTTCGATGAGGGCGTTTTTGATCACTTTGAGCGAACCCGGATTGAGGTCTTCGATCCCCTCGGGCGCTTCGCACGAGTAGAGACGGTCGTAGAGTCTAACCTCGACGGTTTTCGCACTTGCGGCATCGACCCACTGGATCGCGCTTTTGACCTTGATACCGCTCGTATCGGAGCCGCTTTTGGAGTCGGGATGGTACGTCGCGATGATCTCGGTGATGTTCCCCTGTGCGTCTTTGATCACCTCTTTGCAGGTGATGATGTAGGCGTGTTTGAGGCGAACGGGCTGTTCGGGTGTGAGGCGGTAAAAGCCTGCGGGAGGGTTCTCGCTGAAGTCTTCGCGCTCGATGTAGATCTCACGGGAGAACGGAAGCTTGCGTGACCCCTCTTTGGGGACGTCATCGGGGTAGTACGATGCGTCGAGCTCTTCGGTGCCTTCGTAATTTTCGATCGTCACTTTGAGCGGGTCGAGCACGCACATGACGCGCGGGACTTTGGTATTGAGATCGTCCCGGATGCAGAACTCGAGCTGTGCGACATCGACCATCGAGTTGGCTTTGGCGACACCGATCTGATGGCAGAAATTCAGGATCGACTCGGGGGTATACCCGCGTCGGCGCAATCCCGCGATGGTCGGCATGCGGGGGTCGTCCCACCCGCTCACGTAGCCTTCGTTGACCAGTTCGAGGAGCTTTCGTTTGCTCATGACGGTGTAGTTGATCCCCAGCCGTGCGAACTCGTGCTGGTACGGACGCGGAGCTTTGAGCCCCAGT
>JAFGUJ010000035.1 GCA_016938595.1 Campylobacterales bacterium | reverse complement strand
CGCCAAATAATGGTGGGAATTACAAGACTCGAACTTGTGACATCTACCTTGTAAGGGTAGCGCTCTACCAACTGAGCTAAACTCCCGAAAATCGACATAACTTGAACAAGTGGCGACCCCTAAAGGATTTGAACCTCTGTTCCTACCATGAAGTGATAGTGTCCTTGGCCACTAGACGAAAGGGTCACTGAATCAACAATATGGTGTCCCGTGATGGATTCGAACCATCGACCCCCTCATTAAAAGTGAGATGCTCTACCGGCTGAGCTAACGAGACCTCTTCAATCGACCGTATTCGGCGATTGTGAGGGCGAAATTATAGGGGAAACTTTCCCTTTTGTCAAGCAATTTTGGAAAGATCGTAAAAGCACGTTTCGTGCGCGGGCCTTCCGCCGAGGAAAACACAGCGTTAGCGCAGTGAAAGGGGCTTTGCTCCTTTCGCGTGTCAACTAAAGAAGAGTTCCCGGTCGATGTTCAGGAGCATTTTAACGGCCATCAAAACGCTTTGTTCCTGTATATAGTTGCGATCCCCCTCGAAATGGAACCGTTCGGTGTGGACCGAGGTTTTGGAGCGGGCGCTGATGTAAACGGTGCCGACCGGTTTGGCGTCGCTCCCCCCCGTAGGGCCGGCGACGCCGCTGATGCTGATGGTATAATCGGCATAGCTGACGTTCATGGCCCCTTCCGACATCTGCACAACGACCTCCGCACTGACCGCGCCGTGTGCCTCGATCGAGTCGTCATCCACGGCCAGCCAGTTGGCCTTGAGGGTGTTGGAGTAGGTAATCAGCGAACCATCAAATACCGCCGAGGCCCCGCTTTGGGAGGTGAAAAAGTGGGCCAGAGAACCGCCGCTGCAGCTTTCGGCAAACGAGAGTTTTTTCTGATGGGTCCCCAGCCGTTCGATGATAAAGGCGGCGATATTGGCCGCAGCGATCACCTTGTGGTGCATCAGCCCTTTGGCCGAGGCGATGAATTGCGAAAGGTTGCCGTGGCGGCGCGTGTGGATCCGAATCTTGATCCATCCCTCTACCAATTCGCTGAATTCGAGTCGGACGTCAAAATTCTGCGCGAGTGGTTCGAGCAGGGTCTGGGCGCTGCTGAGCTCTTCGTTGAAGAGGTGGATGATGGCCTGGCGGTGTTCGTCGTCGATCAGAACGGGTGGAAGCGATTTCCCCTCGGTCGCGAGAATGACGTTGATCTCCGAATGGCTGTGGCTGAGGAGATAGCTTCCGTTTTCGAGGATGTTGGCGCGCGAGGGGATCAACATGTTTTCTTTGAGTACCTGATTGTCGGCAGTGACGGTACTGAGAAGTTTCCCTACAATCGTAAACGTGCTTTTGGTGGTGATGATGATGAGTTTCGATTCGTATTTGAGAAGCCCGTCCAGATGGAGAAACAGGTCCTTGTCGGATTCTTCGAAATAGCTGATGGAATCGATCGAAGCGAGCTTGTTTCTGAGTGTTCTGAGAATGTAGCGCTCAAAGGCTTCATTGAGTATGAGGCGGTTTCCGACAAAAATGACGTCGCGTTTCATGGGCCAACCCTGTATAAAATTGGGGTAGTATAGCACAGCGACAGCAAAATTTAATCCCCTTAAAGCTATAATGCAGCACTTTTTATATGCTCACTATTAAGGGATCCGATGGATTATAAAGAGACCCTCTTACTGCCTCAGACCGACTTCCCGATGCGGGGAAACCTGGTCCAAAACGAAGCCGTACGCTATGGCGCGTGGATTGCCAAAGACGTTTACGGCCGGATGAAAACCAATCGTGTAGGGGCACAAAGCTTTACACTGCATGATGGCCCTCCGTATGCCAACGGCCACACCCATATCGGCCATGCGCTGAACAAAGTACTCAAAGACATCATCGTCAAATACCACTACTTCAACGGCCGCTCGGTCCGCTTCACCCCCGGATGGGACTGCCATGGCCTCCCCATCGAGCAGCAGGTCGAGAAAAAGCTGGGCGGAAAACAGAAAAAAGAGCAGCTCAGCACCGCCGAAGTGCGCCGTCTCTGCCGTGCACACGCCAGCGAATTCATCGACATCCAGCGCGAAGAGTTCAAAAAACTGGGTGTTGTCGCCGACTGGGACAACCCGTACCTGACGATGGACTCCAAATTCGAGGCCAACATTTACCGTACCCTGTGTTCGGTCGCGAAAAAAGGGCTGTTGATCGAGCGTTCCAAACCGGTCTACTGGAGCTGGGCGGAGCGGACGGCGTTGGCCGAAGCCGAAGTCGAATACGAAGACAAAGAGGACTATTCGATCTACGTCGCCTTCGAGCTCTCCGATGAGGCGAAAGTGCGTGCCGGGATCGAGGGGAACGCCGCGGTCGTCATCTGGACGACGACGCCGTGGACCCTGCCGGCCAATACCGGGATCTCCCTGAACCCCGATGAACTCTACGTTCGCACTTCCGATGGGTACATCGTCGCCGAAAAACGCTACGAAGCGCTCCTCGAAGAAGGGGTTTTCACCGGAACCGTGGTGCAGAAGATCGAAGCCAAAAAATTCGAGAATCTCTACGCGATCAACCCGCTCAACGGGCGCGGATCGCACCTGGTCCTCGGGGAGCACGTATTGATGGACAACGGTTCGGGATGTGTCCACACCGCACCTGGACACGGGGAAGACGACTACCGCGTGGGTCTGCGCTACAACCTCGAGGTTGTGATGCCGGTCGATGAGACGGGGTGCTACGACACCACCGTCGTGCGCGAGAAGCTCCTCCCGAATGCGGAAGAATTTGTCGGAATGCACATCTTCAAGGCGAACGAGCCGATCATCGAACTCCTCGGCGAAAAAGCGCTCAAAGTTTCCAAATTCCGCCACTCTTATCCCCACTGCTGGCGTTCGCACACCCCGCTCATCTACCGTGCGACGAAGCAGTGGTTTATCAGCGTCGACGGAACCCCTGAGGGGGAGATGAAGACGCTACGCGAGATCGCGAAAGACGAAGTGGCCAAAACGGCCTTCTACCCCGAAAGCGGCCGCAACCGTCTGGGTTCGATGGTCGAAAACCGCCCCGACTGGTGTATCTCGCGCCAGCGTGACTGGGGGGTCCCCATTGCGTTCTTCCGCGTCAAGGTGACCGGAGAGGTGATCCTCGATGAAAAGGTACTCAATTTCATCGCCATGATTTTCGAGATGCACAGCACCGACGCGTGGTATTCGATGAGCATCGAAGAACTCCTCTACCCGGGGTCCCCCTACAAAGCGGACGAACTGGAAAAAGTATCCGACATCCTCGATGTCTGGTTCGACAGCGGTTCGACATGGAACGCGGTACTCAAATCGCGCAACTACGACGCGGGAACCTATCCGGCAGACCTCTACATCGAGGGCTCCGACCAGCATCGCGGCTGGTTCCAGTCATCCTTGTTCCTGAGCACGGCGGTTGAACATGTGGCCCCTTATAAAGCGCTTCTCACCCACGGTTTCACCGTCGATGAGAAGGGGGAGAAAATGTCCAAATCCAAAGGGAACGTCGTCGCTCCCGAGAAGGTTCTGAGTCAGTACGGCAGCGAAATCCTCCGTCTATGGGTCGCGATGAGCGACTACCAGGGGGATCTGAAAATCTCCGACAACATTCTCAAGCAGACGGCAGAGCAGTACCGCAAACTGCGCAATACGTTCCGGATCATGCTTGCCAATCTCGACGGTCTCGAATCGATCGTCCCCTACAGCGAAATGGGAGAGATCGACCGCTGGATCGTCGCCAAAGCCAAAGAGGTCTTTGACGAGACCCACCGCCTCTTCGGGGAGTACAACTTCGTCCACGGGATGAGCGGACTGAACTACTTCATCGTCAACGAACTGAGCGGCATCTACATCGACATCACCAAAGACCGGATGTACTGCGACGATGCCAACTCGGCGTCGCGCCGCTCGTCGCAGAGCGCGATGGCGATCATCGCCCGCTCGATGCTGGGGCTTATCGCACCGATCCTCACCTATACGGCCGATGAGATTTTCGAGCACGCCCCCGCGGTCATCAAAGGAAGCGCAGCCGATGTTTTCGATCTGGTCTATGCGCCGATCGAACCGGT
>JAFGUJ010000190.1 GCA_016938595.1 Campylobacterales bacterium | reverse complement strand
TTCGTTGAGCGAGACGGTGACGACCCCGCAGGTGGGAATGTTGTCGATCGAATATCCGCTGAGGTAGTGCACAAACAGTGTAAGGCCGGGGTTGTGCCCTACGATGAAGACCGTATTGTATGACGGGGGAATTTTTTGCAAGATGCGTTCAATGTCGTTTCGCTCCGCCAGGTACAATTCCTCGTCGTACACAATGGCATCGGTGTCGTAGCCCACTTCGCCGGCGATCATGAGCGCCGTCGTTCTGGCACGTACCGCAGGACTCGAGAGGATGAGGTCGGGCCGCAGCTGCTTGGAAGCCAATAGCTTTCCCATGAAAGGGGCATTTTTTTCGCCTCTTTTGTTCAGAGGCCTCTCGAAATCGTTGAGCGAAGGATCATTCCAATCCGATTTCGCGTGGCGGATGATGCAGAGTGTTTTCATGCGTCGATGCACTCTTCATGTGCCATCATCTGGGCATATTTGGCTTTCATCTCTTCGAGCGTCATTTCCCCCGGCGGTTTTCGGACGGCGATGTAGCCGCTGAGGTTCCCTTGCGAATCGTATTTGGGAGAGACCATGACGACAACCCAGTAAAAAGCGCCGTCTTTGCGAAGGTTTTTGACATATCCTTCCCAGGTTTCGCCTTTTTTGATCGTTTTCCACATGACGTCAAAGCAACACTTGGGCATGTCGGGATGACGCATGATGGAGTGGGGTGTGCCGATCAATTCGTCTTTGTTATAGCCGGACATCTGGATAAAAAGACGGTTTACGTAGGTTATTTTGCCGTGAAGGTCGGTTTCGGTGATCATATTGCCGCCTTCGAATTTGACTTCAATATCGGAAGGAGTCGGTCGGTGCATCATTCAATCCTTGGAGCGGAGATATCTTGAACGAAATAAAACTTAATTATATCATCATAATATAATTAATTAAATAGTAACAATAAATTATTACATGCAGATTGCGTCATTGGCTGGATTTGATTTTTTACCCCATTTGGTTCATAATACGGTCTAAAAAAGGGGCAGGATGACGGAGCGTTTTAATCATGCAGCCGCGGAGTGGGATAAAGGGGATACACGCCAGCAGATAGCGCAGGCCGTGTTTCAGACCATCACGAGCCGTGTCGCGCTGCTGAACCATATGGACATACTGGATTTCGGATGCGGCACAGGGCTGCTCAGCTTTAAAATAGCGCCGCTTGTCCGATCAGTAACGGGGGTGGATCTCTCCGAAAAGATGCTGGAGCAGCTGGAGGCTAAAAATACTGATTCACTTCGCGTCACTCCGTTGTGCCGTGACATAATGAAAGAGCCGCTCGACAAAACGTTTCACGGAATCGTCAGCTCGATGGCAATGCACCATGTAGAAGATCTTCCGGGATTGTTTAAAACATTTCGCAGCTGCTTGAAAAAAGACGGCTTCGTCGCATTGGCCGATCTGGAAGCGGAAGACGGGACATTTCACACCCATGGAAATGACGGTGTGCATCATTTCGGGTTTGAGCGTGAAAAACTGCGTACAATCATTGAGGATGCGGGATTTGGGAATGTGAGGTTTCACCACGCCCATACCGTCGTTCAAGAAAGCGGAGCTTATCCGATCTTTGTGGTGACCGCTACGAAAGGGTAACGGCCTGCAAACCGGATCAGGCGAAATGGTTTAGAATTTCTTCTTTTGGGCATTTGACGAGATCGGATGCGATGTTTTTGGCTAATGCTTTTCGGGCGGTTTCGGAGAGGGCGGCCGTCAATTCTTTATGGTGTTTCGGTGGAAATGCCAGGTAACACGATCCGGGCGCCGCATCGGCCAGCATGGCCGAGATGTCATCGGCGAT
>JAFGUJ010000189.1 GCA_016938595.1 Campylobacterales bacterium | reverse complement strand
TTTATTTTTTTAAACCTTGCCTGTTTTTTCGGCCTATTTTTCTTTCGGAACGATCAGCGGAACAAAGCGGAATCCAGGAAGTTCGAACATCCCTGTCGTGCCGTCGTCGTTTTTGGTGATGCGCCAGAGGCTGTTCTGGATCGGAAGGACGAGGATCCCCCCGGGTTTGAGCTGATCCAAAAGTTCCCGGGGAAATCGGGGTGCACTCGCAGAGACGAGGATCCGGTCATACCGGTGGTGCGGTTTGCCCAGCACACCGGGATCGGCGGGGTCGATCGAGGCGTTGGGGATGCGGCAGGCGCGCAGACTTGCGCGGCCGTAGTCGACGAGGGAGGGGACACGCTCTACCCCTTCCACAAATCCCTTTTCCCCGACCGCCGAGGCGAGCAGCGCGGTCGTCCACCCCGATCCCGATCCGATATCCAGAACGCGGTCTGCGCTGCGCGGATGGAGGAGTTCGAGCATGATCGCCACCGTCGTGGGCTGCGAAATTGTCTGTCCCCCTCCGATGGGGAGGGGGTAGTCGCCGTAGGCTTCGCTTCGGAGCTCTTCGGGGACAAACAGGATGCGGTCGCAGCGCAGGAATGCCTCGACCAGATTGGGAGAGCGGAGCACTCCGGTGCGGATCAGATAGTCGACGAACCGGTGGTTTTCGCTCATAAAGGTTTTATTCCTCCCTCTGCGTCACCATCTGGTCGAGATGGTAGAAGAGGTTCGGGTACTCCTGTTTGATCTCGGCTACCAGCCAGTCGAGATCCAGTTTTACGACGGTGCTTTTGGGATGGAGCTGGGCCTGACGTTTGATACGGTCCATTGCTACGGCCCACACGTCATAAAAATCGATCGGATAGCGCTGCCAGATCGCTTTTTCGAGTTTGAGCTGGAAGCTCTCCCCCTGAGCCGAGGCGAGCATCGCGATCATTTTCGAGAGGGCCTGCGGAGAGGTCATCGTATGGGGGTGATCGTTTTCATCGAGGATGATCCAGGCGCGCGCTTCGTTCCAGCTCCCCTGCAGCAGTTCCAGTTCTTTGTGGCGTTCATCGGTCCCGGGTCTCATTTTGACGACCGTCATCTCCGCAGCATCCAGATCAAGCGCTTCGGCGATCTGTCCGAGACGGTTTTGCAGATGTTCGGGGAAAGCCATGGGTCAACCTTCGTGTAAGATAGTATGTTATCCGTTTATTCTAATCCTCTTTGGCTTCATCGAACTTTAGCGGTTAGAGCGTTTTTTAACAAAAATCTATTATGATGGATATCAGGAAAAAAAACGCGAAAAGGGGACTCATGTACCTGTTCACCTCCGAATCGGTCTCTGCAGGGCATCCGGACAAATGCGCCGACATCATCGCCGATACGATCGTCGACCGGCTGCTGCAGCTCGACCCCTCCGCCCGGGTCGCAACCGAGGTGTTTCTGAGCGGAAACCACATCATGATCGGCGGTGAAGTGAGAACATCGGCGGCGGTGGACGAAGCGTTTTACAAAACCGCCGCCCTCGATGCCCTCCGAAGCATCGGATATCCCGAAAAAGGGTTTGATCAAACGCAGACCATCTACCCCGAAGAGGCCGAAATCCGGGTGCTGGTGTCGCGCCAGTCCGGGGACATCAGCATCGGAGTCGATCAGGACGGCGGGGAGATCGGGGCGGGGGACCAGGGGATCATGTTCGGGTATGCCTGCGACGAAACCGCCGAGCGGATGCCCTCCGCGATTGTCTACGCCCGCAAAATCCGCGATGCTCTCTACCGATACGCCCGGGAACATGATGAGGCCTTCGGCATCGATATCAAGACGCAGGTGACCCTCGACTACGGAACCAAAGAAGGGTTTGCGCGCGGAGAGGCGAAACGGATCACGACGATCGTCGCCGCGGTGCCCCACTGTGCCGATCTTTCCATCGATGAGGTCAGGGAGACGATCAAATCGCTCATCGTGCGGACGCTCGCCGACGACCCCCTCTTTGATGCGGAGAAGACGGAATTTTTCATCGACCAGACGGGGCGTTTTGTGACCCACGGGTTTATCGCCGATTCGGGGCTGAGCGGGCGCAAGGTGGTGTGCGACACGTACGGCGGGTACGCCCCCATCGGCGGGGGATCGCAAAGCTCGAAAGACTATACGAAGGTGGACCGCTCGGGACTCTATGCAGCCCGATGGATCGCCAAGCACATCGTCGCCTCCGGCCTCGCCCGGCGCGCGCAGGTTCAGATCGCCTACGTTATCGGCAGAGCCCGTCCGATCAACGTCACGGTCGATACGCTGGGAAGCGCGCGGTGCGCGATCGGCGATGAGGCGCTCTCGGAAAAGATTGCGGAGCGCTTCCCCCTGACCCCCGCATGGATCACTGCGAAATTTGCTCTAGACCACCCCTCGCCAAAGACGTTTCTCTACGCCGATGTGGCGGCCAGAGGGCAGGTGGGGTATCCGGATTACCCGTGGGAACAGACGGATGAGCTGGCGTGGTTCAGAAGCATCGCGGGGTAATGGGGATGCAAACACAGAACGCCCAGTGGCACCGTGCAGAGACCCGGGAGGTTCTGGAGGGGCTTGAATCGGCAACGGGGGGGCTCAGCGCGGAGGAGGCGGTCCGTCGGCTCGAACGGTACGGCCCGAACGAACTGGAAGAGAAAAAACGCAAATCCCCCTTGGGGATGTTTCTGGACCAGTTTCGGGATTTTATGATCCTCGTCCTGATCGCCGCAGCCGTGATCGCTGGTTTCATCGGAGACCCTTCCGATGCGATTGCCATCGTCATCATCGTCGTTCTGAACGCGGTCATCGGATTTGTGCAGGAGTACCGGGCGCAGAAGGCGATGGAGGCGCTGCGGAAAATGGCAGGGGCTACGGCGACCGTGCTGCGTGATGGGACCCCTACGACCGTCTCTGCCGCCGACATTGTCCCCGGCGATATCGTGACCCTGGAGGCGGGCAACATCGTCCCGGCCGACCTGAGGCTGACCGAGGCGGTAAACCTCAAGGTCAGCGAGGCCTCTTTGACCGGAGAGTCGGTCCCTGTCGAGAAACAGACCGAATCGCTGGTGGAGGAGGGGCTGGGGCTGAGTGATCGGAAAAACATGTCGTACCGGGGGACCCACGTAACCTTCGGCCGTGCCACGGGGATTGCGACGGCGACGGGGATGGAGACGGAACTGGGAAAAATCGCCCTGATGCTTCAGGACGCCGGGGAGATGAAGACGCCGCTGCAGAAGCGGCTGGCCGCGTTCGGGCAGAAACTCGCGATAGCGGTCCTCGTCATCTGTGCCGTCATCTTTATGGTGGGAATCGTCCGGGGGGAGGAGCCGCTCATGATGCTCCTGACCGCGATTTCACTGGCCGTCGCCGCGATCCCCGAAGCGCTTCCGGCGGTCGTTACGATTTCACTCGCACTCGGGGCGAAAAAGCTGGTCCGCCAGAATGCCCTGATCCGAAAACTCCCCGCCGTGGAAACGCTCGGGTCGGTGACCTATATCTGTTCGGACAAAACCGGAACACTGACTCTGAACCGGATGAGCGCCGAAGAGGTCTACGTAGACGGCGTTCTGCAAAAAAGCGCAACGATCAGCGATGCGGACCCCGGAAAACTGCATGGGGAAAATTCCGCCGTCGGAGAGTATTTCATGGCCGCTCTGGCCCTGTGCAACGACACTCAGGCGGATGCAGAGGGGAATCTGATCGGTGATCCCACCGAGACTGCGCTGTACGATATGGCAAAAACGAATGGCTTTGAGCGGCAGATTCTGCAGAGCGCATTCCCCCGCGTAGCCGAGATTCCGTTTGATTCGGAGCGAAAATGCATGACGACGTTCCATGAATTTCCCGGCGCCGGGGGAAAGTACGTCTCTTTTACGAAGGGGGCGCTGGACGTTCTCATTTTAAAATCGGCCAATATCCTGACGTCGCAGGGATTGCAGACGATCGATGCGGAGGAGCTGGAGAGGATCAACGAGGCGATGGCGGCGGACGGGATGAGGATCCTCTGCCTGTGTATGAGACTGTGGGACGATCTCCCCGTCCCCGT
>JAFGUJ010000188.1 GCA_016938595.1 Campylobacterales bacterium | reverse complement strand
TAATCTCCTCGAAATCGTGCGATCCCTTGATCTCCTCGATCAGCCATGTCCGCTCGCCCTCAAGCCGCCGCCTCAGTTCGTCGATCTTCTCGTAGGCCAGATAGTTCTGCAGCGCAAGCGACAGCTGAGGCACGATGAGGCTCACCGTCTGGAGGTCGCGATCGTCGAAAGCGCGAGAGGTATTCGAAATGATCAAACCTGCCCGACTTCCGGGGGAGTCCCAGAGCGCAACGCTTATGACCGAGCAGACGCCGAGTTTTTCGCGAACCAGACTCACAAGACGGTACTGTCGAGCAAGCCGGTCGAAATCATCTCCAGAGTAGCATCCCGGATTTGCGATAATCGCAAAACTCTCCCTTGCCATTTCGCGAAAATCCGAAACTCCGAAATGATTGTACGAAAGCACAGGGGAAAACCCTCCGCCTGCTTCTTTCATAAAATTATCGAAAACACGGTAATGGCCATCGTTTCCCATCACCCTGATACCGAGAAAGCTACAGGGTACCAGCCGATCGATCTGCTCGCAGACCGCAAGCATCATCCGGCTCCGGTCCCTGATGGTGAGCAGCGCATTGTTCACGGCGAGCTGCATGGCGGTCTGCGCCTCGCGCTGGCGCAGCTCCTCGTAAGCCAGCGCATTGCTGACCGCAACGGCAATCGGAGAGGAGAGCGTCGAAAGCAACTCTTTTTCATCTTCGGACCAGCTTTTCTCATGCTTCGAAACGAAGTTCAAAAACCCGATCACCTTGCCGCCGGAACACAGCGGCGACAGCACAACCTGCCGCATGCCAAGCTCGTAGAGCATCTTCGGGACGGGAAAATCAGCGGGGTAGCGCTCAACTTCTCCCTCGATGGTCATGACCGATACCGTCGTATCGCCGAGATGCGGCTCTATCCAGGAACCTGCAACCGGGCGCTTCCTGCGCTGAATGGTATCGGGAAGATCGAAACGCAGCATCTCGAAAAACACGTTGATATAGCGCCGGTCGCGGTCAAAGGTGATAATGACGGCCGAATCGAACTCGAAGACGAGACGCAGCTTGTCGGTAACCGTCCGGAACAGCTCCTGCGGATCGCGTATCGAACCGACGGCATCG
>JAFGUJ010000187.1 GCA_016938595.1 Campylobacterales bacterium | reverse complement strand
GAGAGGGTGTTTGTTTTTTTCAAATGGGCGCAGCGTCTTGACGGCACGATCGACAACGGGATGATCAGCTCACTCGCTTCCCGTACCCATGTCCACCGCCTGAGAGACCGGTGCGATCTGATCGTGATCGGGGGGAACACGGTCCGTACCGACCGGCCGACACTCGATGCGAGGCTCATAGGCGGCAAAGCTCCGGACGTTCTGATCTATTCGCACCGGGACGATTTTGACCGAACGATCCCCCTGTTCGCCGTTCCGGGCAGGGAGGTATTCGTCACTTCCACCCTTGAAAAAATCGCCGATTACCGGATGGTGATGATCGAAGGGGGGAGCGCGATGCTGGGGGAAAGCCGCGGCGTATGCGACTGGTATCTGGGTTACATCGCCCCGAAAATCGGAGGGGGAACACACACTCTGGGTGCCGTTACAGAGGATTTTGAGGTGTTGCACGCTAAAATTGACCAGGATATTATCCTGTGGATGAAAAAAAATAATAAGTGATGCCCGTATGACCAAACAAGAAAAAATCGTTTCGATGTTCAATGATATCGCCCCTACCTATGACCGGGCCAACCGCGTGCTGAGCATGGGGATCGATACTTTCTGGCGTCGTAAAGCGTGCGATTTGGCATACGGATACTGCGCCGCAAAAGCACTGGATTCGATCGTCGATGTCGCCTGCGGCACCGGGGACATGATGGGATACTGGAAACGGCGCGCCCAAAAAGCGGGGGTAAGTGTCGGCGAGATCGTGGGGATCGACCCCAGCGAGGGGATGGTCGGCGTCGGGCGGGAGAAATTCCCCGAGATGGCGTTTCATATTGCTCCGGCTACCGCGCTGCCCAAGCCCGATACGTCTGCCGACATCATCAGTATCTCGTACGGTATCCGAAACGTCGTGGAGCGGGAAGCCGCTTTGAGAGAATTCAACCGTGTCCTTAAACCCGGGGGACTGGTCGTGATTCTGGAGTTTATGAAAAACGAAAACCCGTCATTGCTGGGAAAAATCCGCGACTGGTACATGAACACCATCCTGCCGCGCGTAGGGGGGCTCATTTCCAAAAACTACGAGGCCTACCGCTATCTACCCGATTCGATCGAAGGATTCCTGAGTGTGGGAAAAATGACCCGCGAACTCGAGGAAGCAGGATTCGAGATGCTCTACACCAAAAGCTTCTCAATGGACATTTCGACCCTGATGATCGCCCGTAAAAAGTAAACCATGTCGAGTACCCTCAGCGTCAGCGGCCTGAACGAGCAGATCAAAATATTGCTCGAAACGACATTCGAGTTTGTCAGCGTAGAGGGGGAACTCTCCCGCGTCACCCATCACGGCAGCGGTCACATCTATTTTACCCTCAAAGACGCGGAGTCGTCGATCAAATGCGTGATGTTCCGGGGAAATGCCGCACGGCTGAAATTCCGTTTGGAAGAGGGGGCACATGTCGTGATACACGGGGGACTGTCCCTGTACAAACCGCGGGGGGAATACCAGATCAACTGCTTCAGCGCCGAACCCTACGGTGCGGGCGCGCTGGCGGTGGCGTTCGAGCAGCTGAAAAAGAAGCTCGAATCCCAAGGGTACTTCGACCCCGCGCGCAAAAAAAGTTTCCCCAAGTTTCCCCGCACCGTAGTCCTGGTGACCTCCGCGACCGGAGCCGCATTGCAGGACATGCAGCGCGTCGCATCGCACCGCTGGCCGCTCGTAAAACTCATCGTTCTGGACGTGCTGGTCCAGGGACCCAGTGCGGCGGGGCAAATCGCCGATGCGCTCCGTTATGCCGATACTCTCGGCGCCGATGCCGTCATCATCGGACGCGGCGGCGGAAGCATCGAGGATTTGTGGCCGTTTAACGAAGAGGTTGTCGCGGATGCCCTCTTCGCGATGAAGACGCCAACCGTTTCGGCGGTGGGGCACGAGATCGACTGGGTGATCAGCGACTACGTCGCCGATCTGCGCGCCCCGACCCCCAGCGCGGCGATGCAGATGCTGTTGCCCGATCACAACGAGCTGATGCAGACGATCGACGAGATGCGTTATGGCTCCTATCACGTGATCGCCCAGCGGCTCGAACGCAAACGCGAGCAGCTCATGATCATGCAGGAGGCCTTCAAACGTCATGGAATCGAGCAGCGCCTTGTGCTTCAAAAAGAGGTTGTCTCCGAACTCAAAAAACGCTTCAACATGCAGACTGCGCAAAAAGTGCAATCCGGCGCTCAGGAACTTCCGACGCTCAAAGAACGCTTTGAGCGTGAAATCTCCCAGCGCCTGCGTGAAAAACAGAATCTGATAGCGCAGATGAAAAACGCCTACGAAGCCCAGCATCCGAAAAACAAAAACAAAAGCGGATTCGCCCAGATCGCACGGGGTGGAAAAGTGGTCGATCTCGACGCCCTGAGCGTCGGGGATGAGTTTGAGGCGATGAATGAGCGGCGTGTGGTCCGCTCCGAAGTGGTGGAGATCGTTCCTATCTCAGGCTGACCGGTGGGAAGTAGGTGTGCACCAGGCTCGCCCCTTCCGCCGCAAACCGTTTGAAAAATTTATCCATCGGGTCTTCTTTGTTCCAGATCGGTTCGGAGACTTTGGCCAGTTCGACGACGCGCGTTTTGGCGTCAAACTCGACCCCGACGCGGTCGACGAGCCCCACCTTCTGGGCCTGCTCGGCGGTGAAAATGTGCGCATCCGCGTAATCGCCGCTCTGGTGCGGATCAAG
>JAFGUJ010000034.1 GCA_016938595.1 Campylobacterales bacterium | reverse complement strand
GGATCAGTTTGGCGTCGTTGAATTCGCCGCGTTCATGGATCGTTTTGCGCACTTCGACGTACTCTTTGAGGCTTTTGCGGTTGAGGACATAATCGGTGAAAATTTCGATGAGAGACATGGTGGCTCCTTGAACAATATCGGTTCAACCATTGTACTTTTCTAGCGTAGCATGAGCGTAGCGCGAGGAGATTCTTCTCTATGCGCTTCTTTTTGGATCGTATTTTTCCTTGATGTCGAGAAAAAGGGCGAAGTTGTCGAAGAAAAGGTCGGCGATTTTAGGATCGAAATGGCGGCCGTATTCGGATTTGACAAACGCGAATATCCGGTCCAGCTGCCATCCGTCTTTATAGGCACGTGAGCTGCTGACCGCGTCGAAAACATCGGCAAAGGCGACGATACGCCCCAGAATATGGATCTCTTCCCCTTTGAGCCCTCTGGGGTATCCGGTGCCGTCGTATTTTTCGTGATGCTGATGGGCGATGATGGCAGCGACCTTGAAGAGGGGGAGAGATGAGAAGCTGAGAGCCTCGTATCCCGCCTGCGCATGGTGTTTCATGATGGTAAATTCATCGGATGTCAATTTATCCGGTTTGTTCAAAACGGCGTCAGGGGTGGTCACTTTGCCGATGTCGTGCAACATGGAGGCCGACTGGATCATAGCTGCCTGCTCGTCGCCGAATCCGAGGAGTTTGGCAATCAGACAAGAGTATTCTCCGACCCGTTTGACGTGTGCGGCGGTATCTTCGTGATGGGTTTCGGCCAGCGAGCCCATCATAGAAATGAGCTCGTACTGTGTCTTTTCGATCTCCTGGTCCTGATAGTATTTGAGTTTCAGATGGGTTTGTATCCGGGCCAGCAGCTCTTTGGTGCGGAACGGTTTGACGAGGTAGTCGATGCCGCCCACTTCAAACGATTTGGTAAGGGCGTCGATGTCGTTGTAGGCCGTTAGAAAGATGACGGGTATTTTGGAAAGATGGTGCGAATGTTTGAGCTTCCGGCAGACAGTGTATCCGTCCATGCCGGGCATCATGATGTCGAGCAGAATCAGATCGACTCCCCTGTAGTTCTTCGTAACATACTCGATCGTCTCTTCCCCTCCCAGAAAACAGGTGATTTTGTATCCGTGCCGGGAGAGGACGGAGTTCAGGAGTTGAAGATTGGTCTGGGAATCGTCGACACAGACAATGTGAAATGCTTTTTTGCCAAGAGTGTCCATGGTTTCTTTCAGTCCGAAATATTATTAAAGAAAAGTATAACAATTTTTTTATAAATTTTTTATAATTTTCGCCTGATTACATCCCGAAAATCTTTTTCGCCCGTTCCAGATCTTCGACCGTATCGATCCCGAACCCGGTGCTCTCCACCTTGACCATCGAGATTTTTTTGCCGTGGTAGAGGGCGCGGAGCTGTTCGAGTTTTTCGATGTCTTCCAGCGGCGCTTCTCCGAGGGCGCAGAAATCGTGGAGGCTTTTTTTCGTAAAGCCGTAGATTCCGATGTGGCCGAAGTAGGCCGCTTCGCCGCTGCGGTTGAACGGGATCGGGCTGCGGGAAAAATAGATTGCGTTGTGGTTCACATCGGTGATGACCTTGACGAGGTTGGGATCCTGTGCCGCTTCGGTGTTGATGGCGTTGTAGCAACTGGCCATGACGAACGGTTCGCTGGCGGCTTTGAGGAGATTCAGACGCTCGACGAGGCGTTCGAGCACTTCGGTTTCGATGAACGGCTCGTCGGCCTGGACGTTAATGATGAGTTCGTCGTCGGGAACATCGAGTATCTGGGCACATTCGTTGATACGGTCGGTGCCGCTTTTGTGGGTCGTCGAGGTGAGGCGCGCTTCGATGCCGTGGGCCGCGCAAATGTCAATGATCTTCTCGTCATCGCAGGCGACGACGACGCGGTCGATGGACGCGACCCGTTGGGCGGTACGGACGACCATCGGGAGGCCGCCGATGTCGGCGAGCACTTTTTCGGGAAAACGGGTGGAAGCAAGACGGGCAGGGATGATAATCATGGTGGCAAGCCTGTATAAAAGGTATAATTTCGACATTATAATACATCAGCGAGGCTCTAATGCTCCTTTACCAGCCCGACGAGGGGTACTGCTACAACAGCGATTCGATTTTTCTGTACGGGTTCATCTCCCGTTTCGCCCCGCAAGGGAAACTCCTCGACGTTGGGGCGGGGTGCGGGATCGTGGGGCTGCTGGTGGCGCGTGATTTCCCTGCGGTAACCCTCGAAGCGGTTGAGAAGCAGAGCGTCTACGCGCAGTTCGCCCGCCGAAACGCACAGGTCAACGGCATCGCCTACACCCTCCACGAGGGGGATTTCCTCGAACACGCCCCCCACGGCAGCTACGACTGGATCGTCTCGAACCCGCCGTTTTACCATGAAGGGGTGTCGCGCTCCGAGCATCCGATGCTCCATCAGGCCCGCTACAACGTCCATCTTCCCATCGAGCCGTTTATCGCCAAAATTTCGAAACTGCTCAAATCCAGCGGTGAAGCGGCGATCTGCTACGACGCGCGGCAGTTTGTGCAGCTGTGCAGTGCGTGCGAGAGTTCAGGATTAAGAGTCGTTGATGTACAATTCGTCCATTCCAAAGAGGATCGTCCCAGTACGCTGGTAATGCTCCATCTGAAAAAAAACAGCAAGTCGCTTCTGAACGTGTTGCCTCCGATGATCACGTTCAAGGAAGAGCGTTATACCCCTGCGGTGCAGGCAATCTACGATAAAGCAAAGGCGCACAGTATCAAATGTCCGATTATATGACACGAGAAGGTTTCTCTTATGCGTTTGACCCCTCTGCGTGCGCCTCGTGCGGCGGCAACTGCTGTACCGGTGAGAGCGGCAATATCTTCGTCTCCGTGACCGAAATCACCGCCATCGCAAAGCTGCTGGAGATGGAGGAGGGGGAATTCCGGCGTACCTATCTGCGCAAAGAGGGATACCGCTATTCGCTCAAAGAGGTCAAAGTAAACGGGTCATACGATTGCGTGTTTTTTAACCGTTCACTAAACGGGTGTAGTATTTACACAGCACGTCCCCTGCAGTGCCGGACGTTTCCCTTCTGGGATTATTTCCGCCACCGCATCGACGAGCTGAAAGCCGAATGCCCGGGGATTATCCATGACTAAGTCTGCACTTCTTTTTGCGCTGTTGATGACGGCTGTATACGCCAAGCCGGCCCCGGGCCCCAATATCTTCGAAGATACTTTTTCGCTCTACGCACTCGATGCGCAGGTGCACCAGAAATACCATCTTGCCTCCGGATTTTTCAGCGAACTCTACAAAGAGACATCCAACAAAGAGTACCTCTACCAATCGCTTCGGATGCTGGAACAGGCGAATGATCTCAAAGCGCTTGCCAAAGAGACCGACAAAGCATTGAAAGAAGCGCCCGAAGATGTGATCCTCAAACGGTTTGCCGTCATCGTCCTGCTCAAAGAGGGGAATTTCGCGCAGGCATCCGACAAAGCGCTCCTTTTGTCCCAAAACAGCCAGAAGGCAGCCGACCATCTCCTCTACGCCGAATCGCGTTTGAAACTCTCCGATTACGAAGGGGCAGTGGGAGCGCTCAAAAAAGCGTACGCACTGGACTACGACGAAACGACGGCGGAGCGGATCGCTTTGATCGAGTACGCCCATCTGGGGAAAAAAAACGAGGCGGTCAGGTTTCTCAAAGAGCACATCGGAACGCACGGCAACAGCATCGTGATCGGCAGACGCCTTGCCAGCCTGTATGCCGACAGCGGCGCGCTGAGCGATGCGGCGTCGCTGTACGAACAAACCTATGAGGGGTTCGGCGATCCCGTCCTCGCCGGGGAAGCAGCCAAGATTTATCTGTACCAGCAGGATTTTGCGAAACTGGCGGTATTGCTCGAAAAATCGCACATCAACGAACCTCTGTTGCTGGATCTGTATGTCAAGGAAAAGCAGTTCAACAAAGCCTCGGAACTCGCGCTCAAGGTGTATGAACAAGAGGACAACGCCCTCTACCTGGCCCAAAGCGCCGTCTACAAATATGAAGGCGCGGCGAACCGGAACGATCCAGCGCTGATTTCAGACGTCGTCGAGAAGCTCAAAAAAGCGCTCGAAGACATCGACGAGCCGTTGTTTCTGAATTATCTCGGATATCTTATGATCGATCACGACGTGAATGTCAGCGAAGGGATGGGGTATGTCCGCCGTGCCCTTGAAAAACAGCCCGATTCGCCGTTTTACATCGATTCGCTGGCATGGGGGCATTACAAACTGAACGAATGCGCCGAAGCGCTCCGCCTCATCAAACAGGTCGAATCGATGATCGGGATCGACGAGCAGGAAGTAAAAGACCACCTCAAAGCCATAGAGACGTGCAAAATCAAGGAGAAAAATTAATGATATTAGACGACATCATCAAAAAAACCAAAGAGGATCTGAAGGAACGGGAGGCGAAGTTCAGCATGGAGTGGCTGGGCCGATCGCTCGCGTTCAACGCCCGCGCCCCACGCGACGTTCGCCCCTATCTCACCTCTACCCCCGAGGAACCCTACCGGATCATTTCGGAGGTCAAAAAAGCGAGCCCTTCGAAGGGGGTGATCCGTGAGGATTTCGATCCCGTAGCGATCGCGCAGGCGTATGAACGCGGCGGTGCGAACGCCATCTCGATTCTGACCGAACCCCACTTTTTCCAGGGGAATCTCGACTACCTCGCCGAAATCCGCCGCTACGTCAGCATCCCGCTGCTGCGTAAAGACTTCATCGTCTCCAAATACCAGCTCCTCGAAGCGCTCGTCTACGGGGCCGATTTCGTCCTTCTCATTGCGGCGGCCCTCTCCAAAAACGAGCTGAAAGAACTCCTCAACTACACCCGTCACCTCGGGATGGAAGCGCTCGTCGAGATCCATGACAAGGCCGAGCTGACCAAAGCGATCTATGCCGGGGCCGACATCATCGGGATCAATCACCGCAACCTCCAGACGTTCGAGATGAACATGAACCTCTCCTACGATCTGATCCCTCTGATCCCCAACGGAAAGATCATCGTTGCCGAAAGCGGCATCTACGAGCACGGTCAGCTCGAAGACCTGAACAAGGCAGGTGTCGATGCGTTTCTCGTCGGCGAATCGCTGATGCGTCAGGACGATGTCGAAACGGCGCTGCGCACTCTAAAAAACGGATAAATAAAAAGAAAAAATTATATAGTATTTTTAAGTAACCTGAAGTTATAATTTTTGTCAATAAATATAACATCAAGGTTTCTCCGGGTATGAAAAAGTATACGACGTATAAGCGTCTGATCGCGAAAACGGTCATCATCTCGTTGACGACAAGTTTGGCGGTAGCGTTTTTATACGGCGTCTACATCAAACAGCGGGCCATTGACGAACTGGCACGGGTCGATGCACGCAAAACGAGCCGGATGGCGTTTGAGGCGCTCTACTCGGCGATGGAAAAAGGGTGGAGCAAGGAAGAACTCGACGCGATTATCCTCCGGTTGAACAAAGTCGAGCCCAACATGCGGATCAACGCCTACCGCAGCCCGATCGTCGCCGAACTTTTTGGAGACCGAGAGCAGGACAGAACCGCCCGCGAGCATGATGCGTTTGTCGCCAAGGCGATGAAAGGGGAGGAGATCCTCACCGGGGACGAGGAGATCCGCTACCTCTACCCGATCGTCGTCAACCAGGAGTGCATCAGCTGCCATACGAACGCCAAAGTCGGGGACATCAACGGCGTCATCGACGTCCGTTTCCCCGTCGCCAACCTCAAGATCTCTCTGACGACGATGGTCAATTCGTTCATTGTCTTTTTTATCGTTTTCACGATCCTGATTTTCGCGATCCTCTATTTCCGTCTCAATTCGCTTCTCGTTCAGCCGCTCAAGCAGTTTATCGGAATGATCCAGGACATTATCAGCAAAAATGACATGGCCAAACGGGTGAGCCTCAAGACCAAGATTCTCGAAGTGAAAAACATCGAAAGCTATGTCAACAAAATGCTCGATTCGATTCAGGATTATTACGAAAAGCTTCAGGAACTCTCCGACCGCGACTATCTCACGGGGCTCTACAACCGCCGGAAATTTGAAGAGTTTCTCTCCTACGAGATTAAACGCTCGGTCCGTCACAGCGACAAATTCACCCTATTGATGATCGATCTGGACAATTTCAAGTACGTCAACGACACCTACGGCCATGCGGCGGGAGACATGGTGCTCAAAGAGGTGACAGAAATCTTCGGCTCCAACCTTCGCAACGCCGATATCCTCGCCCGCCTCGGGGGTGACGAGTTCGCCGTTATCCTCCCGCAGACGGCATACGAGGAGGGGTTCTCCGTCGTCGAGAAACTCCGGGCCCGTCTCGAGGGGACTCCCATATCGCTGATGTTCGAGCAGATCACCCTGACGGCGAGTTTCGGGATCGCCGAATATCCCGAACAGGGAGAGAGCATCGAATCGCTCCTGACCGGATCGGATCTGGCGATGTACAAAGCCAAACGGGCAGGGAAAAACACGATCGCCCGCGCCGATCAGAGCGACCAGGAGATGGCAACCGAAATCCAGAAAAAAGGGGAGTTCCTCCGCCGGGCGATCGATGAGGACCGCGTCGAGCCGTTCGTCCAGCCAATTTACGACGTCAAGAGCGGGGAACTGTTCGGGTATGAGGTGCTGGCGCGGATCCGTGAAGGGGAGCGGTACATGGCGGCGGGTCAGTTTATCGAAGTGGCCGAGAGACTGGGGCTGGCCTGCAAAATCGATAACATTATCCTTACCAAAGGGCTTAAAGTTCGCGAAGAGCTCGCTCTGTGGGACGTGCAGTTCTTTTTCAACCTGGCGACGAACAGCCTTTTCAGCGGGAATTATGTCGATCTGATCGAATCGCATTACTCCCGCCATCCGGAACAGAAAAAAGAGGGGATCACGATCGAGATCCTCGAACGCGAAGCGATCCATAACGTCAAGGCGCTGATGGACATTATCGAGGAGATGAAGAAGGTCGGGATTATGTTCGCTCTGGATGATTTCGGTTCCGGATTCTCTTCGTTCGTCTATCTGAAATATTTTGATACCGAATACATCAAGATCGACGGTGAATTCGTCAAAAACATCACGGTCAACGACAAAGACCGGATTTTCGTCAAACACATCAATGACATCGCGCAGGAATTCGGCAAGAAAACGATCGCCGAATACGTAGAGGATGAAGAGACGCTCGAAGTCCTCCGAGAGATCGGCGTCGATTACGCGCAGGGGTACCATTACGGCAAGCCCCATCCGCTGGGGTAAAATACGCTTCGGACATTGCCCGAAGCTGCGAAGTCTAGCCTAATATCTTTTTAGCGCATTCGTTGATCCGCTTGCCATCCGCCTGTGCTCCGAGGGTTTTGGACGCGGCTCCCATCACTTTTCCGATCTCTTTCATCGATGTCGCTCCGACCTGGGCGATGATGCCACGCAGTGCGCTCTCGAGTTCTTCGTCGGAAAGCTGCTGGGGAAGATAGGTTTCGAAAATAGCGGCTTCGGAAGCCTCTTTTTCGTAGAGGTCTTCGCGCCCCGCGTCGCGGTACTGCGCCATCGCTTCGTTGCGCTGTTTCACCTGTTTCTGGATGATTTTGATCACGTCGTCGTCGCTGAGCTCTTTGCGTTCGTCGACCTCGATCTGCTTGAAGGCGCTGGAGAGGAGGCGCAAAGCATCCCGTTTCGCATTGTCTTTTTCTTTCATGGCGGTTTTGATATCGTTGTTGATTTGCTCTTTGAGGCTCATATCCATTCCTTGGAACTATTTTTGCTTAATTATATCAAAACAAGCTGACAGGATTCTCCCGCATGCGTACAGTAGCCCATTTTTCGTTCATAACCGCCGTTTTGCTTTTCAGCGGCTGCACGGCACGTCTGACCGAGCCGGAGATGACCTTCACCCCTCCCAAATACGTCGAAGAGATGCCCTCGCGCGAGGAGGAGGGGAGTTTCGCCTCACGCGGCAGCCTGTTCGGCCAGGGCGATAGCCCTCTTTTCTCCGACCACAAGGCGATGCACGTGAACGACATCGTTACCGTCGTCATTTCGGAAAAAGCGACCAGTTCCAACAAGGCGAACAAAGCGCTGGCAGAGTCGGACACTATGGGACTAAACGGCGGAGTATTCAGCTCGGTCGGCGGGAATTCGCTCGTCAACAAGGCGGTTGACAAGCTCAACGGAGTAGCCAATATCGGGTTCAGCGCGGGATCGAGCTCCGATTACGCGGGTTCAGGATCATCGACGAAAGATGCGTCGTTTACAACGACGGTCTCGGCACGGATCGTGAAGGTAATGGCCAACGGAAACTATTTCATCACCGGGCGGCGCGAGATCATGGTGGACGATCAGAAACAGACGATTCAGATCAGCGGGGTAATCCGCCCCTACGACATCGATCAGAACAATCAGATCAATTCGGCCAAAATCTCCGATGCGAAGATCATGTACGCCAACGAAGGGGACATCGACCGCTCGGTCAACCAGGGGTGGGGGAGCAAAATCGTCGGAGCCGTCTGGCCGTTTTAACTACCGAATTACCTGCATCGGGTCGATGTGGGCGTTGCGCTGGGTGACCTGAAACATCAGCTCTTTGGCGACCCGTCCGATGACGGAACCCTGTTTGAGACGTTTACCGACTTGGACGGTCGGGGCGATTTTGTCCAGATGGGCATAGATTGTATGCAGTCCGTTGTCGTGTTCGATAATGACGACGTTTTCGAGCATCGCGGTCGGTTTGGCAAGGATGACTTTGCCGTTGAGGATGGCTTTGACTTTGGCATCGGATTCGGTAGGGCGCAGTGAGACCGATTCGTTGAATATCTTGATCCCGTACACCGGATCGGTGTAGGGGCCGAATTTTTTGGTCACGGCATACCTTTCCAGAGGGGCGATGGTCCGCTCACCCGAATAGCGCCCGACATTGGCGGGACGGTAATCGGCAACGGCCCGTTTGACATCGTCGGGGACCGCTCTGGTGCCAGGTTTGGCCGTTGTCGATTTGGCCGGAGCCTTTTTGGGCTTCAGCGATGCGCGTTTGATGATGTTCAGGCTCGCAAGGGTGCTTTGCAGGGAACGCTGCTGCTTGAGGATTTTGTTGAGGGAACGCGTATACTCTTTTTTCTCTTTTTCGAGCAGGGCGATCGCTTTTTCGTTCTCTTTTTTGGTCTCCAGCACTTTGTTTTTTTGCTGATCGATGATAGCGATCGATTGTTTCAGCACGGTGGTCTGGGAGGAGAGACCGGCGATTTTTTCGGCATTTTCGGCAAAAAGCGCATTCAGCTCTTTGATCTCGCCGTTGATCTGCCGCAGATGCAGCTTTAGCGCCTCCTCGGTGATGATCGCATCGGCTTCTTTGGCCCGGTCGTCGTTGATCAGCAGGGAGATGGAGGTGTTGCGGGCGATCGCGAAGACAAGCCGCTGCTCGATATCGTTTTGGGTTTTGATCAGCTGGTTTTGCTGGGTTTCGAGCGCTCGCAGAGCCGTCTTGTTCGACTGGTAAACGTTCTCTTTGGATCTGAGTTCCTGGACCAGGGTACTGAGTTTTTCCTGCTGAACCCCTACCACCTCTTTTTGCTTGAGAATTTTTTTGGCGGTTTCGTTGAGTTTGGCATTGAGGGAGGAGTAGGTCTGTTTGGTTTCGGTCAGTTTTTTCGATGCGGTTTTGATCTTCTCGTCGATGGCGGCTCCGCTGAGGGAGACTGTGAGGAGGGAGATCAGTATCAGGGAGAACGGTGATTTCATTTATTCCTCTTCTGTATTCCCGATGACGATCGTCAGGGTCAGTACGATCGATACGCCCAGCGCAATGACCAAAGATCGAACGGCGTCATCGACGAAATCAAAGAGTTCGATCGAGATGCCGACCGTCTGGAGCACCTTGTCCATCCAGCCGTATTGGTCGATGATGAAAAAAGCCCCGCATACGGCGATCGTCGCGATGATCGCATCGACGATGGCCAGACGGAACAGTACGGCAGAACGAAGCCACACGGGGGCTCCGAACAGCGCCATGATACTCATCCGCTCCGCATGCTGGAACTGCCACAGCCGCATCTCTTTGAAAATGAGCATGGAGGTGACCGCTGCGATCGCGATCGAGAAGATTTGAACAACGTCTTTGAACAGGAGCATCAGCTTGTAAACGGTATCGTGCGTCTGCGCATACCCCTCGACACGCTCGATCGCCGAGTGCTTCTGGAGCCGTTTTTGCAGTTTTTCGATCTCTTGCGGGGTCGGGAAACGGCTCAGGTAGAGGCGGTAAAATTTGGGCAATGTCACTTTGAGAAGGTCGAGATTTTTTTTGCTCATCTCTCCTTTGAGACGCTCCAAAACCTGATCGGTGGCGATCGTCTCGCTCCGCTCGATCAGATTGTCGAGGGCTTTGAATTCGGCTTCGCTGAGCATTTTATTGGAAACGACAATAATGGAATAGTCGTTTTTGAGATGTTCTTCATAAGCTTTGATCGTCCGATCGACGGCGACATAAATCTGGACCGAGAACAAAACGGTAAAGAGGGCGATGATCAGGGAGAAATGATTTTTAAGCGATTTCATGGACGGTCCCCATCTCGATGTGAAAATGTTTGTACGGCACGTTAATGGAAGAGGGGATATGGTGCGTCACGACGACGATCGTCGTTTTGAGCTGCGTATTGGCCCCTTCCAGCAGATTCCAGATGACTTCGGAAGAGTATTCGTCCAGATTTCCGGTCGGCTCATCCGCGAGGATCAGGATCGGGTTATGCGCCAGTGCCCGTGCCATTGCAACGCGCTGCTGTTCACCGCCGCTGAGTTCGGGGGGGTATTTCCCGGCCTGATGAATCAGTTTGACGTGTCCGAGGAGTTTCTGGACCTGTTCGCTGCTGACGTCTTTGGTGTAGCCCGAGATGATGAGGGGGAGCATGACGTTTTTTTCGATCGTCCACTCTTTGATCAGTTTGTAGTCCTGAAAAACGATACCGATGTGGCGGCGGAGAAAATTGAGCTTGGAGGTGCTGATTTTGTTCATCTTGACCCCACCGACGATCAGCTGCCCTCCCTGCGGTTCTATGGCTCCGTAGAGCGATTTGAGAAGAGTCGATTTGCCGCTTCCGCTGGCACCGGTGATGAAAACGAAACTTCCCGCATCGATGCTGAAGGTCGCTTTGGAGATGATCGTTTCGAAATCTTTGTACGACAGTGAGAGATTTTCGGCCGTGATGACTTTATCCATGGAGTAGCTCGTTTAGTAGTTTGTGGGCTTCGAGATTGGCGCGTGAGCGGACCGGCAGGGTCGGAAAGTAGCGGGTGCGTCCCTGCTCGACGATCACGTAGGTGTTTTCGGGACGGTCGAAACTTCCCATCGCCAGCCGTATCATCGCGGTGGTTTCACCGATGGTGAAGACACGCTCGACGTGCAGGAATCCCCAGTCGCGTTTATGGGTCTCTTGGCCGATCCGATTAACCGCTTCCAGCGACGAGGAGGTGGAAGCGAACGTAAAATCGCCCGGAAGCTCCGCTTCGGGACTCATCGTTTCGCAGGTGAAAGTGACATCGTAGATGTTTTTATCGAGGCGCTTCCAGCGGTCTTCGTATTTGCTGCTGATCGCGATGTCGCGGTTTTTGGTCACCTCGAAACGGCTCTTGGCGGGTGAGCTGAAGGTCTCGAGGGCAAAGCGGTAGTACTCCTCGCTGTCGGTGCGCAGTTCGAGGGTGCCTCCGGGTTTTAGGACCCGGTCGGATTCGTTCAAAAACGCTTCGGAGATGACGCGGCGGTGGGGTTTTTTGTCCCAGGGAACAGGAAAATGGACGTAGACTTTCCCCACGACGTTTGAGGGGACGAACTCCAAAAAGAGGCGGGCATCGTAATCGAGGACCATGACGTTGGAAAGGCCGCGGATGACGATCTGTTTGAGCGCCTGCTCGATCGAGGGTTTATGGATCTCCAGCCCGATGAAGAGAATGTCCGGATTGGCCTGGGCCTGGTGCAGGAGATGGCGGGCCGATCCGAAGCCGACTTCGATCCGCACTTCGCGGTCCACGGGGAAATCCTGGGCGAAAAAATCGATCGTTTTGAGCGCATCATGGGTTTTGAGATGGGCGTTTTCGGGGGCGTTGTCCACATTTGAATCCAGCACGGTGAGCTCCGCGCATTTCGCATACGCCAGCAGGGCATGTTTCAGGAGAAAATTGGGGGAGGGACGGGTGATTTTGTCGCTTTTGAGAAGCTCTTTGGAACCGCTTTTTTTATGAACGAGGAAAAACTCTCTCCCTTTGTAGCGGGTCGCGATCAGGGACTCGTCGGTGCGTCCGGTCCCGTGAGCGATAAAATCGAACTCCACATCCCCGCACGAGGCGGGAAAGGAGAGGGGTTTAAACGATTCGATGTGTAAATGTGGCATAGTCTCTATTTGGCCTCATAGCTTAGTTCGATAGCAGCCGTGGGAACCGAGCGGATGCCGTTGGTGTCGACGCTCACTACCTGGTACTCGTACTGGGTGCCTGGCTTGATGTCGGTGTCGCGGAAGTTTGTTCCGGTGATGTTGTTGATGTCGACGCTCTCACGGCTGATCCAGCTCGTTTTGGTCGTTTTGACGACGGTGAACGATACGGTCCGCAGATCGTTGTTTTTCCATTGCAGTTCGGCGGCGCCGTTCACGATTTTGCCGTCATACGCGATCGGCGTCTGGGGTTTGGAGAGGGTAGAGCCCTGGACGGCTATCGGTGTCATAGGGCTTTCCAGACCGTCTTTGTCGACCGCGGTCACTTTGTAAAAATAGAATTTGCCGTCTTCGGTGATCATGTCGGTAAAAGCGGTTTTGTCGATTTTGACGTGATAGTCGAAAATCCCTTTTGGGGAGGTGGAACGGTAGATGTTGTAGTGGCTCAGGTCGCTGATCTGGCTTGGTTCCCACGAGAGGGTAATGGCACGGGGAAGATTGTTGGTCGCGGTGATGTTTTTGATCTCGGGAGGAAGCGGCTTGGTCACGACTTTGGCCATTTCGCTCGGCTCGGTGGAGAGATTGTCAAAGCTCAGGGCACGGATACGGTAGTGGTAGACCTGACCGTCTTTGAGATCGCGGTCGATAAATTCGGCGTTCAGCCGGCCCGTAACGGTGGCAATGGTGCTCCATTTCTGGTCATTGACGTTTTGGCGTTCGATGGCATAGCCGCTGATTTTGGCATTGGGATGGGGACGCCACAGCAGTTTGGCGCTGCGGGGCATGTTGCCGACCGACTGGAAAAAACTGACCGGCGCAATCATCGGCTGGGTGGCGACGAGCATGGTTTCGCTCCCTACCGATTCGCTGCCCGAACCTGTGAAGGTCGAAAAACGGTACTGGTAGTGGGTATTGGGGCGCAGATCGTTGTCGACATAATGGGTCGCGTAGCGGCTGTCCACGGTAGCGATCCGGTGAAGCTTCGCATCTTCGCCGCCGGGAGTGTCACGGTAAATATAATAGCCGCTGACGCGCGGGTCATCGACGGGTTTCCACTCAAATGCGGCGGAAGTGATGTCGGCAAGATACCCGTTGAGGGAAGGAACGGGGAGCGTCGAATCGATCGTGACCTGTTTTTGTGGGGCCGGCTGGGGGGCGCAGCCGCTAAAAAGACTCAGTGCTAAAGTGATGCTCAAGGGTATTCGGATCGATGAGTGCATGCAATTCCTTTGTGTCAAAATGTTTCTGTAAATAGTCGTCCATCACCGGATCCAGCGGCGCGATAAAGCTCACCGTCTTGCCGCTTGAGGGATGGGTAAAATAGAGGTTGTAAGCGTGAAGCAAGATACGTTCCATCCGTTCGCTTTTTCCGTGGCTTCCGTAGAGGTGATCGCCGATGATGTGGCGGCTGATCGATTCGAGGTGTACCCGTATCTGATGGGTCCTTCCCGTATAGAGTTTGCACGCGATGAGCTCCAGCGTCTCGTCGTGGCTCAGGAGAAGCTTGCGGAACTCCGTTTTGGCGTTTTTGCCCTGCTCGGTGATCGCCATTTTCAGACGGTTGTGGCTGCTTCGGCCGATCGGACGGTCGATGATCGTCACCTGCTCTTTGAGGGGAGGGGTGATGACGGCGAGATAAAAGCGCCCCATGCTCTTGTCCTGCAGCTGAAGCGAGAGGGCTTCGTGGGCACGGTTGTTTTTGGCGACGACCATGACACCGCTGGTACCGCGGTCGAGGCGGTGGACGATTCCGTGGCGCTCCTCACCGCTGAGCGTCGAGAGGGATATCCCCTTGTGCTTGAGCCAGTCGACGAGGGTGGGTTCCTTGACGCTGGGGGCGGGATGGACGGTGAGGGAGCTGGGTTTGTTGATGACGAGGACGTCGTCGTCTTCGAAGAGGATTTCGACGTCGAAATCGATCGCCTGGGGAGGAGTCGATTTGGCTTCGGGGAAAACGACCGCGACGCTTTGCCCGATTTTCAGTTTTTGCCCCGCTTTTGCCGTGGCTCTGCCGTCAATCGTCACGGCGTTCTGCTCGATCAGCTGGGAAATCTGGTTGCGGGTCTGCCCCAGCTGCCCGGAGAGAAAAACATCCAGCCGCACGGCCTCTTCGTCTACGGTAAAAAGTTCTTCGTGTCTCATTGATGTCCTCAGGGGTCGGGAAGATGGGTTCTAAAAGTCCGCTATGCTACAATTAGCAAAAAACAAGGACTGTAGTGCTTAATATTGACCGCCGAATTTTAGCACACTTTGATTTCATTACGATTATTTTGCTGATTCCGCTCGTTTTCACATCCGGCTGGCTCATTTTCGAGATCCATCCGGCGCTGGGGCAAAAACAGATGGTGTACACGGCCGTCGGCATAGGGGTCTTCATCACCGTTTTTCTGCTCCCTCTGCGGCGGATGCTGTGGATGATCCCCATCGCCTACTGGACGGGAATTTTGCTGCTTCTGGCGGTGGAATTCCTGGGCCATTCGCGGCTGGGAGCGAAACGGTGGATCGAGATTCCCCTGATCCATTTCACGATCCAACCCTCTGAACTGATCAAGCCGGCGTTTGTCCTGATGCTGGCCTACCTGATCAGCCGAAATCCCCCCCCTCACGGCGGCTACGGCCTCAAGGATTTCGCCAAGCTCTCCTTTTACATCCTCCTCCCCTTTTTCCTGATCGCCAAGGAACCCGACCTGGGGACGGCGACCGTTCTGGCGCTGCTGGGATTCGGTGTGCTGTTCATCGTCGGGGTCAAATGGAAAATCTGGGTGAGCCTCGGAGTGGCATTCGTCGTCTCGCTCCCGCTCATCTACACCCAGCTGCACGATTACCAGAAACAGCGGCTCCACGACTTCGTCGCCGAAAAGCCGAGCTATCAGGTGGAACAGTCGATCATCGCGATCGGATCGGGAGGTTTTTTCGGTAAGGCCAAAGAGGATGCCACGCAGGCCCAGATGAAATTCCTCCCCATCGCCTCGAGCGACTTCATCTTTGCCTACGTCGTCGAGCGGTTCGGGTTTTTCGGAGCGTTTTTGCTCATCTCGCTCTACGCCGCGCTGATCATCCATCTGCTGATGATTGCGGCGTGGACGGAGGATTATTACATCAAAGTCGTCGCAGGAGGGCTGTCCCTCTTTTTCTTCATCTACATGAGCGTCAACATCGCGATGACGATCGGATTCGCCCCCGTCGTGGGGGTGCCGCTGCCGATGTTCAGCTATGGGGGGAGCAGCTTCGTGAACTTCATGGTCATGTTCGCGATCCTCGAAAACCTCCTCGCCCATCGTTTCCGTTACCTCTACACCGACACGGGCAAAAAAAGCTTCGTCTAAAGAAGGAGCGATTATAATGCGCTCCTCCGAATGGGTCTTTAGCTCAGTGGTTAGAGCCACCCGCTCATAACGGGTTGGTCGTAGGTTCAAGTCCTACAAGACCCACCACCT
>JAFGUJ010000186.1 GCA_016938595.1 Campylobacterales bacterium | reverse complement strand
TCTGCTGTATGATCGTTTCGGGGGTTTTCACGGCGGCTCCTTTGCAAACCTGTAAGAAAGTATTGTACACAGTGGCGCTTAGACAGATGAATCAAAATAAGATTAATGAATTTTTCTAACTGTTGGCAGATTGCAATACGGATGAATCGGAATGGAAAAGAGGGGATAAAAAAACGTTGATAGTGGTGCGCTCGAAGGGATTCGAACCCCTGACCCTTGGTACCGGAAACCAATGCTCTATCCAGCTGAGCTACGAACGCAGAAAGATTCCGGGGAATTTCCCCGAAACGGATGTGAAAGTGTACTCTAAAAAACCTTAGTCTTTCAAATGATTATGCTTTTTTCATATATGCGGCGACGAGGACGATGGTTGTGCCGTTGATTTTTCCCTCGATGAACTTTGGATCGTCGGTGAGGCGGATGTTTTTGACGATGGTTCCTCGCTTGGCAGTGAAACCGGCCCCTTTGACGTCCAGGTCTTTGATGAGGGTGACGGTGTCCCCTTCGCTGAGGACGGTGCCGTTGCTGTCGCGGTGGATAATCGTTCCGTCCTCATCCGCAGCGGAAGCTTTCAGCATTCCGGCTTCTGCCCACGCTTTGACGTCCTCTTCGAGGTAGAGCATTTCAAGCTGATCCTGCTCTCCGAGGGCGCTGAGGAGACGGTACGCCATCACCTGTACGGCAGGAACCTGGCTCCACATACTGTCTCCCAGACAGCGCCAGTGGCCGCTGTCGAGATTTTCGGGGTTGTCGATCTGGTCGCGGCATGTCTGGCAGATGTAGATTGTCTGATCTGCCGACCCGTCAGAGGGAGCGACATCGTAGACGCCGAGCCCTTCGGTAGCTCCGCAGAGTTCGCAGACGCCGCCGCTGCGTTCAATCAATGTTTGTTCGATGCTCATGGTAAACCTTTACAAATGGAAAATGCCATTATAGCGTAAAGGGGGGTAAAAACCCGAGCCGGTCTCCGTCTCGGAGAACCTTTCCGCCGTTTTTCAGCAGCTGCATCGTCTCGAGCTCCTCGATGATCGTCGGAGCAAAAAGGGTTTTGAGGTGCATCGTAAAGACGCGGAAATCGTTACGGCGGCATTTTTTAAGCTCGTCGCCGAGGAGTACCGGGGTGAGATGCTTGCTGTCATGGGCGAGGCGGTCGAAAGCGGAGGGAAACGACACCTCGATGACCAGAGAATGGATATGGGGCTTTTGATCGAGCAGCTCCCATATCCGGTCGCACCGGTAGGTATCGGCGCTGAACAATATCCCCTGCCCATTCTGTTCGATCAGGTATCCGCAGCTCCCGTCGGTATGGTTGGTTTTGAACGGGGTGAGGGTGATGTCATCGACAGGGTACGAGATGTCGGGGAAGATTTCGATCAGTTCGATCGTCTTTTCGTCGTGGCCGATCAGGTTGATCTCCTCGAAGTTGGGCCACACCCGGTGGTTGAAAATGAACTGCCGAAGGTCGTTGAGGGTCTCTTTGAGTCCGTATATTTTGAGGGAGACTTTTTTTTGGGTGACGAACAGATCGGCGAGAAAAGGGATGTCGATGATATGGTCAAGGTGCGAATGGGTCAGAAAGATGTGCTCGACCGTAAAAACGTCGTCACCGAAGGTGTTGATGAGATTTCCCGCGTCGATAACGCAGTGTGTCGATACCCGCAGACAGGTCGTCCCCTGCGTCGGTGTCCGTGTGCCGCTCGTCCCCAGAAATTCGATGTAGTCCATAATGCCCTGTCATTATCGTATTTTGTTGATTATAGTGTATTTTCTGTAAAAAAGTGGTATCAGGAAAAAGCGATTTTTTTACGGTTCATGTTTGTATGGATTCCAATACCCGGATGATTGGATTAAATCGACATGGTAAAAATAGAGTCCAAAAGAAAGATTTTTGGGCTGAAGTCTTATTGTTAATGTATGAATGGCAAGAAAAAGAAAAGATAGTGAAATTTCTTGCAATTTCTTTCGAAAACCTCTTGACATCGTTATGTTTTTCCCCTATAATTCCCGTCCACAAACGCTGATAGGCCTTGAGTTAAG
>JAFGUJ010000033.1 GCA_016938595.1 Campylobacterales bacterium | reverse complement strand
TCGATGTAGAGCTCCAGATCCTCGAGCTCCTGTCGCGCGCTCCCTTTTTGGTAATGCCCCAGTGCCCTGAGCTTTCCGGGGGAGAAAAGGAGGGAGACCCTGATGGGGCGGCGCGCTGCGAACGCCCGGGTGACGAGGGTATAGACCCGCATCGCCTCTTTCGTCTGCGGCAGTGTGATCGAGCCGTATTCCCTGCCGTTGATGATGATTTTCTGCATCTCTGACCCTTTGTTCCTGTAGGGCGGCATTGTACCGATTGGAGCTTAGAGGCGACTTCGAAAAGAGAGGTCGAAATAAACCATAACGATTGCAACCCCGATCAAAAATCCTTATCCTTTCAGGCCCCGTATTTTTTTGATCATTTCATACGCGGCATTGATCTCCTGAACCTTTTCGGTCGCCTCTTTGAGGTATTCGTCCGAAGCCCCTTGCGATTTGATGATATCGGGGTGGTATTCGCGCACCAGGGCACGGTAGGCTTTTTTGATTTCCGCATCGCTTGCCTGGGCAGGGATCCGCAGCAGTGCGTAGGCCTGATCGAGGGAGCTTTCTTTGATGCTGTGGCGGTGGTAGGAACCAAAACGCTCGGTCATCGACGCCAACTCGGATTCGCTGAACCCCATGTAATACCCGATCCGCTTGAGTATCTCCTCTTCGCTCTGGCTGAGGGTGCCGTCGATGTAGGTGAGGTTGACCAAAAACTCCATCATCTTTTGGCGTTTGTGAGGGTCATTCCGCAGTTCGTCATAAAGAGCCTGTGCGACCCGGTCGAGATTGTGGGGGGCGTTTTTCTCTTCCTCGAAGATCTCTTTGAGAAGCGCTTTGGCATGCGCCGGATCGGGAAAGAGGGAACTGATGTCGGTGAACATATTGCCGATCAGCTCGGCCTCGAGTTCATCGATTCTGCCGTCGGATTTGGCTACTTTGGCACACAATGCGGTGAAAAGCCCCAGTTCACTGTAGGCCAATGATTCTTTGGAGAGTTTGAAACCTAAAAACTGCTTTTTGGAATAGGTTGTGTGCTGAACTTTGACGTTTTTGATGAGCCAGTAAAATACAATCGCTACAATGACGAAAATCACAATTTGGGTCATAAGAATGCCTTGAAATGGAATAAACGAAAGTGTAGCGTGCAATCCATTAAGAGTGTGTCAGCGCCCGTAATACGACACGAGGGTCGATTTGGCGATCGTGTGCATCGTCAGCATGTACCCTACGAGGGCGGGTGTGGCTTTTTCATCCAGATCGAGATGATCGACGTTCAGCGCATGGACGGTGAAAAAATAGCGGTGCGCTCTGTCACCGACGGGAGGACAGGCCCCACCGAAGCCCGTTTTGCCGAAGTCGGTGATACTCTGCACCGCGCTGAGGGGCTGTTTTTTGGATGTGTTGCCGAAATCCGAGGGGAGGGAGGTCACGGAAGAGGGGATGTTGAAAACGACCCAGTGCCACCAGCCGCTCCCCGTCGGGGCATCGGGATCGTAGACGGTCACGGCGAAGCTCTTGGTCCCCTTGGGGGCATCGCTCCAGTGGAGTTCGGGGGAGATGTTGGAGCCGTTGCAGCCGAAGCCCGAAAACTCCTGCGTTTTGGTCAGCTGTCCGGCGAGGTCGTGGCTGCGAAGGGTGAACTCGCCCGCATCGAGGGATGCCGCGAGCAACAAGCCGGAGAAAAGGGTAGAGAGACGCATGGGTACTCCTTGTAGGATTTAAAGTATTTTACCGTGAATTTTGCTGCCGTTCCAGTGTGAGGAGAAACGCTTTTTTCTCCACCCCGCCCGTATATCCGCCGAGCCCGCCCCCGGTGGCGATGACGCGGTGGCAGGGGATTAGAATCGCGATAGGGTTGCGGCCGTTGGCGTTTGCTACGGCGCGGACCGCTTTGGGGTTTCCGAATCGTTCCGCTTCCTGTGCATAGGAAAGGGTTTCGCCGTAGCCGATGGTGAGCAGTGTCTCCCAAACCCCTTTTTGAAACGGCGTCCCATGCGGGTTGAGGGGGAGGTCAAAGGTGCGTCGTTGACCCTCAAAATACTCTTTTAGTTCCTCTTCAAGCCGCAGCAGCAGGGGGAAGGCGGAGCTTTCGGCATCCGGCGCGTCGTCGGCAAAATCGAGGGAGACGATCGATGCGCCGTCGCTCGCGGCGATCATGGTTCCGATCGGGGTATCGATAAGCCGGCTTAAAAGAGGTTCCACGGCTCGCTCCACTCTCCCAGCCTTTCCCGCATCTGTGTGCTCATAAATCGCTCCCCTTCCTCCGGCGGGAGGGCGAAGGTAAATTCCACTCCGTCGAAGGTGAATCGCAGCGCATAGGCGTGCAGATACCCCCGTTCCTCTTTGCGCGCCTCATCCGCTGCCGCGTAGCGCTCGTCCCCGGCGATGGGACTTCCGAGAGATTTGAGGGCGACGCGGATCTGGTGGGTTTTCCCCGTATGGGGTTTGATCAGGAACGCCCGCTCGTGGGGGCGGAGCGAGGCGCTGACGAACTGGGTGATGGCGGGGTTTTCCGTCGTGCTGAGGAGTTTGTAATCCCCCCGGCGCGCTTTGGCCATGTCCCCCTTGATCCATCCCTGCTTTTTCTTCGGTTTGCGCAAGGAGATCGCGAGGTAGACTTTTTCGATTTTGCGCTCTTCGAACATCCGGGTGAACTCCGCCGCTGATTCGGGAGTTTTGGCGAGGATGAGGAGTCCCGAGGTCATCTTGTCGAGGCGGTGGACGCTGTAGAGGGGGATACCCAGCTGTCCGCTCACCTGAACGACGAATCCAGCCTCCTCTT
>JAFGUJ010000185.1 GCA_016938595.1 Campylobacterales bacterium | reverse complement strand
GCTGGCTATCCATTCTCCTACCCTAATATGCCAAGAAATAGCTTTGTCCATCAAATTTTAGGTAAACTATCTTCTTTAAATACAAGCGAGATGTTACCAAAATGAAAAAACTGACAATCGGTTCCATACAAAAACGCAAAGGCGATACACCTCTGGTGATGATCACCGCCTACGACGCCCTTTTTGCACGGTTGTTTGCCCAAAGTGCGGACATTCTCCTCGTCGGCGACAGCCTGAACATGAGCTTCGGCGGAAATCCCGACACCCTGAGTGCCACGATGGATCAGATGATCTATCATACCAATGCCGTGTGCAAGGGGGCTCCGGGGACGTTTGTCATCACCGACATGCCCTTCGGCAGCTACACCGACGAAACGACGGCGCTGGCCAATGCGATCCGCGTCTACCGTGAAACCCCCGCCGATGCGGTGAAAATCGAAGGGGGGGCGGACAAAGCCGGCCTCGTGCGCCATCTCACCGCCAACGGAATCGCCGTATGCGGCCATATCGGCCTCCTGCCGCAGGCTTTCCGGGCTGAGGGGGGGTACAAGGTCAAAGGCAAAACCGAGGAAGACGCCCTCCGCCTGATCGAAGATGCCCGCGCCATCGAAACGGCAGGGGCATTTATCCTCGTCATCGAGGGGGTCAAAGCCGACGTGGCGACCCGGGTGGCGCAAAACGTCTCCATCCCCGTCATCGGGATCGGTGCGGGCAACGGCGTCGACGGTCAGGTCCTCGTATTCTCCGACATGCTGGGCTTCTACGAGCCGTTTGTCCCCAAATTCGTCAAGCAGTACCTAAACGGCGCTGGCGCTGTCAAAGAGGCGGTAGCGCAGTATGCCGATGACGTCAAAAGCAGAGCATTTCCCGATGACAACTATGTTTATTAATAGAGCGATGCAGTGGAACGTATAGTAGAGATTGAAAAATTTGACGCGGAAGAAGCGAGCGAAACGTCGCTCCGTCCCAGCGGCTGGAACGACTACATCGGGCAAGAACAGATCAAAAAAAATCTGGGGGTCTTCATCGAGGCCTCCAAAAAGCGCTCTGAAGCGCTCGACCACGTCCTCTTTTTCGGTCCTCCTGGGCTGGGTAAAACGACGCTCGCCCTGATCATCGCCAACGAGATGGGGAGCAACATCAAGGTGACTGCCGCCCCGATGATCGAGAAAAGCGGGGACCTCGCCGCGATCCTGACCAATCTCGAAGAGGGGGACATCCTCTTTATCGACGAAATCCATCGCCTCTCCCCGGCGGTGGAGGAGATCCTCTACCCCTCGATGGAGGATTTCCGCCTCGACATCATCATAGGAAGCGGCCCCGCGGCGCAGACGGTCAAGATCGACCTCCCCCGCTTCACCCTCATCGGGGCGACGACGCGGGCGGGGATGCTTTCCAACCCTCTGCGCGACCGGTTCGGGATGAATTTTCGGATGCAGTTCTACACCCCCGATGAGCTGTGTGCGATCGTCACGCAAGCCTCATTGAAACTGGGCAAACCGATCGCTAAAGAAGCGGCGCTGGAAATCGCCAGACGCTCCCGCGGGACACCGCGTATCGCCCTGCGTCTGTTGAAACGGGTCCGTGATTTTGCCGATGTCGCCAACGAAGCGCACATCTGCCACGAGCGCTCCCGCTACGCTCTCGATCAGCTGGGAATCAATGCCCACGGGTTTGATGAGATGGACATCCGGCTGCTCAAACTGCTGATGGAGGCCAAAGGACGGGCGATGGGACTTAGCACGATGGCCGCGGCGCTCAGCGAGGATGAGGGAACGATCGAGGATGTCCTCGAGCCCTACCTGCTGGCCAACGGCTATCTGGAACGGACCGCCAGAGGACGGGTCGCCACCCCCAAAACGTACGAGCTGCTCAAATTCGGCACACCGCAGCACGGATTGTTCGAATGAATATGAAAAAAGAATACTTTACCCTGACCCTTCTGCTGGCCGCCTCGTACGGCATCTACCGGCTCTACGAGCCGTTTTGGATGAGCATCGTCGTCGCCGTATTGCTCGCGATTTCGACCTACCATATTCAGGAGGGCCTTCTGCACCTGACCCGCAACCGCCTCGCCGCTTCGGCCCTCTCGACGCTGTTGCTCGCCACCCTCTTTTTTGCTCCCCTGGGCTATTTTCTGTTCCATTTTTCGGTGCTCCTCCAAAACCTCGATCCCGCCGTATTGACGAACATCGAAACCACACTGCGGGGCTGGCTGAGCCATCTTCCCCCCTCGTTTTCACGGATGGAAGAGAAACTCGCCGCCTCCATGAGCCAGTTTGACGCGGGGGCGTTCACCCAGCATATTCTCGACTACGCCTCCAACATCGGCAGCTTTGCCATGTCGTTTCTCTCGGGAACCATTTTCATCCTGATCTTCTATTTCGTTTCCCACTATTACGGAAAAGATATTTTCGAATTTTTCAAGCGTTCCGCCCATTTTCCTCAGCAGGAGAGTACCCTGATCCTGTTCGAGATGCGCTCGGTCCTCAGCGTCGTGTTCTATTCCACCCTCGCCACTGCGGTGCTGGAGGGGGCATTGTTCGGCGTTGCCATAGGATATATGGGCTACAACGGGCTGCTGTTTGGGATCATGTACGGGTTTGCCTCCCTCGTTCCCGTCATAGGGGGAGTCATCATGTGGCTCCCGTTTGCCCTGTACGAGCTTTCACAGGGAAACACCCAGAATGCCCTTTTCATCGCCCTCTATACGATCATCGTCATTTCCGTGATCGCGGATACCTTTATCAAGCCTTTCGTGATCAAACTCATCAACCAGAGATTCATCAAACCCGAAGAGAAAGTCAACGAGCTGATCGTCTTTTTTGCGATCATTGCGGGACTTTCGACCTTCGGATTCTGGGGTATGATCATCGGTCCGGCGCTTACGGTGCTGTTTCTGACCCTGCTGCGGATCACCGAAACCCAAAACGACACGGAGGGCCGTTAATCCCGTTAACACTGCGTTGGCATGCGGTTGGGAGAGAGGGTCTATGATGTCAGAGTACAAACCTATTCAATGGAGAAACACAATGAAAAAGATTCTTAGTCTGGCCCTGATTCTCGGAACGACCGCCCTCATGGCATGCCCCGGAGGCGCAAAAATGTGCGGAAACGCAGGAGCCGGATGCGGCATGATGATGGAGAAGTGCGGATGCGATACGAAACAGCTTCCCCGTTCACTCGAAGCGCTCGATTTGAGCGACAAGCAAAAAGAGCAGATCATCCAGCTGCGCGAAGAGGGGAAAGCTTTCCATAACAAACAGCGCGAAAAAATGATGACGGTTCTGACCCCGGAACAGCGCGGAAAAATCGAGTACATGCGCAAACTCAAAGAACTCAAATGGGAAGATAAAGGGCCGCGTCTGGGCGGCGGAATGGGCATGGGTGGCGGCATGGGCTGCAGAGCGTGCGACACTAAGTAAACGATACCATGATTAAAATCCTCCTGATCGAAGACGACCAAGAAATATCGGATCTGCTAAGCCAGTATCTGAGCCGTTATCAGATGGAGGTGATTGCGTACGAGAATCCCAAAGCGGCCCTCGCGTCGCTGGGGATCGAGTCGTACGATCTCGTCCTTCTCGACCTTACCCTCCCCGACATGGACGGACTGGAAGTATGCAAAGCGCTTCGTGAGCGCAGCGACATCCCGATCATCATCTCCTCGGCCCGGAGTGATTTGGGAGACAAGGTCATCGCCCTGGAACTGGGTGCCGATGACTACCTCCCCAAGCCCTACGAGCCCAGAGAACTGGTGGCACGGATCCAGAGCCTGATGCGGCGGATCAACGGTAAGACGATACAAGCCAGCAGCGAGATGTTCCGCGTCGACGAGACGGGGATCTACAAGGAGGGGGAGCTTCTGCCGCTGACGCGCGCCGAATTCGAGCTGTTGGCGCTGCTGATCAAACACCGCCGCCAGATCATCTCGCGCGATTTCATCGCCAACAACGTCGAATCGATCGGATGGGAAAGCAGCGAGCGGAGCATCGACGTCCTCATCAGCCGCATCCGCCAAAAGATCGAGCCCAATCCCAAACACCCGACCCTGGTCCGTTCCGTACGCGGCATGGGGTATCAGTTCACCCTATGATCACCCGTCGCCACTCCGTTTTTTTCAAACTCCATTTTTTCTTTTTTCTGGCATTGGTCGTCCTGATCCTTTTGTTTCTCTCCGCGCTGCACGAACAGGAGCGGCAGAAATTCCACCTTCTTGCCCACCGATCGATGGAACTTTCCCGGATCATCGACGAAACACAGGGGCACGGATGCGTGGATACGAACCGCGAACTTTCCGAAGCCGGATTCCAGATCATCAAGACCAAAACGCCCCGCTGCGAGGCGATCGATCTCCCCCCTCCCATGCGTTCACGCCTTCTCTCGCGCAAGGTCCGCGTCACCATCTACAAGGACGACACCGGGTTCATCTACGAGCTGGACCGGGGGAACTGCACGATGTACTACCGCGACACCGCCGAAGGGAAAACCTACTATTTCATCTGGTTTCTGTTTTTCGCTCTGCTGGGTGGGCTGGTGAGCATGTACCTGCTGTTGTGGAGCAACCTCAAACCGCTCAAGCGGCTCTACGAGCAGATCAGTCTCTACGGCGAAGGGAAAGAGACCGTCAACACGACGAGCAAGGGGAAAGACGAAATCGCCCTGATCTCCAACGCCTTCAACGACGCGCTGGAGAAACAGACCCGACTCAAACGTTCCCGCGAACTCTTTTTGCGCAACATCATGCACGAGCTCAAAACCCCGATCACCAAGGGGAAACTGATCGTCGAGCTCGAAGAGCCAAGCCCGAACCGCACGATGCTGGGAAAACTTTTCACCCGCCTCGAACACCTGATCAGCCAGATGGCCCAAATCGAGAAAATGCACGCGTTTGCCCTCCAAAAAGAGACGGTCACCCTCGCATCGGTTGTCCGCACCGCGGTCGACAACCTCCTCCTCGATCCCGAAAAGATCCGCCTCGTCGGATGCGACCAGACGCTGAACGTCGATCCTTCTCTTTTTACGAGCGCGCTTCAAAACCTGATCGACAACGCCTACCGCCACGCAACCGCCTATCCGATCGAGATCCGGTGTGACGGGGAACAAATCTGTGTCCTGAACCGGGGGGAACCTCTCAAGCGCCCTGTGGAGGAAGCGCTGCAGGCGTTTGTGACGGAGAGGGGGGACGGAGGCTTGGGACTGGGGCTCTACATCGCCCAGTCGGTGTGCGAGATGCACCGGTTCGAATTAGCGTACCGGTATGAAGAGGAGATGCACTATTTTTGCATCCGGTTCCGCGAGCAGCCATAATGCCACAGCAAGGCGGGCTTTTCCGGAAATACCCGATCACTCTTTTTTCTGATACTCAGGCAGCGGGACTTTGATCGCAAAACAGCTGCCTGAATCGATCACTTTGACCGTCAATGTCCCCCTCATTCTCGATTCGATAATGTTTTTGGCAAGGTAGAGGCCGATCCCTGTCCCGTAGGCATCGTGCTTCGTTGTAAAATAGGGATTGAAGATATTCTCTATGATCGCATCGCTGATGCCGCCGCCGTTGTCGCACACCTCGACTATCCCATGATTATTTTCGCAGTCAAAGGCCATCGTTATCTTCCCCTGGTCTATCCTTTTTTCCTGGAGCTGGAGCTTGATGGCATCGATGGCGTTGTTGAGCAAAATCATCAGCACCTGTTTGAATTCATTCTCGACGCCGTAAAAGGGATGGGTGCAGTGCATGGCCGATTCGATCACGATTTTGTTGCTGCGAAGCTGTGCACTGAGTATCCCGAGGACGTCCTGGACACTTTTGACCGGGTCAAAAACGATGGTCTCCCGCTCGGGGTGGAGAAATTTGCGGAAATCGTCGATCGTATGAGACATGTAATCGATGTTGGAACTGATGATCTCCATCTTTTCATCGAAATTTTTTTCATCCATCACCCCCATCTTGTACTGGGTCTCCAGATTCACCGTTGCCAGCCCGATGATGTTGAGAGGCTGTCTCCACTGATGGGCGATCGATTCGAGGAGCTCCCCCATCGCCGCCTGCCTGGATCGGTGGAGCATCAGCCGCTCCTGTTTCTGGCGTTTCTCGACCTCTTCGACGACCCGTTTTTCCAGTTCGCTGTTGAACAGCTCCAGTTCTTTCCGCTGCTTCTCAAGCGTCTTGAGGCTCTCTTCCAGGTCAAGCTGTATCTGTTTGAGGCGGGTGATATCGCGGCCGGCTCCGACAGTGCCGATGATATTGCCGTCCCTGTCGTAGAAGGGGGCTTTGTAGACTTCCAGATAGAGCAGCTTCCCTTTGACGTTTCCGTATTCTTCAAATTTCATCGCCTTGTCATTCTCGATAACGACGAGATCGGAGTTGAAGCACAACTCTCCGAAGGTATGCCACTGCGGGTTATCGGGATGGGAATCCCTCTCCCTCTGCGCGAAGAAAATGTCGTTCTTCCCGATCGGTTCGTCCGTGTCCCTGGCCATCAGCAGCCCGTCACAGATGGCCTGATTGGCATAAAGGTAGTTGCCGTTGACCTCTTTGACCCACAGCATGTCGGGAAGATGCTGAGTGAGAAGTTTGAGCAGCTCTGAATTGTGCTCTTTTAAATCCGAAATCTCAAATGCCACGAAACGCTCCTACTTCGAACGAAGCGACGACGAACCGTATTTTTGCTTCAGAACTGCCCACAAGAGCGCCGAAACCGCCGCCATCGCGAAACTGAGCGCCATCCCCAATGTCATCCAGCTGCCGATCAGGTAACCGATCTGCGCGTCGGGAGCACGATAAAACTCGACAAGCCCCCGACCGATCCCGTAGGCAACGCCGTAAAGGAGGATCAGCTCCCCCTCGAACGCTTTGCGTTTGCGGTAGAGATAGATGATCGCGAATACGACGATCCCCTCGACAAACGCCTCGTAGAGCTGAGAGGGGTGACGGAGAGTATCGTGGACGTAGATCCCCCACGGCATGTCAGTCGCGCGCCCGACGAGTTCCTGGTTCAGGAAATTACCGATCCGCCCGAAGACGTATCCCAGCGGCACCGAGACCGCGACGACGTCCATCAGCCGTCCGAACGGAATGCCGTGGCGACGGAAAAAGAGATAAGAGGCGACGAGGAATCCGAAAATCGCGCCGTGGAAACTCATCCCCCGTATCCCGACGAACTGCCCGTCGACGAAGGGATTGAAAATCTGCCATGGGTGGGTGACGTAGTACATCGTATGGGTGTCGTAAAAGAGGATGTACCCCAGCCGCGCCCCCAGGATCACTCCTATCTCGGCGTAGATGAAATAATCGTCCAGCTGATCTTTCGTGATCGCGATATTGTCTTTTTCGACGATCCATTTGGCTATGACGAGCGCCGAGAGCAACGCCAGAACGTACATCAGCCCGTACCAGTGGACGGGGATCGAGAAAACATGAAACGCGACGGGGTCGAAGTGCTCGTAGATATGCTGCCAGAATTCCATTTTAACCCTTAATCCGTTTGGAATCTACCAGGTAATCGCGCCCCACCCGACCGATGTTGTGCAATCTGACATTATGCCGTTCGTCGATCACGTCATCGGCATAATAGAACGCGTCGATCTTCAAAAAGAGGATGTTTTGCTCGCTGCCGCTGAGCGCCACTTCCTGATGGAGCGAGCAGAGCAGCGCCGCTTTGGCGTCGGCGACGCGCGGAGGATACCCCTGAACCGTCGGTGCCATGGAAATGCCGAATTTCTCCGCCTCGCTCTCACCGTAGGGCAATGCCTCGGCCGTCGCGTCGATCCGTCCCGCATTCGCATCATCCGCCAGCGAAATCGTCGCTTTGCCGTGCAGCAGGATGTTTTTCGCGGTATCCTTGAGCCCCCCTTCTTCGTTCGGCCCGATCGAGACCATCACACAAGGCGGGTTGGAAGAGACAGGGATGAAGTAGCTGAAAGGGGCGAGATTGAGTCCCCCCTCCCCCTCCGTCGAGATCCACGCAATCGGGCGGGGGAAGATCGTGTTGCTCATCAGTTTGTAGACGGTGGTGACGTCCAGTGCTTCGGGATCAATGATCACTGTTTCTCCTTCTGGTGGTGCCCCGTGATCTGGTTCACTACGTCGAGATTGTCACTCAGACGGTAGGCCCGCCCGAATCCCATCACGACGCTTCCGCCAAGCGGGGAGAGGCGGAAGAGGTGGAAATCCGACATCTGCGAAAGCGACGCCACCAGTTCCGGATCAAAATGGGCACGGAAACGCTCGATGACCTGAGCGAAAGGTTCTTCGTCCCGCTTGACTTCCGAAACTTTCGCTTCGATCGTGATACGCTTGCGGGCAAAAGGCTGCGCGCATTGAAACTCGTCTTCGGCGAACAGCAGCGAGACCTGGCCCGAATCCAGAAGGTTTCGACCGTGCTGAGCAACGGTGCTGATGAGGATATAAAAATCGTTTCCCAGCCGCACGTAGGGGGCGGTGCTGGCGTGGGGGTACCCCTCCGGGGTCAGAGACGCCATCACGAGAGTCTGAAAACTCTCGAGAAACTCCTCGACCTCCATGGTCGTCATGAGCGCAGCGCCTCGGCGATCAGTTCGATCGGGTTTTTGAACACGACGTCGCTCTGCGCCTCGTGGAGCGAGTTGTTGATCTGCATCCGGCAGGCACTGCACTCGGCGGTGACGATTTGCGCCCCCGTTTTGTCGATCATGGCCGCTTTGGGTTTTCCCGCCGCCTGGGCGTAGTGGAATTTCTCGGTCTGCATCGTCACCCCGCCGAATCCGCAGCAGGCGTTGGGATCGCTCATCTCGGTAATCGTGTAGTTCTGGCTCACCAGGCGGCGCGGTTCCTGGTAGACCCCCTGCATTTTGCGGGCGTGGCAGGGATCGTGATAGGTGACGACGAGGTCACTGCGCCCTTTGGAAGCCAACAAATCCTTCAGATGCGTTTTCTGCTCCAGCCATTCGGTCGCCATGAAGATTTTCCCTTTGAGCTTTTTGGCCCGTTCCAGCCATTCGGGCTGGTCGTGAAAGAAGTGCTCGTAGTCGATCTTGATCATCGCGCTGCAGGTCGCTTCGGGGATGATGATCGCCTCGACCTCGTCGATGAAACTCTCGAAATAGACGATGTTCTTTTTCGCGTTGTGGTCTACCGTGGCAAAATCCCCCGTGAAATAGGCCGGAGCCCCGCAGCAGAGCTGTTTTTTGGGGATGAAGGCGTCGATTTCCAGCGCCTCGAGGATATCGAGGAGCCCTTTGCCGATCTCGGTGTAGTTGTAGTTGGCCAGACACCCGATGAAGATCGCAACGCGGCGCTTCCCGCCGTGGGGGATGTTTTCGGGGTAACTGTTCAGGAACGAGGTTTTCCCCATCGAGGGGAGGAGACGCCCTTTTTTGATGATCGGGAGCGAAAAGCGCGGTGTCATCGACTGGGTCTGTTCCCTGATCTTGAACCCGCACGTCTGGAAGACGTAGCCGAGCTTGAAGAGGATGTCCATCAGCGTCCGGTGGCGCAGGAGGAAGAAAAACGCCCGCTTGAACCACGCGATCCCGAATTTGTCGGCGATGTCGGCACGGACCTGTTCGATCACCATGTCGGTCGGGAGCGCCTTGGGGCAGACGTCGGTGCAGTTGGTGCAGAGAAAACAGCTCTCGAATATCTCCTTGGCCGTTGTGTCGAGTTCCAGCTGCCCCCGCTGATAGGCCCCCAGCAGGTCGATGAATCCACGGGGCGAGGTAACCTCGTCGGCGTTGACGTTGTGGATCGTGCAGACGGGGATACACTTCCCGCACTTGATGCACGCGTCGGAGGTTTCGGTAAAGTTGAAAAGTTCGCCGGATCGTGTCATGGTCACACCGTCTTGCTGAACGCTTTGTCAGACGACGCGTGGCGTTTCATGTAGGCATCGAAGGGCATCGCGATGTTGCGGATCAGGAGCGTCCCCGTTGCGGAACATTCGATCGATGTCGGGCTCATGGAGAGGAGCCCGTCGGCTTCGAACGGTTTGAGCGCCTCGAGGGCATCGGCAAAATACTCGGCGAACGTCACCCCGTAGGCCGCCTCGAAGCGGGGAATGTCAAGTTTGAAGTTGCTCATCAGCTCCATGATGACGTACTGGCGGATCCGGTCGTCTTCGCTCAGCGCGACCCCCCGCTCGTGCGGGAGCTTTCCTGCGTCGATGGCCGCCTCGTAGGCTTCCATCTCCTTGAAGTTCTGGGCGTAGTAGTCGGCCCCCTCGCCAATGGAGGTGAGGCCGATTCCGATCAGATCGGCTCCCCCCTTGGTCGTGTACCCCTGGAAGTTGCGGTGCAGTTCCCCTTTCTCGATCGCTTTGAAAAGCTCGTCTTCAGGTTTGGCGAAGTGGTCCATCCCGATCATCCGGTATCCCCGCTCGGCCATGTGGTCGATCGTGTAGCGCATGATGGCCAGTTTCTCGCTCGGGTGCGGCAACGTTGTCTCGTCGATCTTGCGCATCGTCTTCTTGAGCCACGGTACGTGGGCGTAGTTGAACACGGCGAAACGGTCCGGATCGAGGGAGATCGCCAGATCGAGGGTCTTTTTGAACGTCTCAAGGCTCTGGTACGGCAGACCGTAGATCAGGTCGACGTTGACGCTGACCATGTTGTATTTGCGCGCCAGATCCATCGCCGCTTTGGTGATGTCGTAGGGCTGGACGCGGTGGACCGCCACCTGCACCTTCTCGTCAAAATCCTGAATCCCGAAGCTGACACGGTTGAACCCGGCGTCGGAGAGGACTTTCATCTGCTCTTCGTTGATGTGGCGGGGATCGATCTCGCAGCTGACCTCGGCACCCTCTGCGAAATTTTTAAAATGGCTCTTGATCGCCGTAATGATCCGGTGCAGCTGGTCTGCGTCGAAGAACGTCGGCGTTCCGCCCCCGAAATGGAGCTGAATCACGGAACGGTTCACGTCAATGTGGTGTGAAAGGATTTCCATTTCGCGGATCAGATAGTCGATGTAGCGCTCTTTTTTATCCTCTTTGGAGGTGAAAACAACGTTGCAGCCGCAGAAATAGCAGGCGTTTTTGCAAAAGGGGAGGTGGAAATAGAGCGACAGCGGACGGGAAGTGTCCTGGGAATGGAGCTTGGAGAGATAGGCGTCGTAATCGAACGCATCGCTGAACTCCAGTGCCGTCGGGTAACTCGTGTACCTCGGCCCCGGTTTGGAATATTTGGTAAATTTCTCAAAATCAAGCATTATATTTATGTTCCTCTGCACCCTACATTTAACGCGATTATGCCCCTTTTGGGTTGAATAACGGATAAAAAAGAGACATTATTCGAAAATAAGGAGGTGTCATCACAATTTTCAACCCTTATCTAGTTTAAGTTTCATCATTTCTGTGATAGAATTATAACAATTTCAAAACTAACAATCACAGGCAAAGAGGGATTATGGGTGCGATCAAAGTTCTTGTTATCGAAGATGACGAAGTCACGGCAATGAATTTGAAAATGTCTCTGGAAAAACAGGGATACGATGTGGTTTCCACAGCGGACAACGCCGTCAGCGCACGAAACAAAATCAAGATCTACAATCCCGACATCGCCCTGATCGACATCGGGCTGCAAAAATCGATGGACGGCATCGAGCTCGCGCAGTTCATCCGGGACAAACACCCCCTCCCCTTTATCTACCTCACCGCCCATGCCGATAACGATATGCTCGGCAAAGCCAAAAAAACGGAACCCTACGGCTACATCGTCAAGCCGTTCGATCCGATCAACCTCCACACGACGATCCAGATGGCCCTTTACCGGTTTAAGGAAGAGAAAAAACGGACCTCAAACATCGACGAACTCAAATCGGACCGCGAACAGCTCGAGAAACTCGTCTATGCCAAAAAACTCTCCGACAAACCGATCGTCGAATTCGGCGACGGGTACCGCCACGACATCGGGCTGGGGGAGACCTATTACCAGAATCAGAAGATCAAGCTGACGAAAAAAGAGAACGCCTTTATCCGCCTCCTCGTCGCACAGTTGGGGACGGTAGTGGATTTCGAACAGGCAATCAATTACGTCTGGGACACCAAAGGGGCGACCGACAACAGCGTCCGCACCCTCGTGTGGCGGCTGCGGAGCAAACTCCCCACCGACGTCATCAAAAACGCCTCGGGGGTCGGCTACTATCTCGAGGAGTAGTCACGCGAACCGTTTTTCAAACTCCGCATACAATACGCTGCAGGCTTCCGTAAAATCGAACTCTTCGTCTTCGCTCGTTGCCGATTCCTCGATCACGTAGGAGATGCGCGAGAGCTCATCAAAGCGGAAATTGGCACTCGATCCTTTGATCGAATGGGCGATAAACGCGATATCTTCATACGCTCTGGCCTCTATCGCCGCATTCAGATCCTGAAACGAACGTTCCATTTTTTGGTGATAGATCCCCAAAAGGTGCTCAATCTGCTCTTCGTCCAGCATCAGGGCACTTTTGAGGTGTTCCATATCGATTCGAGACTCTTTGGACCCGTGCGTCTCCCTTTCTGCAGCGGGAGGCAGAGAAGCCGGCTTCAGATGCTTTTCGAAAATCGTTTCGATCTCCTTGAGGACGATCGGTTTGCCCAGAAAAGCATCGTAGCCGTTTTGGACGGAACGTTCACGGGACCCTTTGATCACGTTGGCTGTCAGGGCAACAATCGGGGTGTGTTTCAACCCCTGCTCGCGCTCATACTCCAAAATCTTCGCTGTCGCTTC
>JAFGUJ010000184.1 GCA_016938595.1 Campylobacterales bacterium | reverse complement strand
CTTCACCACCGGTGGTTCCCTCAATAGTTTGCCGGCCCGATAGGGCCCATTGATTCTGGTTTTCATCGAAGATGAGTAATGGTTGGCTCTGGTTCCGGGAGGGGGTGCGAGGGAGGGAAAACGATAGCGGAAACGATGTTTGAAAAGTGAAGCAGAAAAAGTCGATAGGTATCGAAACGAATCGGATTAGTCAGTCGATGTCGTCGCCGAGGATGTCTTTTGGCTTTCTGAAACTTTTACCGGTAAAGCGGAGGATGGTCGCCTGGTCGATAAGTCGGTCGACAGTAGCCACGGCTTGGGCCTCGGAAGGAAAGAATTTCTTCCAGCTTGTGAAGCCGGTGTTTGCTGCAAGTAGCATGGAGCGTTTTCGATGTCTTGCTGAGACGATTCTGAAGAGGTGTTTTGTGGCGTCGGCGTCAAACGGGTCATATCCGAATTCGTCGAGATATAGGATGTCGTACTTTTCGTAGCGTTTGAAAGTTCGGGAGTATGACCCGTCGACGAGCGATGCATGAAGCTCTTCCAGCAGCTCAGCGGTTATCACTTTTTTTACGGCGTATCCTTTGTCGCATGCGGCCCTTGCGATGGCATCGAGAATGCGTGTTTTACCCAGGCCTGGTCTTCCGACACAAATGACGTTTCTGCCGTTTTCTTCTACGAAACGACAGTTTTCGAGTTCTCTGACGAGTGGGGCTTCAAGCTTTGGTCTTAGCGAGAAATCGTAGGTGTCGAGTCCTTCGATAATATTGGGCAGCCCGGAGCGTTTGAGGTTTCTGGTGAGACGTCTATTGTTTCTGGCGATGCATTCTATCTGTAGCATTTGCAGGGCGAAGTCACTGTATGAAAGCGCCTCGGCTTCGGCCTTTTTTAGGAGCATGGGGATGTTGTCCCGCAATGTTGTGAGGCTGAGATTTTCCGCAATCTCGGCGAGGGCTACTGCGGGGTCCGTTTTGTTGTTTCCTGTCCGTTTTTTATTGCTGGCCATCATCATCCTCGTTGTCGTTAGATTTGTCGATGTGGGCATAGTCATCAAGGGATCCGGAGTCGACATCGGAAAGGGATGCCATGACGCGGGCAGCGGCGGTGAGCGGGGTATTCATGGGGGTGTGTTCATCCGCAATCGGAAAATCTCTCTCCAGGATACGTTTGACGGCGATGGCGTCGTAACGGTTAAAGCTTTGCACGCGTTCTGCTACCGGCAGGAATATGTCGTCACCATACCGGTCGGCCAGACGCCAAAGTGTTCTCAAATGTATGTGTGCAAGGCCTTTCATTCTTTTCTTGATGCCCAAAACAAGTTTTTCGAGTGTTGGAAAACGGGTGCAGAAAGCGTCTTCCAATTTTGCGACGGAGCCGCCCGGCATGGATGTTCTCGGTTTGACGCTGTCATAGTGATTGCTGTCGATGATGAGCTTTCCTTTGTCGCATTCATCGACATATCGTCTGGAAAAAGCGAGCTGTCTTTTTGAATCGAGCACTTCGAAATGTTCAGCGAATAGGCGGACAGTGACATTGAGATGAGCAAGCTTTGCCGGTACGGTGTAGTGAGTGCCTTTCACGGATATCACCGAGTCGGGACCGACCTGTCTCAGTTCTTCGTTGCATGCGGGATAAGGTGAATCCGGCAGAGCGATAAAGAACGGTCGTTCCTCCTGCCAGGCTTCATCGGGTACCCTTTTCGTCGTGCCGTGAATGCGGCAGTTTGCCGTGTTGTCGAGCCATATACGGACTTTGTTGTTGAGGTCTTCGAGAGAATCGAAAGTGCTGCCTTTAAGAAAATCCCTCTCGAGGTACAAGAAGACTCTTTCGTCCTTGCCCTTTCGGTCAGGATCCCTCGGCTTGCAAAGAAAGGG
>JAFGUJ010000183.1 GCA_016938595.1 Campylobacterales bacterium | reverse complement strand
TCCTCAACCGCAAAAGCCTCAAAGAGTACGTCGAAGTGCGCAAAACGATCCATGAACGCGGCGAATTCAACGACGCCAAACTGATCCGTGCACAGGAGAACCTTGAGCGGCTCAAAGCCGAAGAACCCGATCTGTATGAGGGGATGTACGAAACGCTTGCGAAAATCTACGCCCGCAATGCGGGGCTGACCGTCGAATACCCCATCGAGTTCATTCGCCAGATTTTACGGATGTACCGCGGCCATGAAACTCCCGCACAGGTGTATGAAGAGTACAAACTGGTGCTGGAGCATTATCATCACGATGTGTGATTCATCCTATCAATTTAAAGGCAGCTTTTAGCAGTGCCTGTCAAAAATTAAATTTTCAAGCAAGATCACAAAAATTTATGCCATAATTTATCCTTGAAGGATAAATTATGAACCTTATACATCTCTCCAAACAAAAAATTTTCAATCGAAAAAACGAAGTCTTCGCCTATGAGCTCCTTTTCAAGGAAGGATCGAACAGCTATACCGGCCTTTCCAACAGCGTCAAAGAGACATCCCAGCTTATAATGAGCTCCATAAGCAGTCCTGAGCTCGACCGGTTGCTCGGGAAAAAAAGCCTCGGGTTTGTCAATATCGATGAAACAACGCTGACGAAAGGTATATTGGATATTTTGGACAAAGACCGGTTTGTCCTCAATATCCTCGAAGATATCAAACTCGATGATGCCATCATCAATAAGATTATCCAGTACAAAAAACGGGGGTTCATGCTCTCTTTGGAACGTTTTGACTCGAGTGCCGAAATGCTCAATAAATTCAGACGGCTGTTCAGTTTTATCGATATCATCAAAATGGACATCGCCCTCTCCATACCCGAAAATCTCGAAAAAGTGGTCAAAAAATTCGACGGGACACGGATGCAACTGTTGGCCCAGAATATCGAGACCAAAGAAGATTATAAAAAATGTCAGGAACTTGGCTTTCACCTGTTTCAGGGCTACTATCTTGACCGGCCCGAAGTGATCGAGATCGTCGGACCCAAAGAAGCCGCCCAGTTTGTTATCCTTCAGCTCATCAAAATCATTAAAGAAGACGACAGCGCCAATGAAAAGCTTGAATTTTTTTTGAAAAAACAGGCCGATCTCTCTTTTAAACTGATCCAGTTTTTCAATACCTCCGAAAAAGTCAATGTCAAAGTCGAATCGTTGACACAGGTAATCAATTTGATGGGAAGACAAAAACTGCTTCGATGGCTGATGGTCTATCTGTATTCCGAGCTTACACGAAACCCCGCATCCAAGACACTACTTGATCTCGCGATCAAAAGAGCCGAAAGCATGGAGGCAGAAGCATCTGAAAAAAATAAAGACAAAGCATATTTGGCGGGGATGTTTTCTCTGCTCGGCTCCATCTTTGAAACCGATATTAAAGATTTGATAACCCATATCAATATGGACAGCGACATTACCTCGTTGATTCTGGAGAGAAAAGGGATCTTTGCGGGAAGCTTGATGAGAGCCGAACAAGCGGAAAAAGAGTATCTGCGCAAGATTATGATCGCCAATTTTGACAAACTCTATACGACGGATCTGGTCAATACGCTTGAAGGCGGCGGCATAGAGATTGATAAAAATCAGATATAAAGGTCTGCGTCAGCGATTCATAATACGGTAAAAAGTCCGGAAGTTTTTAAAGAGAAAAGAGGAGGAGCCGAACGGGCAGTGCCCCGTCGGCGTTCGAAAGTAATACTTAGATGTTGTCGCGGATTCCGAGTTCTGCAACCAGCTTGTTGTAGCTCTCTTTGTTGGTGCGTTTCAAATAACGCATCAAACGGCGGCGCTGACCAACAAGTTTCAAAAGTCCAAGACGTGAGCTGTGGTCTTTTTTGAATGTTTTAAGGTGCTCAGTGAGCGCAGCGATACGAGTAGAGAGAAGAGCGATTTGCACTTCGCTAGAACCTGTATCCCCTTCTTTTTTCTGGAATTGAGAGATAATCTGCGTTTTTTTCGCCGTATCCAAAGCCATAATAGCCTCCTGATGGGTATAAAATTTTACTTGTAAGACAATTCTTCAAGCAGGGTCGGAATTATACCCGAATATTTCCCTTTTTGCGGTAAAAACATCCTCTAATCATTTTTGGCTATAATACCCTTCAAATACAGTTCAAGAGGAACCTTCCGATGCTGATGACCCGTGCCAGTGAATACGCCCTTCTGTCGCTTATCGTACTGGCAAAGGCTCAGCATCCTCTCGATGCGGATACCCTCTCCCGAGAGCTTGACATCTCCAAAAGCTTTTTAGCCAAAATTCTTCAGGCGCTGGCGCGCAAGGGGATCCTCAATTCCTACAAAGGGGTCAACGGCGGATTCGAACTGGCCAAAAAAAGCAGCGACATCACGATGCTCGAGGTGATGGAGGCGGCGGAGGGGAAAAGCCCTGCCGTTTTCAGCTGTTCCCCTTCGCAGGACGACTGCCCCTCGAACAAAGCGACGAGCTGCACCCTGTGGCCGTTTCTGAACCGGCTGCAGAACAAAGTGGACGGTTTTTTGGGAACCCTGACCCTCGAAGCCATTATGGAAGAGTGATTCTTGGCTAAAGCGAAAAACAAAACTCCCGACGTCAAAACGGTCCTCGCCACCCTTTTCGCATCACGCGACTTGAGTGTCGTCCTGTTCGTCATGGCGATCCTGGCGATCATCATCGTCCCCCTTCCCAGCAGCATGCTCGACCTGCTGCTGGCGGTCGTCATCTCCCTGTCGGTCCTGATTTTGCTGATTTCGCTCTACATCCCCAAACCGACCGACCTGACGACTTTTCCGACACTGCTGCTGGTGATCACCCTCTTTCGCCTCTCGCTCAACATCGCCACGACACGGATGATTTTGAGCAACGGCCACGAAGGACCCGATGCGGTGAGTGACATCATCACCAGCTTCGGAAACTTTGTCGTCGGCGGGAACTACGTCATCGGTATCATCGTTTTCAGCATCCTCGTTCTGATCAATTTCATGGTCATCACCAAGGGATCGGGACGCGTCGCCGAAGTAGCGGCCCGCTTCACCCTTGATGCGATGCCCGGAAAACAGATGGCCATCGATGCCGACCTCAACAGCGGCCTTATCGACGAAGCCGAAGCCAAACGGCGCCGTGCGGAGATTTTGCAGGACGCCAATTTCTACGGGGCGATGGACGGTTCGAGCAAGTTCATCAAAGGGGACGCCGTTGCGGGGATCATCATCACCCTGATCAATATCATCGGGGGCTTCCTGATCGGGATTTTCCAGTTCAATCTCGATGTCGCTGCCAGTGCCCAGACCTATACCCTCCTCACAATCGGGGACGGTCTCGTATCGCAGATCCCGGCCCTCATCATCTCCACCGCAACGGGTATCATGATCACCCGCGCTTCCAACGACGAGGGGAACTTCGCCGAGGGGAGTATCAAGCAGCTGATGGGGAATGCCCGCGTCATGCTGATCGTCGGATTCATCATGGTCCTTTTTGCCATGGTTCCCGGGCTTCCGACTCTCTCTCTCGGGTTTGTCGGCGTTGTCTTCCTTGCTCTGGGATACGCCTTGTACAAGTATGAAAAAGGGGATCTCGTCCTCACCGCGGCACCGCCGCGCAAAGGAGCCCCCGGTGCCCCCGCAGGCGAGGGAGCCGTTCCCGCCGTGCCGCGCAAAAAAACCAACGAAGAGATCGCCAAGGAGGAAGAGGCCGCCCTCGAAGACATCCTCAAAATCGAGATGCTCGAACTCACCCTGGGGTATCAGCTCATCCGCCTCGCCGACAGCGCCCAGGGAGGGGACCTGCTGGAGCGTATCCGCTCGATGCGGCGTAAAATCGCCTCCGATTTCGGATTTTTGATGCCTCAGGTACGCATCCGCGACAACCTCCACCTAAAACCCAATCAGTACGAAATCCTCCTCAAAGGGGTGAGCATCGGGGACGGGATCATCCAGCCCGACCGCTTTCTGGCAATGGACAGCGGAATGGTGGTCGCGCCCGTAACGGGCGAGGCGACCAAAGAGCCCGCATTCGGCCTGGATGCACTGTGGATCGTTCCCGAACTGAAAGAAGAAGCGATCATCAACGGCTATACCGTCGTCGATCCCGCCACCGTCATCTCGACCCATATGAGCGAACTGGTGAAAAAATACGCCGAAGAGCTCCTCACCCGGCAGGAGACCCAGTCGCTCATCGAAAAAATCAAGAACGACTACCCCGTCGTCGTCGACGATCTGCTCAAAGTGGCCAACATCGGTCTGGTACAGCGGGTGTTCAAGGCGCTATTGCATGAGCGCGTCCCCCTCAAAGACATGATCACGATCCTCGAAACGATGGCCGACGTGAGCGAATACACCAAAAACGTCGACATCATCACTGAACACGTCCGGGCTAAACTCTCGCGCATTATCACCCAGGCCTACACCGGCTCGGACGGGGTGATCCGCCTCCTGACCTTCGATACGATGAGCGAGCAGAAAATGCTCGAAAAAACGTCCGACCGCGACGGTACCCGACAGCTCATGCTCAACGTCGGCGAGATCAACAACCT
>JAFGUJ010000182.1 GCA_016938595.1 Campylobacterales bacterium | reverse complement strand
GCGACGAAGGCCAAATGCCCCCGCTGCTGGAAATACCACAGCGAAAGCGAAGACGCGGTGTGTCCTCGGTGTGCCTCGGTCGTCTCCGGATGGATGGTCGCCGAATGATCGACGTGGCGCAGCCGGTACCGATGGGTTTCATCCTCGAAACGGTCGGCGTGATTTTTCTCGTTATCGCAGCGGGGATTTACATGGTCAAAAAAGCAAAACGAACAAAGGAAAGTGCATGATCACACTCAAAGAGGCGTTAAAACTCTCCAAAGAAGAGATTGCGCAGCTCAAAGAGGAACTCAAGGCAAAGATTGAGGCGAACAGTGAACTCAACGCTTACATCGACGTCCTCAACGTCGGCGAGGGGATTCCCATCGCGGTCAAGGACAACATCCAGGTGAGCGGATGGTCGGTCACCAGCGGCTCGAACATTCTCAAAGGATACATTGCCCCCTACAATGCGACCGTCATCGAAAAAATGCTCGAATCGGGTCTCAGCCCCTTCGGGCGGACCAATATGGATGAATTCGCGATGGGGTCGACCACCGAGAGCAGCTGCTACGGAAAAACCCTCAACCCCCTCAACCGTAACTGCGTCCCCGGCGGAAGTTCGGGTGGTTCGGCAGCGGCGGTGGCCGCGGGGCTGGCTGTCGCGGCGCTGGGAAGCGACACTGGCGGATCGATCCGCCAGCCGGCCGCTTTTTGCGGCATCGTAGGGATGAAACCGACTTACGGGCGTGTAAGCCGTTACGGGCTTGGGGCATACGCCAGTTCACTCGACCAGATCGGGCCGATGACGCAGAATGTCGAAGATGCGGCGATTCTGTACGATATCATACAGGGGTATGATCCCAAGGATTCGACCAGCGCCGAACGCAACGACGGCAAAGTGAGCGACAAGCTCGACCCGTCTGTCAAACTGACCATCGCGATCGTTCCCGATTACGTCAAGGACGCTTCAGAAGAGGTGCGCAAAGCGTACACCAAAACGGTCACAGCGCTCCAAAACGCAGGGCACACGATCGTCGAAAAAAGCCTGATGGACCCGAAATACGACATTTCAGCCTATTACATTACGGCAACGGCCGAAGCGACGACGAACCTCGCCCGCTACGACGGCATCCGATACGGAAACCGTGTAGAGGGGGACAATCTCAAAGATACGTTTTTGAAAACCCGATCCAACGGATTCGGCCCCGAAGTACAGCGCCGTATCATGCTGGGGAACTTCGTCCTCTCCTCGGGCTATTACGACGCCTACTACGTCAAAGCGCAGAAAGTGCGCTCTCTGATCCAGGCGGAGTACAATAAACTGTTTGAAGAGGTCGATCTGATCCTCACTCCGGTGGCCCCCAGAACGGCGTATGAATTCGGGAGCTTAAGCGATCCTCTGGAGATGTATCTCAGCGATATCTACACGATTTCGGTCAATCTGGCCGGGCTTCCGGCCCTCTCCCTGCCGGTGGATACGGCTCCTAACGGCATGCCCGTCGGTCTTCAGCTCATTGCCGCTCCGTATGCGGAGCAAACCCTGTTTAACGGGGCTCTCAGCCTCGAAACCCAACTGAAAGGATAATCCATGAACATTCGTAAACGCGCCCTCACTTTTGAAGATGTATTGCTCATCCCTAAATATTCCGAGGTTCTTCCCAAAGAGGTGAGCCTTAAAACGATGTTGACCCGTAATATCCCCCTGAACATTCCGATGGTTTCCGCGGCGATGGATACGGTCACCGAATACCGCGCGGCGATCGCTATGGCCCATCTGGGCGGTATCGGGATTATCCATAAAAACATGGACATCGAGACACAGGTAAAACAGGTCAAAAAGGTTAAAAAATCCGAAAGCGGGATCATCATCGATCCGATCTATGTCCATCCCGATGCCACCCTTGCCGATGCGGAACAGCTGATGAGCGAATTTCGGATCTCCGGTGTTCCTGTCGTGGACACCCACAACAAACTGCTCGGTATTTTGACCAACCGCGATATGCGTTTCGAGAAAGACCTCAAAAAGCAGGCCCACATGGTGATGACCCCGATGCCTCTGATAACGGCAAAAGCGGGAATCACCCTCGAGGAAGCTGAGCAGATCATGCACAAAAACAAGATCGAAAAACTCCCCATCATCGATGACGAAGGGTGCCTCAAAGGGTTGATCACGATCAAGGATATTAAAAAACGGATCGAGTATCCCCACGCCAACAAAGACGACTTCGGCCGCCTCCGCGTCGGTGCGGCGATCGGTGTAGGGCAGCTCGATCGCGCCCGCGCCCTTGTTAATGCAGGTGTTGACGTTCTCGTACTCGACTCGGCGCACGGCCACTCCAAAGGGATCATCGACACCGTCAAAGAAATCAAAAAAGAGATGGTGGTTGACATCATCGCCGGGAATGTTGCGACGGGTGAAGCGACATTGGCGCTCATCGAAGCGGGTGCCGATGGCGTCAAAGTCGGTATCGGACCGGGATCGATCTGTACGACCCGTATCGTTGCCGGTGTCGGGGTTCCCCAGATCTCAGCGATCGACGAGTGTGCCGCTGTCGGACGACAGCACGGCGTCCCCATTATCGCCGACGGCGGTATCCGCTATTCGGGCGATATTGCCAAAGCGTTGGCCGTCGGGGCGAGTGTTATTATGGCCGGATCGCTCCTCGCCGGAACTGAAGAATCCCCGGGAGACACGATCATGTATCAGGGGCGCCAGTACAAAGCATACCGTGGTATGGGCTCGATCGGAGCGATGACCAAAGGTTCTACCGACCGTTATTTCCAGGAAGGGACCGCAGCCGATAAGCTCGTCCCTGAAGGGATCGAAGGACGCGTACCGTACCGCGGAACGATCGCGGCGGTTGTCCATCAGATGATGGGCGGTCTGCGCTCGTCCATGGGATACTGCGGATCCGAGAGCATCCCGGTGTTTTGGGACAAAGCTGAGTTCGTCGAAATCACCAGCGCAGGGCTCAAGGAGTCACACGTTCATGACGTTATTATCACGCAGGAAGCGCCGAATTACCACGTATAATTTGCAAAAAACGATGTGATATAATCTGCCCCGCGAGGGGCAAGCTTTTGCTGCCGCTTACGGAGCCTTGCTCGGTTGGCGTTTTTAAATACAACTAGGATATAGGATGCAATTACAGACTGAAGCACTTCATGCCGGATACGACAAAGATACGCAAAGCACGATGGCGGTTCCCATCTATCAGACCACCGCGTATGAGTTCCGCGACGTCGAACATGCCGCCAATCTCTTTTCGCTCAAAGAGCTGGGAAATATCTATACCCGTTTGAACAACCCGACAACCGATGTATTTGAAAAACGG
>JAFGUJ010000181.1 GCA_016938595.1 Campylobacterales bacterium | reverse complement strand
GGCTAAATTCTTGATATCGGGATAAGCTCTAAATCCCCCACCCCAATATAATTTAATGATCAAATGATTAGATTGAGAAACATCTCCAAAAGCAGCAACTTTCACCCACATAGCCTCATCTTTTTCTAAGAGCGTGTACGAAAAGTCTATTTTCGAGACTCAGGAGCAAGTCGATGGAGCATCAGGTTGATCATGCACAGGTAGATCATCCCCTCGCTGTGGACGGTCTTCTGTTCGTAGTCCTTGCTCAAACGCCGGTAACGCCCCAGCCACCCGAATGTACGTTCCACCACCCAGCGGCGCGGCAAAACGACGAATCCCCTGAGATCATCGCATCGCTTGACGATTTCCAACGTCCAGTCGAAGACCGTTTTCACCCACTCCACCAGTTTTCCGCGATACCCGCCATCCGCCCAGATCAGCTTCAGGCGCGGGAAGCGGTCGCGCATTCGCTCCAGTACCAGCTTCGCTCCGTCACGATCCTGGATATCCGCAGCGTGGACAAACACCGCGAGGATCAATCCCATCGTATCGACGATGATATGGCGCTTGCGGCCGTTGATCTTCTTGCCCGCGTCATAGCCGCGAAGCCCCCTTTTTCCGTCGTCTTTACGCTTTGGCTGTCGATGATCGCGGCGCTGGGTGTCGCTTCCCGTCCGGCTTTTTCTCGGACTTTTCCCCGGAGAGCGTCATGAATCCGCTGCCAAATTCCGCAGAGACAAAACTTGCGATAGATGTCATACACCGTACTCCAGGGGCCGAAATCCTTGGGCAACATGCGCCAGGCGCAACCAGTGCGCACCAGATAAAGGATTCCGTTGAGAATCGTGCGCATATCTACTTCTCTGGGTCTCCCGCCGGTCTTTGGGGCGGGTATAAACGGTTCGATCAGCGCCCACTGCGCATCGGTCAAATCGCTCGGATACACAATAGCCATGGTTTTCCTTTCCGATAAGAGTTCCTCCTGTCAACTCTTATCGGACACAACCATGTCGCCACTTTAGACTTTTCGTACACGCTTTAAGTCAGCCGGAGATATTCAGATTCTAAAAGCGGGAGCAACTCTCCTTTCAATAGAACATCAATCAGCAACAAAGTAAAGTGCTGATTGGAAATAAGTAAAAACGATTATCGCTTTTGCGTGTTTACGC
>JAFGUJ010000180.1 GCA_016938595.1 Campylobacterales bacterium | reverse complement strand
GCCCACAACCATTTCAATATTTCCAAGCGTCTCACCCTCGTCAACAAAGAGCGCAGAACGGCGATCTCGGAAAGCTACCTTTTCTGGGATATCGAGAATTTTTCCAACATCGGCCCGATCTTCAACGATCTGATCGACAAATACGAGATTCCCGACCACCACATCTACATCGCCGCCAATCCCGACTCCCTCTATCTGTTCAAAAACGAATGGGAAGCGAACCTCTACGACTACGGTAAAACCCTAAAATCGTTCAACTTCACCAAATGCGACCACGGCAAAAACGTCGCCGATGGGGTTTTGCTGGAGAATTTCCGGCAGCTGGAGCTCCAGAATGCCGACGTCTACGTCATGACGTTTGACCGCGAGCTCAAGGGGCTCTTTGTCGAGGCCTGCGATCCGAGCAACAACCTTTTTATGATGCAATAACGGGCACAGGATACACAGGATGCACTTTACAAAAGAACCGATGAATGAGATCCTCGCATGGGCCCGCGAGGCCCTCAAAAACGTCGATACGGTCACCCTCGAAGTACTCAATCCCGATCTCGCGCGCGGCTGCTACGCGGGGGAGAATGTCCTGATCGGCGACACCTCCTATCTCTACCGTTCCTACAAGGCATGGAGCGATCTGGGAGAGATTCTCTTTTGCCGTATGCTCACCCCCGAAAAAGTCTCGGAATACACAGTACGGATCACCTTCGAGAAACTCGACCAGAGCGACTCGTTCCACCGCTTCGAGGCCCAAGAGGAGAAGTACGGCACCGCTTCGCGCTTCGCGGCCATCCATAAAAACGAGGAACCCGCTTTTCTGAACGCATACCTGCGCGCCCTGCGCAGCGTCAAAGTGGGAGAAAAAAAACGGATTCTGAATCTGGGGATCAACACGGGGGACGAATTCGACCTGATACAACAGATTCTCCCCCGTGAAAGCTACACCGGCCTCGAGCTCGTCGGGATCGACCACTCGGCCTCGGCCATTGCCATCGCGCGGGAGCGGTTTGACGAAGGCAACGCAACGTTTCACGTCCACGACATCAACGATCTGGAGACACTCGCACTGGGACGGTTCGACCTCATCGTCACGATCGGCACGCTGCAGAGCAGCGGACTGGATTTCAAACCGCTGTTCGCCAAACTGGTGCAGGAGTATCTCTCTACGGATGGGGCGATGGTTCTGGGGTTTCCCAACTGCCGCTGGATGGGGGGAGAGATGATTTACGGGGCCAAAGCGCCCAATTACCCCTATTCGGAGATGTCGCTGCTGATCAAAGACGTCTATTACTGCAAAAAATACCTGCAGCAGAAAAAATTCAGGGTGACCGTGACGGGCAAAGAGTACCTCTTTTTAACGGCGACCAGAATCTCCGCCTCCCGCTGAAGATTTACCCCTGGAAGGTTTTGCTCCAGATATCGTCTTCGTGTTTCCCTTTTTCCTTGATATGGTTGTCATCGACTTTGATCGTATAGACATTCGTGTCTTCGGTTACGCAGTAGATTTCGTAAATCAACGTATCGGGATTGTGTTTCAACACCACTTCCAAAACTCCCAGATCCAGAGCAAACTTTCGGATCGCCATCATACTCGGCTTCTCTTTGGTCGTAATTTTGAGAATCAAATCACCTTTATACCCTGAGTACGTGTTGATATCCTCGATTTCGTATTGCAGCGCATGTTCAATGATTTTTTTCCGTTTGGCTTGCATCTGTTTCTCCCTTCAAAATGGTGTAAAAATCGTACCCTGTCATGTTACTGCGCACTAATTTAAAGTCGTCTTTGTCCAGGTATCTTCGATGTACTCGCTGTGGTTCACCGTGTCGTCCCCGTCCCCCGCTTTCAACCCGTAGACGTTTTCATCGGGGGTCACGCAGTAAATCTCATACCCTTCAACTGTATTTTGTTTGACAATCACCTCTTTTACCCCGAGCGAAAGGGCGAATTCGCGAATGGCGAGTACGCTGGCCTTTTGCTTGGTCGTAATTTTAACGATCAGATCCCCCCGGTATCCCGAATACGTATGGACATCCCCGATCTCGTGATCCAGCGCATACTGGAGAATTTTTTTTCTTTCTGTCTGCATCGAAGCACCCCTTTTCTCTGCTCACCCAAATTCATTTATTATAACCGAATATGAATGTCATATGGTTTATTTTTCAGAACACTTTTTTTCCTGGGCATTCACCGAAAAAGCACTCCGTTTCCTGTTCCGAATATGCTATACTCCCCGGACATCCCATAAAGAGATTGCGCAATGCCCCTCCTTACCCCGCTGGCACATTTCGATTCCCCTCTCGCGCTGATCCATCCGTTGCATTCTGCAATGCTGGGAATCGTCACGCTAGACCATCATGTCTATCTTTGCGATACCCAGACCCGAAGCATCGACAAACTGCTCCATCTGAACGTCCCCGACGATGCCGACGTACTCTACGCTTTCGACTCCCATTCCACGCGCCTGCTCTTCGGGCTCAAAGAGGGGAAAATTCTTCATATGATCGACGCTCGGCAAAAAAAGCTCATCAACCGGTTCGAACTCGATCAGCAATCCCCCACATCCCTCTCCTTTTCTCCCGACGGCTCCCATTTCGTGTGCGGAACGGACCAGGGGCGTGTGCTGTTGTGGCGATGCGATTCGACTACTCTGGTCGCCCGACTCCACTCATTCCCCGAATTTACCTCCTTATACGTCCGGCCGAAAACCAATTTCGTCTCCGCGTTGGCGTTTGAGGGAAAGCAGCTTGCCACGTCGGGGTATGGAGGAAGCATCGTCGTCACCGATTACCAAAGCCAGACGCAGACCAAACGGTTCCATCCCGGAACAATGAAAATCAATGCCCTCCTTTTTTACAAAAACACCCTGATTGCGGGCAATCAGGAAGGGACCCTCTTAAAAATCGACCGCAGCGGCAAACACCCGAATCAGCGCCTTCCCCTCCCGCACGGCCCCATCCGGTATCTGTTTCGCACCGGCACCCCCCCCTACGCGTTGGCAGTTTATGAACACCACTACGTTTCCCTGATCAACCTTGAGACGATGAAAACCGTGCAGGAACGCTACATTGAGCTGGATGAGCCCATCACCTGTGCCAGCAAGGGCGAAGACGGTCATCTCTACCTCGGAACCGCCACGGGAAAACTCTACCTCTGCGATCTGGTCCCCCTCAGCCGGCTCGAATCGCTGATCGATTCCAAATCCTATGCCGAAGCCTACCGCTATTGTGATCAGGAACCGCTGCTGCAAAACACCCCTCCCCATCAGATGCTGGAGAGCATTTTTGCCGACGTGATGCGTGCCGCTCAAAATGCCCTGGAAAAAGGACAAACCGCTCAGGCTGCCGAGCTGCTGAAACCGTTTCAGACCGCAAAATCACAAGAGATTGGCGCATTAAACAGCGCCTTTTCATACCTGAAACGGTTCACCTACCTTTTTGAGAACCAAAAATTTTCCCCTTTCTACGGTCTGGCGGAACAATACCCGCCGCTTCAGTCGACCCCACTGTTTAAACAGGCGGAGAAATTATGGACCGAACGGTTTATCATGGCTCAAAAACTCATGTTGGTAAGCCACATCAAAGAAGCCCGCTCCGCAGTGGAACCGTTCGCAGCCGTCAACAGCAAGCGCCCCCTGATCCAGCTGCTGCTCCACAATATCGACGTCCTGAAAACCTATTCCAAAGCGCTTCATGAACATGACTATTCCGAGCTGGTCCGGTTGACACAGCGCTATCCCGCTCTGCGCAAGCTCCCCTCCTATCTGCAGTTGAACGAGATGGCCGGAGAGCATTCGCAGGCGATTGTCGAGGCTCTGAAAAGCAAATCCTTCGATCAAGCCCGCTCGCTCCTCCACAAACTGGGCGGTATGATCCAATACGAAGAGGAATACGCCCATCTGAAAAACTACATCGCCCTGGCGTCAAACCTTGAACACGCCATCAGCAACGCCCATTGGCGTTCGGCCTATCAACTGCTCGATACCCATCCTGAACTGATGATTCTCCCCTGGGCAGAGGAACTTGAAACCCAATGGGACGACAAACTGCGCCAGTGCGAAACCTTCGCCATCCGCGGCGATGTCTCTGCAATCAAAAAGACGCTGGGCAATCTGATCAACCTCCCGAACCGGCATGAACGGATCGGCGATCTGTTGCGGATGGGCTATCAGGTACAGCTCAAAGCGCTTCTGCTGAACGATCCGCAGCTGTTTTCGGAAGGAGCCGAACATTACTGCGATGTCTTCGGTATCGATACGGAACTGCGCCAGCTCCTGAAAAAAGCCCAGCGGCACAAAATCCAGATCGGCATCGATCCGCAGAGAATGCATCCGAAAAAACGGGATCAATGGCTGATGTCCGCACGGACCCTTGCGGATCGTATCGCCTGAATGTGCTATACTAAAAACATGAACCGTTTTTTCCTTTTTCTGTCGCTGCTGATGTTGAGTGCCGCTTTGTATGCCCGCAGCGATGTCGAAGCCATCAACCTTTCGCTCCAGTCGCTTCAGAGCGAAGAGACGCTGATGGACACGGACGTACTGGATGGGACGCTGGATCGTTACCGGGGGACGATCCGCCCGCTTTACAAACGCTACCTGGCAACGCAACCCGATTTCAAACGGATCGAAGCCAAATGTGCCGCGGCAGGGATCCCCCGTTTTTTTGCCCTGATCCCTTACGCCGAGTCCAAATTCAACCCCTCTTCTCGCGGATACAATACGGCGGGGTTGTGGCAATTCACGAAACAAAGCGCACGCCATTTCGGTCTAAAAGTGACCAAGGATGAGGATCAGCGTCTGGACATCGACCGCTCCACCGATGCGGCGATCCGATACATCACCAGCCTTAAAAAAGAGTTCGGAAGCTGGTATCTGGCCGATTTTGCCTACGCAATGGGGGAAGGAAAGCTCAAGCAGCTGATTGCACGGAACAAAAGCACAAAAATCTCGGTATTGCTCAAAGATCCCCATTT
>JAFGUJ010000032.1 GCA_016938595.1 Campylobacterales bacterium | reverse complement strand
GTCGATTTACCTGATCCGCTGGGTCCCATGATCGCGACGAACTCCCCCGGCGAAATCTGCAAATCGACGCCGCGCAGCGCGAAGGTTTCGGCTTCCCCTTTTCCGTAGGATTTTATCGCCTGATTGAGTTCAATGACGTAGTCGGGAAGGGTGCCGCTCATGGCTCTTTCGTTCCGGTCAGTACGGCATCTCCGGCCGCGAGTTCAGTGGTGATGACAACGGTCGAGGTGCCGTCACTTTTGCCCGCTTCGACCGTTATTTGGACCGGTTTGTTTTCACGCAGCACCCAGACGTGGCGCATCGTTGCATCGGAGTTCTTTTTCGCTTTTTTCCCTCCGTTTTCCTGCTCAATCGGAGGGGTGAAGCGCAGTGCCGCATTCGGAACGCTCAGGACATCTTCGAGGATGCCCGTGATGATGTGGGCCGATACGGTCATCCCCGGACGCAGCAGCAGCTCGGGATTGTCTACGCGGACAACGGCATCGTAGGTGACGACGCCGTTGACGATCTGCGAATTGAGACGCAGCTGCGTGATGACACCGTGGAATTTTTTATTCGGATAGGCATCGACGGTGAATTCGACTTTCTGGTTTTCGCGCACTTCACCGATATCGGCTTCGTCGACGCTCACGATCGCCTTCATCTGGGTAAGATCTTCCGCCATCGTAAAGAGAACCGGGGTCTGCATCGAGGCGACGACGGTTTGTCCCGGCTCGATTTTGCGCTCAAGAACGATCCCGTTCACAGGGGAGACGACCACCGCTTTGTTCAGGTTGTATTGGTTGGTCGCGAGCTCATCGGATGCCTGCTTGGCCTGCGCGAGGGCCGCATCGTATTGGGCTTTGGCTTTGGCCAGCGAGGCCTGGGTGTTGTCCATCTCCTGTTTCGAGGGGTAGTTGCCGTTGGTCGCCGCGTACATCGCGCGCACCCGATCCGATTCGTTCTGGGCGTAGGTCAGGGACGCTTTGGCTTCGGCGATGTTGGCTGTGAAGCGTGCTAGGGCCGCCTTGGAGCTTTCGAGCGCCGAAACGAGACGGGTCGTGTCGAGGCGCGCCATCAGCTGACCTGTTTTGACCTGGTCGTTGTAGTCGACGAAAACCGCCTCTATCGTCCCCGAGACCTCGATACCCACTTCGACGGTATTGGTCGGTTCGAGATTCCCTGTCGCGGAGACGGTGGTGGTGAGGGTTTTGCGCTCTACCGGGGCACTTTGATAGACGATTTCTTCTCCCGAACCCTTTTTGAGAAAATACCATCCCCCCGCGATCAGCAGGAGCAAAATCAAAATCAGCCAGAGATATTTTTTGCGGGAAGGGCCGGAGTTTTTAGCGCTTCCCAGAGTCTGCTGTATCGTATCAGTGGTGGGGTTCATTGGGGTTCCTTGCTGCTGTTCAGGGCAAAATGGAGTTTTGCCAGTTCGAGTTGTATGTTGAGTTCGTTGATCCTGATCGTATACTCTTCGATCGCTTTGGTGTTTTTCACCGTCTGGAGGTCGTACCCCGTTTTGGTTCCCGCGTCGGCACCGGCCTGGGTGGCCGCGATGAGATCGTCGTAGAGGGCGAGATTGCGCTCCGTGATCCCGATGTATCGGCGGTAGCTCTCGATGAGCTCCAGCGACTGCGCGTACGAGGCTGCGGTTTCGCGCTTTTTGTCGGCGGCTTCGGCGGCTTGTTTGAGATAGGTCGCTCTGGCTTCCTGTATCGTGGCAGAGGCGTTGTAGGTGAGAGGAACGGAGAGGGTGGCACCGGCGCTGTAATACTCTCCGTCATACCCCCCGGAGAAAGTTTTGGGATCATACTTCTGGTACCCGACACCCGCGTTCAGGGCCAGGGAGGGGAGATAGTTGGTTTCGCTCACGCGGTAGAGGTGTTCGAGGCTCTGGGCCTGTGCACGGGCATAACGCAGATCGAGGCGGTTTTCGAGATATTCGTCCTGGGGCGCGAGGGTGAACCGGGGGAGGGGATAGGTGTCGGGATTGACGTCGCTGAGTTTGGCAATCTCCAGCCGCTGGCGCGCGATGTCGTATTCAAGCGATGCGGCGTTTTTGAGCTCGGCGCTTTTGTTCATCAGGGCGTTGTTGAGCTCGGTGATGTCTGCTTTTCCCGCCTCGTAAAGATGGCGTTTGATGAAGATCTCGATATCGTAGTTGTCGATTTTTTTGCCGCTCTGTTCGAGCTCGTACCGCTTTTTATGGTAGGTCAGCAGCGCGACGAAGAGCTGCTCGTTCAGCGCCGCGATCTCCTGATCCAGGGCGATTTCCCGTACCTGGCGGTTCGCATCGGCATAGTTGATCTGGTAGGTGATCCCGCCGGAGCGGAAAACATCCTGCGAGATCGACGCGGAGAGGCGCTTCGTGTCGCTTTCCGTTCCTCCGGCGCTTTTGTCGTAGCTGTACGACCCGCTCAGGTTCAGCGGTGCGATCCAGTTGGTGCGGAGTTTTTCGTGTTCGGCTTCATAGCGGTTTTTTTCCTCTTGCAGAAGGGTCTGCTTCTGGGGGGAGAGGAAACTGTTTTCCTGTGCGCCGGCAGCACACGTGCAGATTAGAAAGGCACTCAGGCAAAAGGTAGGTGTTTTCATAATTACCATTGTACCTCCGGATGCCAAATATTCGTTTAATGAAGTGTTAATTTCTTCCCGAACCGGCAGCTTTCCTAGAACCAGAATCGCAGACCTGCCGAGAGGGTCTGGTTTTTCGTTTCGCTGTCGGGTTCGTAATAGCCTCCCACCGTATTCGAGGCGCCGATATTCCAGTATTCATAGTGGTAGTGGAAAAAGAGGTTCACCGACTCGCTCAGCGCCACCTCTAAAGGGACGGTGATTTTGTAGCCGTAGACATTGTTGAGATCGAACGTGCTGCCGTAGAGGTTTTCGCGCATCTGGGCATTGAACGCTTTGCGGTAGCTCGCATCGATTCCCAGAGAGGAAACGGGGGAGAGGGGAAAATGGAGCCCGAGGCCGATATCGAAATAGCCCCAGTCGTAGATTTCCTCATATCCAAGAACATCGAGTCTGCTGCGTATGTCCCGGCTCCATTCACGGTATCCCAGCCCGATCTTGAACGGCATCTCTACCTCTCCGTAGCGGTCGAGGGGGATGATCGACTTGAACCCGGCGCTGTAATCGACAATAGTGTTGTCGGTCGTGGTGCGGAAAGAGCCGTAGGTAGGGTCAAGATTGGTTCCTCCGACATAGTCGGTCTCGCCGCTGCTGTAGCTGGTGGTGAGATAGAAACCGCTGTACGCGGGATCGAGCGAGAGGGTGAAGCCGGCGATGTCGCCGAAGCTGTTCTTCTCGGTATCGAGCAGCTGGCCGGCACTATCCGTTTCGGCGTAATCGAACCGCGTCGTATCGGCACTGATCGAGAGGGAATACGATGATGCATACACCGATCCGCTAAGGGCAAGCGAGATCGGCAAAGCGAGTAATGGACGGATACGCATGATATCTCCTTTTGCTTTTTACTATTGTACAGGATAAATTGTGTACGGAGAGTGAATATAAGTTTCGATGTGCTAAAACGTCACAAAACGAACGAAGGGACCATTTTGGAACATCACCATCATCACCACCACCATGTCAGCGGAGGGAAGCTGCTGTTCAGCGTTATCCTCAACCTCGTTATAACGGTTGCCCAGTTCATCGGAGGAATCCTCTCCGGTTCGCTCGCACTGTTGAGCGACGCGCTCCACAACTTCAGCGACGTGATGAGCCTGCTTATCAGCTATTACGCCCACCGCCTCTCCCACCGCCCCCAGAACCTTCAGCAGACGTTCGGGTTCAAAAGGGCGGAAATCCTCGCAGCGCTGTTCAACGCGTCGGTATTGATCGCCGTATCGGTCTACCTGATCGTCGAATCGATACAGCGTTTTATCAACCCGCAGGAGGTGGCGTCGACCTGGGTGATGGCGCTGGCGGCGCTGGGAATCGTCGTGAACGGCCTCTCGGCATGGCTGCTGCACCGCGACGCCGATCACAATCTCAATATCCGCTCCGCGTACCTGCACCTGATGGGGGATCTGATGACCTCGTTCGCCGTTCTCGCGGGCGGGGCGATGATCTATTTTTACGGATGGTACTGGATCGATCCGCTCCTCTCCCTGCTCATATCGTTCTACCTGATCCGCTCATCCTACGGGATTGTCCGCGAATCGACGGGGATGCTGATGCAGTTCGCCCCTTCCGACGTATCCGTCGATGCGATCATCAAAAAAGTGGGAGAATTCGACTCGATCGAGAGCATCCATCATATCCATCTCTGGCAGCTGGACGACGAGACCGTCTTCCTGGAAGCGCGGCTCAATTTTCACGAGGATGTATGTCTGAGTGCGGCGTCTGAGGTGATACAAGATCTGAGCCATGCGCTGGAAGAGATCGGGATCTCCCATACGACGTTTCAGTGCGAGACCGGGAAAAACGGCCGCGACGTTATCAGCCCCTCGTGCGGGCATCACTAGATAGAAAGGAAAAAAATTACCCTTTGATGATGTCGAAATCGGCGGGGATGAGCGCTTTGAAGCGGGAAGCGTCGATGGCTTTGTTCTGACTCTGGCTGTTGAACTGGATGGTGACCTTGTTATCAAATCCGTCGGTGTAGCTGATGGAGTTCAGCAGGTCGTTTTTGAAGGTGACGGTATAGGTCTGCC
>JAFGUJ010000179.1 GCA_016938595.1 Campylobacterales bacterium | reverse complement strand
GTCTCCCTCTCGCTGGGCGACTCGCTCCGCCCGGGATGTCTGGCCGATGCTTCGGATGAAGCGCAGCTGGGCGAACTGAAAGTGCTCGGCGAGCTGACGCTGCGGGCGTGGGAGAAAAACGTCCAGGTGATGATCGAGGGGCCGGGACACGTCCCCCTCAATCAGATCGAGCGGAATATGAAGATCCAGCGCGAATACTGCCACGAGGCACCGTTCTACATCCTCGGGCCGCTCGTCACCGATATCGCCGCCGGGTATGACCATATCAGCTCGGCGATCGGCGCGGCGGTCGGCGGATGGCACGGGGCGTCGATGCTCTGTTACGTCACCCCCAAAGAGCACCTCGGGCTTCCCAATGCCGAAGACGTCCGGGCGGGGATCATCGCCTACAAAATCGCGGCCCACGCCGCCGATATCGCTCGCGGACGCAAAGGGGCGCGGGACATCGACGACGCGATGAGCGATGCCCGCTACACGTTTGACTGGAACCGTCAGTTCGAACTGGCTCTCGACCCAGAACGGGCCCGGGAATATCACGACGAAACCCTCCCTCAGGATGTGTTCAAGGAAGCAGAGTTTTGTTCGATGTGCGGACCGAAGTTCTGTTCGTACAAGATTACGCAACAGATCATGGATAACCCTGAAGCTATCGCACAGATTGCCGAAGAGGCCAAAGCAAAAAGCGCAAGCTAATACCGTTTGCCCTGAGCTCAAGGAAAGATCGCTTCACGAGCGGTATCCTTGTTTTGCCGAAGGGTAAATGAAAAAAAACAAGGAGATAAAAATATGACAGAAGAAATTGTAAAATCAGCCTTATCCAAAGTGACCTATCCGGGGTTTACGAAAGACATCGTCACGTTCGGATTTGTCAAAGAGATTAAAATTGACGGAAACAACGTTGCGGTAACGGTGGATATCACCTCCAGCGCTCCGGAAGTGGCGCATCAGATCACTCTGGAATCGACCGATGAACTCAAGCGTGCCGGAGCGGCGGAGGTCGTCGTTAACATCACCGCCCCCAAAATGCCCCGCGAAAGCTCGTCAAAAGGGAAAAACATCGCCCCGCAGGTGAAAAACTTCATCATGGTCAGCTCGGGCAAGGGAGGCGTCGGCAAATCGACCACCTCGGTCAACCTCGCCGTCGCTCTGGCGATGCAGGGGAAAAAAGTAGGTCTTCTGGATGCGGACATCTATGGTCCGAACATCCCGCGTATGCTCGGCGTTGAAGGGGTAAAACCCGAAGTGGTCGGGAACAAAGTTCTTCCGATCAAAGCCTACGGGATCGAAATGATGTCGATGGGTTCGCTGATGGAAGAGGGACAATCACTGATCTGGCGCGGTGCGATGATCATGAAAGCGATCGAGCAGTTTTTGCGCGACATCATGTGGTCGGATCTGGACTGTCTCGTCATCGACATGCCTCCGGGTACCGGTGATGCCCAGTTGACCCTGGCACAGAGCGTTCCGGTCACCGTAGGTGTGACGGTCACGACGCCGCAGACGGTGTCACTCGATGATTCGCGCCGCAGCCTTGATATGTTCAAAAAACTTCATATCCCCATCGCGGGTGTCGTGGAGAACATGAGCGGCTTTATCGCTCCCGATACGGGCGTCGAATACGACATTTTCGGCAAAGGGACCTCCAAAGCGATGGCGGACCAGTTTGAGACCTGCATCCTCGCCGAAATTCCGATCGAACCTTCCATCCGCATCGGCGGAGACGAAGGGAAACCGGTCACGTACTATGCGCCGACGTCCGAAACGGCCAAACGGTACATGAAAGCAGCCGAGGAGCTGTGGGCAACGATCGAGAAGATCAACGCTGAGGGGGGCGTCGACAACCAGGCGATCCAGCCGAACACACCTCCGGGGGTATCTGCATGCTCGACTGCTGCAGCGCCTCAGCAAAGTTCCGGCGGAAGTTGCGGCACCGGCTGCGGCTGTCATTAACCAATCTTCACGTTTAGAGGTTGAAAGAGTTCTTCTTTCAACCTTTCCTTCCTCTTAAGCTTTTTTTTTAGTATAATCAACCCTAATGTAGATATGTCCTGAATGTAAATATGTCCTGACAACGTCAGCGGAGAAGAATGAAGAATACGAAAACGTTTTGGATGCTTGCGGCCAATGTGATGGGGATGATGATCCTTTTTGGCGCGGTGCTGGTGCTGTTGTTTCGCCATATCGGGTATCAGGGAGCCGATTCCCGGGCGAATATGGCCGCTGCGATCGTACAGGAATCGCTGACGTCGCATATGAGGGCAGGCAGCTCTGACGCCCAAAACGATCTACTGCAGCAGATCGGGACGATCGAGGGGATACGATCGGCATGGGTTGTCCGGAGTGACCCTCTTGTCCGGCAGTACGGCAAGGGGGTCTACCCACAGGAGCCCAGAGACGAGATCGATCGTGCGGTACTGCGCGAAGGAAAGAGCCTTGAGAGCGTCGAGGGGGGATTGTTTTCCGATACGATTTACCGCCTTACGATCCCCTATGTGGCGACGGGAACGGGCAAAATCGACTGCATGAGCTGCCATGAAGCTAAAACCGGCGATGTGCTGGGAGCGGTTTCAATCGAGATGGAGGTCAATGACCTGAAAGCGGCGGGGATCCTCTCCGCCCTCGGCGCTTTGGCGGTGTTGTTCATGGTGATGGTTATTCTGCTCCGTGTTGTCCGCCGTTTTACCGCGTCGTACAAGGAATCGCTGGAGAGTGTGGCCGCAGCGATGGAAAAAGCCGAAGGGGGCGATTACACCCATCGCATCGATCCCTCGGAGTGCAAAGAGGGGTATTCGGCCATCATGTGGACCAACGCGGTATTGGAAAAACTGCAGGGCTCATTGAGCGAAAGCGGTACGAAACTGAATGCGCTCCTGCGGATCGATCAGCCCAAAAGCGATCCCCTCTATACCCTTCAGACGGGGATCAATCAGCTCTACGACATCGAGCGGTTCCGCACCTCGATCGAAAAAGACCACAATCTGGGTGAAGTGTATGAACGGATCGTGGCGCTGATACGGACCCGCTGGGGATTCGATGATTTTACGATCTTCGAACTCAACCCGATGACCAAATCGACCCGCCTGGTTCATGCCGAGAAAACCCTGCTGTGCGATGCCCCCAACAGCGGATGCCGCGCCGATCGCTCCAGCGGAATCATCGACTCGACGCAGTGCGAAGTGGCATGTCCCAAAATGATCGACCCCACCGTGCACTATCTCTGCCGTAACTACCCGATTGCCGATGATCTGGATGTGGTCATATCCATCGTGACCCATCGTGAAAACGAGATCCCCTCCATCCGGTTGGCAGCGGAGGAGATGGGGAATTTTATCAATGCTTCAAAGCTCCAGATTATCAATAAGAAACTCGAGGAATCGGTCCGGATCGACCCGCTGACAGCTTTGTACAACCGCAGGTATCTCGAGGAGCTCTCAGCGCTGATCGTCGCCCAGTCGAAACGGACGGTGATCCCGTATGCGCTGTTGATGGTGGACATGGACCGCTTCGCGTCAATCAACCACTCCTATGACGAACAGGTCGGCAATGAAGTGATCAAAGCAATGGCCCGCAATATCCAGGAGCTTATCCGTCCCGGGGACATCGTGATCCGTTACGGTGGGGATACCTTTGCCGTGGTTCTGTACGATTATGAAAGCGAGGAGGCCCGTCAGCTGGCCGAGGCTCTTCTCGCCTCGTTTAAAAAGAAAATCCGGGTCAATACCTACGCAATCCTCAAAACGATCAGTGTCGGGATGGCATTTTTCCCGGTGCAGACGGAGGATATGGCCTATGCGGTCGAGCTCGCCAAACGGGCCCTTCTCGAAGCGAAGCACCGCGGCGGCAACTGCGCCGTAGAGTATGAAGCGGCGTCGATGCCGATGTAGTAGCGCATCGACGTGCGCCTGAATGGCGATCACAACACCCGAGGTATCCATGAAACAATCGAAAAAGGTCTCTCTCGTTCTGGGAAGCGGCGGTGCGCGCGGATATGCCCATATCGGCGTTATCGAGGAGCTGGAACGCGTAGGCTATGAGATCGTCTCGATCAGTGGATCATCGATGGGGACGCTCGTCGGAGCCCTCTACGCCTGCGAAAAGATGGAAGAGTTCAAAGAGTGGGTCACAGGACTGGAAGGGGCGGACCTCGGCAAATGGCTGGACCTCTCGTGGGATTTCCGCAGCGGCGTGTTTCGCGGGACCAAAGTGATGGAGAAACTCTTCACGATGATCGGCAACAAAAAGATTGAGGAGCTGCCGATCAAATACACGGCAGTAGCCACCGATCTCAACCGTAACAAAGAGGTATGGTTCCAGCAGGGGGATCTTCTGAATGCCGTGCGCGCATCGATTGCGATACCGGCAATTCTGACGCCGGTGCAGATCGGTGAGATGCTGCTGGTGGACGGAGGGGTGTTGAACCCCTTGCCGGTCGCTCCGACGATGTCGGACCATACCGACCTGACGATTGCGGTCAATCTGTATGCCGATCTGCCCAGACCCGACATTGTTATGCCTCCCGGCGAGAGTGAAAAACAGTCAGGGATCACAACGGCTATCGCCGACGCGCTGGAAAAAGCTCAAAACCTGCTGTTCAGAGAAGAGGAAGGGGGGGCGCCGGTACACGAAGTGCTGGAAAAGACGCTCGATTCCGTGCAGCGGACCCTGATCAGCTACCATCTGGGCAATTATCCGCCCGATCTGCTGATCAACATTTCCAAGGACGTGTGCGGCACGTTTGATTTTCACAAAGCCTATCCGACCATCGAAGCGGGACGGATGGCTGCACGCGAAGCGCTGTCGTCGTTATCCAGGGTGTCAACATCTCCCAGCGTAGCCGGCCGCTATGCTTAGAACTGATCTCCTCCGTTGAACATCCGCTCTTCAAACTCGACAACTTTGTTGCGCCCCGTATGCTTTCCTTCGTACAGAGCCAGATCGGCGAATTTGATCACTTTCCAGATCGAATCGGCCTGTGCCGGGAAGTAAGCTACCCCGATGCTCAGCGTTTTTTGAACCGTATCGTTTCCGAACTGGAATTTCTTCTCGTGGAAACGGGTACGGATTTTTTCGGCTACTACGACGGCCCCTTCGTTGGTCGAATTGTGTAGCAGTACGAGAAACTCTTCGCCGCCGTAACGGATGGCAAGATCGGCTTTTCGGATGTTCTCTTTCAAAATATCGGCGAGCGCCTTGATCGCAATGTCCCCCGCATCATGCCCGTAGGTGTCGTTGACCATTTTGAAATAGTCGATGTCGATCATCAGTACGGCGTACGAAACATTGGAGCGGAGCGCCTGCTCGGAGGTCTGGTCGATAAATTCTTCCAAAAACCGTCGGTTGTACAGGCCGGTCGCGCCGTCGCGAAGCGATGAATCCCGGAGTTTATCCATCAGGCTGCGGCTTTCAATGACTGCTTTGGCCGCTTCAAAGTAGTTTTTGATGCTTGGAAGCGAGAGGTTGAGAACTTCGATCGTTTCGGCATCTTTGGCGGAATACGAGAGAATCAGCGCCAGGTCATCGTTGACGTTGAAGGGGATACACGAATACTCTTTCCCTTCGGCGCAGTTGTTGCAGATATTGGGAAACTCGGTCGAGTAGACATCGCTGTTGGTTCGGTAAGCCCGGCATTCCAGCGCATTGGCATCTGCAACCGGAAGACAGAAACTCTTGTGATCGGTGATGTGGATCAGTTTGCGCTCTTTGGTCATTTTGTCCACTTCATAGAGGGCAAAATGGTCGAAATGAAATTTTTCTTTCAATACATAGACAAAACGCTCATAGATGGCGTCTTTGTTTTTGTCGAGCTCGATCGTTTTTTTGAATTTATAGACATCCGAGAGCTCGTGGATGATCGTCCCGGTCGTATTCAGTGGATCGGAGCAGGCGATGTTCGAACGGGATACGAAGGTGTTGAGGTCGTGCTTGATCCCTTCAAACGTCTCTTCGATTTTGGCAAAGAGGGTGTTCATCTGTTCGGCGACTTCGCTTCCGGCATCTTTGAGGGTGGTGGTGAAGCGGAAGGAAAAATCGCCGGTGCGTGCCCGTTTGATCCCCTGCTGGAGGTTTTCAAACAGTTTCATGTACGGCTTGAAGTAGTAGTTCGTGACCCATAGGGCGATCAGGATGAAAACGACATTGATGGCGAATATTTTCGCGATGGTGAGGGCTCCGGTCTGGCGGATGTCGTTGATGTTGAACTCCATGCTGATTGCCCCGAGGACATCCCCCTCCTGGACATTGTGGCACGAGAGACAGTTTGGATTGCCGTAAGCGGTCGCGATGTAGGGAATCGTAACGCGCAAAACGGCATTTTTGGAATCTTCGCGGATTTCCCGGACGATCGTTCCCTCTTTGAGGACCTGCTTGTCAAGTGCATCGCGGGGATGCTCGTTTTGCAGTCCCTCTCCGTACTGGCGGATGACTTTGTCGGATCGGACGATCCACAGCGCCTGCACGTCTTTAATGTTGGCGATGTTGGCCAGGAAGAAATCCCGTTTGTCCATGATGCCGTGTACCATGTGGGCGGTGAGGCCGTCACGGACGATTTCGGCCGTCATTTTCGATTTTTCGACGGCATTGTTGTAGCCGTATTCTCTGAAGTTCAGCGCAACGTTGGTAATAGTGGCGACCGCAAGTCCTATGAGCATCAGTGCGACAATAAATAAAATTTTTCGATTGGCATTCATTCCGTTGTAACCTTGTGTGAATTAGTTTAGAAAAAATTATATTTAGTGAGAGTATCTAAAATTTTTTTAAAGTAATTTGAAAGGAGAGTGAAACGGTAGGCTTTATTCTACCGTGACACTTTTGGCGAGGTTGCGGGGCATGTCGACGTCGTTGCCAAGACGGATGGCGATTTCCATCGAGAGAAGCTGCAGGACCACCATCATTTCGAAAAATTCGAGCATGTAATCGTCGTGGTGTCTGGTGCGGATATGGTCGTCCGCTTTGTCAAAATCGAGCGGGCTGATCGAGCAGATCGTCGAATCGCGGGCACTGAGCTCTTCGATATTGCTTTTGGTTTTATCATAAAGCTTGTGCTGGGGGAGCAGGGCGATGGTGAAGAGCTCCGGATCGGCCAGAGCGATCGGACCGTGTTTCATCTCGCCGCTTGGGTACCCCTCGGCATGCAGATAGCTGATCTCTTTGAGTTTGAGAGCCCCTTCCATCGCCAGCGGATAGAACACATCCCGGCCGATGAAAAAGAAACCGTGGCCGTGGAGGTAGCGCTTACTGAGGCGGCGCAGCTGCTCGTGCACGGCGGGATCGACGGCTACGGTGGAGGGGAGGGTGCGCAGAAGCTGGATCTGGCGTTTGATCTCGCTGCTTTGAAGGGTTTTGCGTGCCCCGGCCAGATAGAGGCTCAGCATCCACAGAACGCTTACCTGTGTCGCGAAGGCTTTGGTCGAAGCGACCCCTTTTTCGATCCCGGCGCGGGTGAGGATGCTTGCGTCCGCCAGCCGGACCATCGAGGAGTTGTCGACGTTGCAGATCACCATCGTCTTCAGTCCTGCCTGTTTCGCCATCTTGAGGCTCTCGAGGGTATCGGCTGTTTCGCCGCTCTGGCTGATGACGACGAAGAGGGTGTCCGGGGTCAAAAACGGCTCACGGTAGCGGAATTCACTCGCGATTTCGACGGAGGTGCGGATATGGGCATGGCGCTCCAGCAGGTAGCTGGCCACCATTGCGGCGTGGTAGCTGGTGCCGCAGGCGCAGAGTTTGATCTCGTTGACCCCCTCGAAGAGTTCCTCGCCGATCTCTTCGAAATAGACGCTCTCATCTCTCAGACGCCCCATCAGGGTGTCGGCCAGGACGGTGCTCTGTTCGTAGATCTCTTTTTCCATGAAGAAGCGGTATCCCTCTTTCTGGGCGGAGAGCTTGTTGTCGCTCAGAGGGACAAAGCGGAGGGGAACCTCATGGCCGCGGGCGTCGAAGAGGGCGGTTTTGCCCGGGGACGCATAGCCGTAGTGGCCGTCTTCGAGGTAGATCACCTCGCCGCATTTGCCGATCAGGGCAGCGTCGGACGAGCCGAAAAGAACGTCATGATCGCTGTTTCGTCCGAGTATCATCGGAGAGCCGTGTTTGGCAAAAAAGATCGTATCGGACGCCGAACTGTTGACGAGCAAGATCGCATACGCCCCCTCCAGTTCCGCCAGTGTCTGCTGGAAAGCATCAAACGGGGTCGGTGCCGTTTTGAGATGATGTTCGAAGAGATGGACGATCACTTCGGTGTCGGTCTGGCTGAGAAATTGTGCTCCCTGTTCCGTCAGCATCGATTTCAGTTCCTGATAGTTTTCGATGATGCCGTTGTGGACGACGTAGGAGTTTTGCCCCACGTGCGGGTGGGCGTTGAGCTCGGTCGGTTTGCCGTGGGTTGCCCAGCGGGTGTGACCGATGCCGACGGCGAAACCGCTGCTTTCATACTCTTTGGCTTTCTCTTCGAGGTTGACGAGTTTGCCGACCGCTTTGTAGAGGGAAAATTTTCCCTCCTGAAGTACGGCGATTCCGGCGGAATCATACCCGCGGTATTCGAGTTCGCGAAGCCCGTCAATCAATATTTCTTTAACCGGCTTTGCCCCGATATACCCGACGATTCCGCACATGGATCACTCTCCTGTCAATTTGGCGATTATTTCGCGCGCATTATCGCACATCCTGTTTTGTTTTTCAATTAAGAAATGGTCGCGGGCCATGTTTTTGTTGGTGTGGATTTTGGCGGTTGCGATATTGATCTGCGCTTCGTCGAAGAGCTGGACGAAATAGGCGAGGAGCCCCCGCTGATTGGCCGTGTTGAGATTGAGCTGGGCATAGTGGATCGAATGATCGCACTCCAGGGTGATTTCGTGGGGTTTGATGACCGGCTTGGGAAGATCGATTTTTTTGGACATGTCAAACGCCTCTTCGACGATCCGTTCGATCTGTTCCATCGTCCCCTCTTGCGGGCGCTGCAAAAATTCGATCCGGAAGTATTTGATCCCGTCAAAGAGGGTGAAAATATCCATCGATGCCACATCGAGGTAGCTGAGCTTTCCGAGAAGATACCCCAGATTGAGGGGGATTTTCCGGAAAATGTGGATGACGAGGCCCGCTTCGAGGGTGAGGCGGCAGGTAAAGGTCTGGCAGTCGAACGCCTGTTGAGAAATGGCGACGATTTCATGGGGAGTGTGCTTGAAAAAAAAGAGGTCCGATTCGACCGAGAGAATTTTTTTCTGCGCGATTTTGCTCAGCTGTGCAAACTCCGGATCGTGGGTCAGTTTTTTCTCTTTGTTCTGGCGTTTGATCGCATCGGTGATTCGGTCGTTTTGAAAAGCGATCTCGAGCGAGGCTTCGTAGAGCTCACGGAGCAGATTGGCGCCGAAACTCGTATAGGTTCCCGGCCCTACGCCGGTGATGTCGGCATAGGTCAGAATGTAGAGAAGGATCAGGTTTTCGGGTGTTTTGACCTTGGACATGAACTGATAAAGGGTCTTTTCATGGTAGAGGTTCTCGCGGTAGGCGACGTTGCTCATCAGAATGTGATGACGCACCAGCAGCGCCCCGCGCTCGAACTGCTGGGAAGGAAATTTGAGGTTTTTGAGGAAAGGGACGATCAGTTTTGCCCCTACCTCGCTGTGGTCCTGCTTGCGTCCTTTGCCGGTGTCGTGCAGAAGAATGACGGCTTTGAGGAGAAGCTTGTCGGACGGGCCGAGTTGTGTGTAAAGCGCCTCGACATTCGGATCGGTGATGGTTTCGAGTGCTTCGATGCATTTGATCGAATGCAGATCGACGGGATAGTGGTGGTAGCCGTCGAACTGGGGGAGATGGAGCACTTTTTTGAATGCCCCGATGAGATGATGCAAAATACCGGCGTCGTAAAAGAGTTTCAGCAAGCCATACAGGTGGCGGCGTTCAAACAATTTTCGCAGCAGCGCATAGGTTCTGGCACGGAGAGGATGGTTGATGGGAACATAGGTGAAATGGAACAAAACGCTTGGATCAAACTGCCAGGGGCGATCTTCCAGAGCAACGAGCATCTCGAGAAGCGCGTCGATCGAGGGGGTGGCGGTATGGTAGGAAGCGTACAGGACCCCTTCCGCCGCATAAAATCCTCTCTGCACTCTTCCCGCACGCAGACGGGACAGCGGTGCTGTGTTGTGCAGATGGATCCGGGCCATTTTCGTCACGTAGATCTGGGTGAAATTGTTGATCCTCCACTGCGCTTCGAGCAGCTTGGTCACCAGGCGACGTTCATCGCCAACCCCGAGCATCTGCGCGATGCGGGGCATGTAATCGAGGACGAGCTGGTCTTGCTGTTTGCCGCTGAGGAGGTGCAGGGCGCTGCGGACACGAAACAGCAGCTCCAGCGCGATCCGGTATTCGCGGTACTGCTCTTCACTGAAGAGCGTCCCGGTGAGTTCTTTGAGAGTCGTAACGCCGTAGAGTGTTTTGGCGATCCAGTAGAGCAGCTGTGAATCGCGCAGTCCTCCCACCCCCTCTTTGATATGGGGCTGCATAGAGGAGGGGAATTTTTTGCGGCGGGCTTCGGCCTCTTCGATCTTGGCGAGGACAAAGGCTCTGGGATTGTCGTGGCGGATGGCTGTGAGGCGGGTCTGCACCGCACTCCAGGTGAAAGGGGAGCCGATGATGAGGCGCGATTCCATCATCGCCGTTTTGATCGTGATGTCATCACGGGAAGCCCCCAGCAGATCGTTCACCTCGTGGACGCGGTGTCCCAGTTTCAGTCCCGCGTCCCACGCAAGGTAGAGGAATTTTTCGATGATCGCGGCGGTGTTGTACCCGTCGTTTTTTTCATATACGATCATCAGGTCGATGTCGCTGTGAACGCACAGCTGTTCGCGTCCGTAGCTCCCCAGGGCGATGAAGGCGATCGGGATGTTGCTGCGCATCGGGAGGTAGTTCCCAAAAAGGCGCCGCAATACCGTTTTGTACATCAGACTGATGATCGAATCGAGGGTTTTGGTGTGGATGACGAGAAAATCTTTTCCCTGATTTCGTTCGAAAAGCTCTCCGAGGGAACTTTTATAGTCGTGTATGTAGGATTTGAAAAGTTTCGATATTGCGAAATCGCTGGCTTTGTTTTCGATGAGGTCTTCGATCTGTTCGGTGATGCTCATAATGACTGCTTTTTGGGTTACATTGTAGCGCATTTCAGCTCGGCAGCGTAGACCGTTCAGGTGAAAAAATAAGCAAAATATCATTTTTTATCATTGTTTTACCTGGAAAATGGTTTAATAAAGGGTGATACAATGAGCGAACAGAAAAAAGGGTACAGTTATGGTGAACAACACAAGCATCTATAAAAAAGTCTATGCCATTCATGACCATGTGATGGGACTTTTGCGTTCCATGCAGATTCCTCCCTATCCGGCGCAGTACAAAAAATATTTTGATACCCTGTTTTTGGAAATGGCGGATGATGAACTCCGAAAAAATCAGGAAGAAACAGAGAAGAAAGTACTCACCGGTTCGAAAGAAGATGTCTCTAAGTACCTTGATCTTGCCCAGAATTCCGTTGTCTCGTTTATCGAGTCCCACGCGGATATCGCTTCGGTCGCGCAAATGCAAAAACAGTATATTGATGATATCCCCTCGGGCGTCGTCGAACGGTGCGTCACCTTCATAGGGGGACTGAGCGAGCTGAACAACAAAATGTCCGATGAGCTGGACAAAGCGCAGTTAAAAATCGACAAGCTTTCGGCAGAGCTTCAGGAAGCACACTCTTCCTTGACCCTCGATCCGATGACCAAAGTCGGAAACCGAAAAGCTTTTATGGACGAGATGGAATCCCTGATCGAAGCGGGGCGGGAGAAAAAACTGTCGATGGTTCTGATGGTGATCGATGTGGACAACTTCAAACTGATTAATGAAGAATACGGACATACGGCAGGGGACAAAATCCTTTATTTTCTAGCGCAGACGACCAAATCGATGCTCCGTTCCACAGACAGGATATACCGTTACGGAGGCGAGGAATTCGCCATTGTATTAAACCGGTGCGATGAGAGCAAAGCGTATGAGATAGCGGATAAAATTCGTGCGAAAATTGAAAACAGTAATCTTCTGTATATGGGCAAACGGGTATATGTCACCATAAGTGCCGGTGTCACGATCCATCACAAGGGCGATACGCTCGATACGTTGATCGGTCGTGCCGACAAAGCCCTTTACTGTGCGAAAAGATCCAATAAAAACTGTACGTTTCTGCTTGAATGGTGAGACTGGAAAAGGAGGGTGTGGTTTTGAAAGAGCCTCTCCATTCTTTTGCTATAATGCGCCCAAAATAAGCAGTTAAAGATTTGGATATGGATTTGATCGAAAAAGTAAAACGGCACGAACGGCTGACCCAGGACGAAGCGACCGCTTTGTATGATCTGGATCTTTTTACCCTGGGAGAGCTTGCCGATGAGCGGCGCAAGGCGTTGCACGGGAAACGGACGTTTTTCAACATCAACCGTCACATCAATCCGACCAACATCTGCAAAGACGTCTGCAAATTCTGCGCCTACAGTGCCAGCCGCAAAAACCCCAACCCCTACACGATGAGCCACGAGGAGATCCTCGCCATCACCGACGATATCGCCGCGCGCGGCATCCGCGAAGTGCACATCGTCTCGGCGCACAATCCCGATACGGGGCTGGAGTGGTACCTCGAGGTGTTCCGCAAGATCAAAGAGCGCCACCCGCAACTGCACATCAAAGCCCTCACCGCGGCGGAGGTCCATTTTCTCGCCGAAGAGTACGGCAGGAGTTATGATGAGATCCTCGATTTAATGGTCGAAAACGGAGTCGATTCGATGCCCGGCGGAGGGGCGGAAATTTTCGATGAAAAAGTGCGCGACTATATCTGCAAAGGAAAAGTCACCTCGGCGCAGTGGCTCGAAATTCACCGTAAATGGCACGAACGGGGGATGAAGTCCAATGTCACGATGCTTTTTGGCCATGTCGAGGAGCGGCGTCACCGGATCGATCACATGATGCGGATCCGCGATCTTCAGGACGTGACGGGG
>JAFGUJ010000178.1 GCA_016938595.1 Campylobacterales bacterium | reverse complement strand
GAGGATGATCACGACGAAACCGACGGCGTTGATCAGAAAGATCGAATTGAGAATTTTATGAAGCAGCCGTTTGGTCGGCGTGATGTCACGGCTGATTTTGAGGTAGGAGGATTTGGCAAAATCAAACGGGTAGATCAGTGTCAAGGTCGTCGTTTTGTCCTCGCGGGCCGTTTCGTAAAATTCCAGGTATTCTTCCTCAGGGGGGAGGGTGATGAGCTCCACATCCAGCCCCATCAGGGTATCGGCATTGGCCTGCTGCGATGAGAGGAGGGAACGGTACGAGGAGATGTTTTCGGCAAAGCTGATGAGCTCGGCTTGTTTTTCGTCAAGAATGGACTGTTTGATAAAAAGGTACAGAAATGAGGAGAAGAGAAGGACCAGTGCCGCCGAAGCGACAATGAGCTGGAAAAGGAAGCGGCGTCTTATGCTTCTTTTGGAAAACAAAAGCGGTATCCTCGGCGGCGGACCGTCTCGATCGTCGTGATGCCGAGCGGTTTGTCCATCTTTTGGCGGATTTGGTTGATCGCTACCTCGATAACGTTGGGGGTGACGAGCTCAGGCTCTTCCCAGATCGCATCGAGCAGCTGCTCTTTGGAGACGATCTGGTCGCGGTGGCGTGCCAGGTGCGTCAATACTTCGAACGGTTTGCCCTTGAGCTCGATCTCTTTTTCTTTGTAGATGATCTTTTCTTCTTCGGGGTTGATCGTCAGATCGTCAATTTCGATGATGTTGCTTCCGCCGAAACGGAGACGTGCTTCGATGCGGGCAACGAGAACGTCAAAATCAAATGGTTTGCGGATGTAGTCATCGGCACCGGCGCGGAGCGCTTCGATTTCACTTTCGTTGTCATCGCGCGCCGAGAGGACGACGATAACGGTTTTTGGGGTGTTGGTTTTGATGTCGGGGATGATGTCGACGCTGTTGCCATCGGGGAGCATCCAGTCCATCAAAATCAGGTCATAGTTACGGATGTCAAGATAATACTCACCGTCTTTCAGGGTCTCGACGACATCGCTTTGGTAACCGAACTCTTTAAGCCCTTCGGCAAGAGTTTTGTTGAGGGTTACTTCATCTTCAATGATCAGAATACGCATTCACGTTCCTCGTTGCGAAATTTTCCCGCAATGATAGCACACTTTTAGAAAATTTTAAACTTTTTTTCAATTTTTTTTAAAAAAACTTTTTTGTACCACGTGTAGAAAGGGATTTATGAGGGATTGAATATATGGGGAAAGCTTCAGTGCCATAGCGGCCATCGTAGCCGATGGGGCCTGGCTCCATCGGCATTCAAAATTATTTAGACGGGTTGGGGATGATTTTGATTTCGACGCGGCGGTTCGCTTCGCGTCCGGCGGCAGTGTCGTTGGATGCAACCGGCATCGTTTCGCCGTATCCGACGGAGCGGATGCGATCCGAGCCGACACCGCGCTGCATCAGTGCCGAGCTCACGCTCTGGGCCCGCAGCTGCGAGAGGGTGAGATTCGATGCGTCGCTTCCGACGCTGTCTGTGTGCCCCTGTACTTCGATTTTGGTTTCGGGGTATTTGACCATGACATTGGCGATATCATCGATAACCGGAATGAAGTTGGGTTTGATGTTGGCTTTGCCTGTATCAAAAGTGATTCCGCCGGGCATGTTCAGGTTGATCGTATCTCCCTGGCGCTCTACCTCGACGCCGCTTCCGGCGAGTTCTTTGTTCAGCTCTTCTTGCTGCTTGTCCATATAATAGCCGATTCCCCCTCCGGCCGCGGCTCCGAGTGCACCGCCGATCAGGATACGTTTGGCACTGTGATCCCCCGTCGCCCCTCCGGCCGCCGCGCCGACCAGGCCGCCCAGGATCGCACCGGTCTGGGTTTTGGAAAGACCGGTGCCCGTACCCGTTTCGGTACCGGCACAGCCGATGAGTAAAAAGCCGGCCAACACGGCGGAAAATGTCATTTTGTACATCATAACTACACTCCTTGCAAAATTGAATAATGGATCATTATAGCAACCGAAAATAAACAAATGATTGAATCGCAGGTGAAGATTAAAAAACAAAGGTTTCTTGAACCCCTACGGT
>JAFGUJ010000031.1 GCA_016938595.1 Campylobacterales bacterium | reverse complement strand
TTTGGTGATGTGGCCGATGATGAAGATGGCGATTTTCCGCTCTTTGGCGATCCGCATCAGATCAAACGTGATCTGGCGCACCTGCGTTACCGATCCGGGGGCCGAGGCGATCGTTTCGGAATAAAGGGTCTGGATCGAGTCGATGATGATGCACTCGTAGGCCCTTTCGTGCAGCTCGCCCAGTACCTGCTCGAGGCGGATTTCGGCCAGCAGATAGAGGTTGTCGACGTTGGCCCCGAGGCGGTTGGCGCGCAGTTTGATCTGCCCTTCGCTCTCTTCGCCGCTGACGTAGAGGACGTTGCGGTTTTGTTTGGCCAGGTTCGAGCCGATTTTCAGCAGCAGCGTCGATTTTCCGACCCCCGGGCTCCCCCCGATCAGGACGAGCGAGCCGGGGACGATCCCTCCGCCGAGGACCATGTCGAGTTCGGCGTCATCGCTTGTGTAGCGCTCTGTTGTCTCTTCGATGATCTGGGTGATCTCTTTGGCTTTGGCGCCTGCAGAGGGAGAAGATGAGGAGGTGAGCTTGATGATCTCCTGCTGCTGTTCGTTCAGTTCGACGAACGATTCCCAGGCTCCGCAGCTGGGACATTTTCCCATCCACTTGGGAGTTGTAAATCCGCAGTGCTGACATTCGAAGAGAGTCGTTTTTTTCTTGGCCATCGAAATTCCGTTTTTCGGCGATTGTAACAGCATTCCCCTTAATAACTGAGTGTGGCGTACTTGTTCCGAAAAGTGCTTAAAGTGGTTTATTTCTCCTGCATCCGGAAGATGCGGGAAGCTTCAGGGGGTTGTAGGGACATTTGTCCCTGCCACATTCTGGGCTTTGCCCAGAATGTGCGTAACATCAACTACGATGTGGCACAAAAGAGGGTACCGGAACGGTGGTGTCCCTCGAGCAGATAGCTTTGTGCATCAGTGAGGTCGTACCCGTTGCACAAAAACATCTTCTGCCCCCGTTCCATCAAAAAGTTTGCGGCGAGGAGTTTGGTCACGATCCCCCCCGTGGCGAAGGCGTTGTTGGGGGTATGGTCGGCGCAGAGGGCTTCGGCAGGGATCGAATGGACCTCTTTTAGAATCTTGGCATCGGGGAACTCTTTGGGATTTTTGTCGTAATACCCGTCGATATCGCTCAATATGACCAGCAGGTCAGAGGAGGTGTAATGGGCCACGTGGGCGGAGAGCTGATCGTTATCGCCGAAAACCTGTTCGGAGGTCGTCGAGATGTCGTTTTCGTTGACGATCGGGACGATCTTGTGGGAGAGGAGGGTGTCGATGATTTCGGTGAAGATGGCGGTCCGTTTGCGCGAGTCGAAATCCTCTTCAGTGAGGAGGATCTGGGAGGTCGAGATGTTGTAGATGTCGAATTTACGCTTGTAGCTGCTCATCAGGATCGGCTGCCCCAAGGATGCGAGGACTTTTTTGCTGATCTGTTCCTGGCGGTTGAGCTTGAGGGCCGAGTAGCCGGACGCGACAGCGCCGGAAGTGACGAGGATCACCTCGTTTTGTTCCTGAAGGCGGGCAATCAGGGAGACGAGATTGAGCATCCGTTCCTTGGCGATCGTATTGTTCTCCGTCAGGACGCCGCTTCCCACTTTGATGACGATTCTTGGCATAGTACCCTTTCGTGTCAGTATAGGGTTCAGGATACACGAAAAGGATTAACGGGGGTTAAACGCCCCTTGAGGGGGAGGGGATTATTCGGCGGCGAAAATCGCGTCGAGGATGCCGTTGACAAACTCGTATTTGTCAAACGGGATGAGGTGATCGGCCTGCTCGCCGACGCCGATGTAGAGGATGGGGAGCTGGAGGGCGTAGGCGATGCTGAAGACCGATCCCCCCTTGGCGGTGCCGTCGAGTTTGGTGATGATGATTCCATCGACTCCCACCATTTCGTTGAACGCTTTAGCCTGGGCGATTGCCGAAGAGCCCTGGGTGCCGTCGAGGATCAGGATTTTGTGGTGGGGAGAACCGGTATGCGCTTTGTCGCAGATTCGGACGATCTTTTTGAGTTCGTTGCCGAGGTTCGTCTGGGTGTGGAGGCGCCCGGCAGTGTCGATGATTACCTGCTCGAAACCTCGCGCCTTGGCCGATTCGATCGTGTCGTACGCGACGGCGCTGGGATCGTGCCCCTGGCGGGAGGAGACGATGGGAACGTCGAGTTTGTCGGCCCAGCGGGTCAGCTGCTCGATCGCGGCGGCACGGAAGGTGTCACCGGCTCCCAGAATCACCCGTTCACCGTTGTTCAGGTGGCGCTGGGCCAGTTTGGCGATTGTCGTTGTTTTCCCGGCCCCGTTCACCCCGATGATCAGGGTGACGGTCGGTTTGTCGGGGTTGTCGGGGAGGGTGTTCTGCGCAAAAGCGAGGGTGGCCAGGAGTTTGGATTCGAGCTGCTCGCGGGTGACGTTCTCCTGATAGAGTTCGCGCAGGATGATTTCAACGAGGTCGTACTCGACATCGGCCTCGAGGAGGATGTTTTCCAGATCGCTTTTGGAAATCGTCGCTTTTTTTTCGGGGAGAACCGACGAGATCGCTTCGACTGTTTTCTGGAGCCCTTTCTTGATAAAACTGAACATGATTATTCCCCCAGTGCCTGAGCGATATCATGATCGATGATCTCTTCGTGGGTGGCACCGGCATAGTGGGTAACGTATTCGCCGTTTTTGTAGAGGACCATCAACGGAATCGGGAATTGCTGCCCCACTCCGATCGTCGAAGCGATGGAACGGGCCATGGCTTTGTTGTCGCCTTTGTTTGTCATCAGGTATTCCCCTCCGCCGAATTTTTCACGGAACGCATCGAGTTCGGCGTTGCTTTTGTCGTCTTCGATCGTGATGCCCATGACAACGAGGTCTTCGCCGTATTTTTTCTGAAGGTTCCCCAGATGTTTGACCGACACCTGGCAGGGGGGGCACCAGGTGGCGAAGATGTCGAACAGGACGACTTTGTCTTCTCCGGCATCGAGGGTGAAATTAGTCCCCCTTTTTTCGACGGTGTAGTTTTTCCCCTGTGTATCCATGAGGGTGAATTCGGCGGTTGAGACCATCGCTTCTTCGGCCGTCTCTTCACCGCACCCCTGAAAAAAGAGAGTCAGAGCGAGCAAAGGGATCAAAAGTGTTGAAAAACGCATAGAAAACCTTTTTTAGAGTAAAATAACGACGATTATAACGAAGCAAAGGTAAAAAGTGACCAAAAGCGATTTCAGAACCTATTGCCTCCAGCGGCTTAAACACTCCCAGAAATCGACCAAAAACTACCGCGATGCCAAGGTACGCCAGACGCTTCAGGCAGTACTCAAAGAGCTGGGGGCAAAGAGGGTTTTGGCGTTTTGGCCGATGGGATTTGAGGCCGATATCCGCAAAACCGTTATCTCTGCCCGGCGCACGAGCGAAGTATATCTGCCGTTTATGGATGGCGTCAGTTTCAAGATGGTACCATTAAGATTGCCGTTGGAATGCAAAGCCTTCGGGATTTACGAGCCGCGGAATACTCGAAGAACAATTAATTTAATAGATGTAGCTATTGTCCCTGCTGTAGGGGTAGACGGGTCACTGAGCCGAATAGGTTTTGGCAAAGGGATGTACGATCGATTTTTTCCGACCCTTAGAACCAGACCTTTTACGATTTTTATTCAGCCATTTGAATGTCGAACAACCAAGTATGTATGCGACGCGTATGATGTGCGATCGGATCTGTTGATTACCCCTAACAGGGTTTATAGTATGAGGAACAACGATGTTAAACGAACTACTCGTAGGGGGTGGCGTCGCCACCCTAAGCGGTGTAGTCGGTTTTTTAATTTCAAAAAAGATTTCAGTCGCTCATTTTGATTTGTACCTGGAACAGGCCAAGGCCAAAGCCAAGGCGATTGAAAACGAAGCGCAGATAGTACTTGAACGCGCTTCGATCCGCTCACGCGACATCGAAAAAGAGGCTCAGAAACGGTACGACGACGCGTACGATCAGGCCAAAAAAGATCTGGCAGAGCGTGAAGAGAAAGTTCAGCGCATGGAGCGTGCATTTGAGCAGTTTCGCCAAAAAGAGCAGGAGAAACTCTCCAACGACCGCACGGCGGTCGAGAACCGGAGACTCAATGTTGAACGCAACGAACGGGCTTTGGAGAAATTAAAAGAAGACTACCGTAAAAAAAGCGACCAGATGCAGGTGATTGTCGAGCAGCGCGCCGGACTCACGATGCAGGAAGCCAAAGCGATTTTACTCGAAGAAGTGCGCGAAAAGGAGCGTCTGGACCTGGCTCGCGAAGTACGGCTGCTCGAAGAGCAGTCCAAAGAGCAGCTGAAGCGCAAAGCCAATTACATACTGGCGCAGGCAACGTCACGATTCGCCGGAGAATTTGCCGCAGAGAGGCTTATCAGCGTCATCCATCTGGACAACGACGAACTCAAAGGGCGGATTATCGGCAAAGAGGGACGCAACATCAAGACACTGGAGATGGTGAGCGGGGTCGATATCATCATCGACGAAACCCCCAATGCGATTATCGTCAGTTCTTTCAACCTCTATCGCCGTGCTATCGCGACCAAAACGATTGAACTTTTGATCGAAGACGGCCGGATACAGCCGGCCCGAATCGAGGAAGTGTACCAGAAGGTATGCGACGAGTTTGACGAGGCCGTGGCCCGTGAAGGGGAAGATGTCGTATTCGAACTGGGACTGAGCGGGGTCCACGATGAGCTGATCAAACTCATTGGACGCCTCCGATACCGTTCCAGCTACGGGCAAAACGCCCTGGCCCATACGCTGGAAGTGGCCCACCTGGCGGGGATTATGGCCGCCGAAATGGGAGGCGATCTCAAACTGGCCCGCCGTGCGGGGCTGCTGCACGATATCGGCAAGGCGTTGACCCATGAGAGCGGCGGAAACCATGTCGATATCGGTGTTGAACTGTGCCGCCGCTACAACGAGGACCCTGTCGTGATCAATGCGATCTATGCCCATCACGGCTTTGAAGAGATCAAGAGTGTCGAGTGTGCGGCAGTATGCGCGGCCGACGCCCTCTCGGCCGCACGGCCGGGAGCCAGACGTGAAGTGCTGGAGAGTTTTTTGCGCCGAGTCAGCGAGATCGAGGAGATCGCCACCCAGAAAGCGGGGGTCAAACAGGCCTATGCGATTAACGCGGGGCGTGAAGTACGCGTCATCGTCAACGCGCTCAGCGTCAACGACGACGAAACAGCATTGATTGCCCGCGAAATCGCCGACGAGATTGCCCAGAAAGTGCAGTTTCCCGGCGAAATCAAAGTCAATGTCATCCGCGAAAACCGGGTCGTAGAATACGCCCGCTGACGCTCCTTCCGGAGCGCGGAGGTTATTGAGAAATTTTAACCTCGATCATCCCCCGCAAATCTCCCATTTTATACCCTACCGCTTTGTCTTCGGGATAGGTTGAACGGATAGCCTGGGTCAGCGGTGAACCCTCTGCAATGTTGCCGTGACATTTGAGGCATGCTTCATTGTTGATCAGGAGGGGTTTGTAGTAGACCATCCCTCCGTCCGCTGTTTTTTTCAGCTCATGACTGGGAAGGCTCTGGCCGTTTTGAACCATCTTCTCCCATTTTTCCAAAAGTGCTTTTTCTTCGCCGGCAGCGGCATTGACCGGATTGCGGTTTTTGAGGCTGAGGCGTTTGATCTGCGTTTTCGTCTCTTTGGCGATCTGATCGGTCAATGAGAGGGCATTGAGGGAGCAGAATTCGACCGTTTTGACCGGGCCGTTGGCCTGCATGTTGGTTTTGACTTCACCCCCCAGTTTTTGGAGCAATGCCGCCGAAGCTGCGGCACCTTTGGAAATGGCGTGCTCTTCCGATACGGGAGCAGCGACAAGAAACGAAGAGATGCAGGCGAGAGCGATCAGGGTTTTGCGGTTCATTTATATCCTTTTTTTATGATTTTTATAATTATAATGCATCATCATAATCTTTTGCATAACCCATTACTCTATGTGATCGTTTTCAGAATCGTCATAGGGATCGAGGTGGATGAGCGGGTGGACAGTGTTGTCTGGAAAAAGATTTTTCAGCGCGAGTTCGATCCGGTCTCCAACCTGGTGGGCATCGTAGAGCGATGTGCTGATGCTGAACACGATGTGGACGCTCAGATAGATGTCCGAGCCTGAACGGCGGGTGCGCAGGTCGTGGTAGCCGGTGATATCCATCTGTCCGTCCAGCAGGGAATGGATTTTGGAGACGCTTTGGGGGTCCAGCGCCGCATCCAGCAGCATCAAAATCCCCTCTTTGATCAGAGGGTAGGCCGAATAGATCATGTAGACGGCGATCCCTATCCCCAGAAGAGGGTCGATAAAGGTGTAGTCGGTGAAATAGATGACGGCAAGGGAGACGAGGACGGCACCGTTGGTGAGGAGGTCGGTTTTGTAATGCAGCGCGTCGGCCTCGATGACCATGTTCCCCGTTTTCCTGGCGACCGTTTGCAAAAAGATAACCAAACCCGCGGTGATGATGAGCGAGAAAACCATCACCCCGATCGAGAGGTCGAGCCTCTCGATCGGGCTGTGTTGAACCATCTTGGAAATGGCTTCGTAAAGGATAAAAAGGGCCGAAAGGCTGATGATCGTCCCCTCGATGACGGCTGCAAGGGGCTCGAGTTTGCGCCGTCCGAAATTGAAATGTTCATCCGGCTCTTTTTCGGCGTTGTGGAGGGCAAAATAGTTGAAGGTCGAAACGACCATGTCCAGCAGCGAGTCGATCGCGGAGGCGAGGACGGCGACCGAACCGCTGATGATCCCGACGGTCAGTTTGAAGGTCACCAGAAAAAAGGCAACGGTAGTGGAGACAAGGGTGGCTTGTTTTTCGATACGCATTTGAAGATTTTAGCCTAATATCGCTAAAATTTGCCGTTACAGTTGAGGAGAGACGATGGATTTGAACGCGATACGTGCCGAGCGGGACAAATGGATGGAATGGAAAAACATTGCGCCGCTGCGGGAAGCGATACAATCCCTTCCCGGTATTCATGCGCAGCTCTCGCCGGAGAATACGGTTTCTCTTCGCAGCGACGAAGCGGTCGATGTGGGCGAGCTGGAGCGGATTGCGCGGATGATGATGCCCTGGCGCAAAGGACCGTTCGATCTCTTCGGCCTTTTCATCGACACCGAATGGCGCTCGGACCTGAAATACAATTTTCTCCGTCCCCACTTCAACCTCCGGAACAAAAAAGTGGCCGACATCGGTTGTAACAACGGCTATTATATGTTCCGTTTCCTCGAAGACTCCCCCGCAAAAGTGGTCGGATTCGACCCTTCGGCGCTGTTCAAATCGCAGTTTGATCTGATTGAGCATTTTGCCCAAACGGGGATTGTGTACGAACTGCTCGGGGTAGAGCATCTGCCCTATTACGAAGAAAAATTCGATGTCATCTTCTGCCTGGGGGTACTGTACCATCGCAGCGATCCGGTCGCGATGCTCAAAGCCCTCCGGCAGGGGCTGGAAGAGGGGGGCGAAGTCTATCTCGATACGTTTATCATCGACGGCGAGGAACCTTATGCCCTCTGTCCGAGCGAGAGTTATTCGAAAATCTCGAACGTCTATTTCGTCCCGACCCTCAAAGCACTCGAAAACTGGTGCATCCGTGCCGGATTCAAAACGTTCGAGGTGCTGGGGACGGTCGTGACGACGTCGGACGAGCAGCGCAAAACCGACTGGATCGAGTCTCAGAGCCTTGAAGATTTTCTCGATCCGGCCGATAGTAGCAAAACAGTAGAAGGGTATCCCGCTCCCAAACGGGGATACGTCCGAATCACAAAGGGGTAAATTTGGCCAAAGAACCAACGCAGGCACAGAACGAAGAAACACTTCAAAGCGGGATCAAACCGCAGGTAGTCCTCAACACGCATGAAAAGATCAACAGCATGTACAGCGGGTACATTGTCAAACTGGAAAGCGGCTATGCCAAGGTTTCGCTGGAAACCAACGACATGATGCGCGCCGATGACGTCGGGCTGGTACATGGGGGGTTTATTTTCAGCGCCGCCGATTTTGCCGCCATGGCCTCGGTCAATGAGCCCAATGTCGTCCTGGCATCGTGCAACTGCCTTTTCCTGGCTCCGGTCAGGATCGGGGACGTAGTCGTGTTCGAGGCCACGGAACACCAAAAAGAGGGACGCAAGCGCAATGTCAGTGTCCGCGGATTTGTGCATGATATCAAAGTGTTCGAAGGGGAATTTAAAACGGTCGTGACCGAGCGGCACGTTCTGCGCCTCGATCTGATGAAGAACGTCGAAAAAGGGGCGTAGGGCTAAATAGCCTTCAGCCAGTACTCGATGTGGCGCTGCTCGGCATGGACGCTGGTAGTGCCTCCATGTCCGGGATAGAGGGTTTTGTCCTCTTCCATCCGGGCGAATTTCTTCAGGCTCTCTTTCATGGCGGAGGGATCGGAGTAGGGGAAATCGACCCGTCCGATCGAATTGTGGAACAAAAAGTCTCCGCTGAAAATTGCATCCCCGATTTCGATCATCGAACACCCCGGACAGTGGCCCGGGAAGTGGTGGAAGGTGACCCCGATCCCTTCGATCTCAAAACTCTGGTCGCCGTCGACTTCGACATCGGGAGTCGAGGGGGGAAGGCCTGGCATCCATGAACTTTCTTTGAGCAGGAAGACGTCCCCCTTGGGGGTGTAGAGGGGAATGTTCAGTTTTGTCTGAAGCTCATGGTTGCTCCAGACGTGGTCGAAATGGCCGTGGGTATTGAGGATGGCGATCGGGTTGGTGACATGCGAAAGTACCCATTCGACGGCGCCGACACCCGGATCGATGATGATCTCTTTGCCCTCAATCCGTACGATGTAACAGTTCGTCTGATACGGCCCCATCGGCTCTCTCAGTATCTCCATGATAACCCTTTTTTTAGCCAAATTTTAGCATAATAGGATTTATGGAACTTTATTCAACATTAGAATCGCTTTTGACGGCCAAAACACCGAACGATAAAATTGCTCTTTTTCGACTATTGTACGCCTCTTTTCAAAAAGGGGAGACAACACGCACGCCGGATCTCCCTTCCAAAATCTTCGAAGCCCCATCGTACCGGGAATTCTGCACCGTCACCGATCCCAAAGAGGTCCCCCGGCGGAGCAATCTCAATACCCCCAAAGGACAGATTCTGCTCCTTCATGCGATCGCCCATATTGAATACAGTGCGATCGACCTGGCCCTCGATGCGGTGTACCGTTTCCGCGATTTGGGAGAGGAATTCGAGCGTGACTGGCTCGAAGTCGCCGATGACGAGGTACGCCATTTCGAAATGATCGACACTTTGCTGCACGAGCTGGGGAGTTACTACGGAGAATATCCCGTCCACGATGCCCTGTTCGAAGCTTCCATGCGCACCCTCGATCTGATAGAGCGTATGGCGGTCGTCCCGCGCTATCTGGAAGCCAACGGGCTCGACGCAACGCCGCAGATCCTCCGAAAGCTTCAACCTTACCGGAACGATGGGATGGTCCAGAAAATCATTGCCGCGCTTCATGTTATTTTGGAGGAAGAGATTGACCATGTCCGAAAAGGGGACCGATGGTTCGAAGCGGCATGTCAGCGCGAAGGGAAAAACACTTCGGTTTATTTTGATATCATCGATAAACATTATCCGCGCAGTTTTCCCCGAAAAATCGAGATAAACTGCGAAGCGCGGCGGCTGGCGGGATTCGATGCGGAAGAACTGGAGAAAATTTCCTCAAGCCGGTGTTGATATTTCGTTACGAAAATAAGTTATAATGCAAAATATTAAATTTTTAATAAGGTTGACAGGTGGGCAAATACGCATTGATCACGCGCTATTTGACCGGTTTTCTGGAACAGGAAGTTCGTAAGACCGGTTTGAACAAAGTCGTTGTGGGGCTCAGCGGCGGGATCGATTCCGCCGTCGTAGCGGTCCTGGCGCACCGTGCATTCAAAGACGATCTTCTGTGTGTAAAAATGCCTTCGCACTATTCGTCGCAAAGCTCCCTGGACGATGCCGACGAGCTTTGCCGCGTGTTTGGACTCCGTTCCGAGACCCGCAGTATCGAGCCGATGCTCCGGGCGTATGAAACTCCCGACATGTCCCCGCTGCGGGTCGGCAACCTCTCCGCACGGCTGCGGATGGCAACTCTTTTTGACCTTTCGGCCAGAGACGGCGCACTGGTGCTGGGAACGAGCAACAAAAGCGAGCTGATGCTGGGATACGGGACGCTGTATGGGGATCTGGCCAGTGCGATCAATCCTATCGGCGATCTTTATAAAACCGAAGTGTTCGAGCTGGCCCGTTACCTGGAGATACCCGATTCGATCCTCTCCAAGCCACCGAGCGCGGACTTGTGGGCGGGACAGAGCGATGAGGCTGAGATCGGGTATTCGTATGCTGAGTTAGATCGTGTGTTAAAATGTTACATAGAGGAGCGCCATACCCGCGAAGAGATCATCGCGGATGGAGAAAAACCCGAACTGGTCGATATGATTATAGAGAGAATATATAAAAATCAGTTCAAACGCCGTATGCCGATCATCGCGAAACTGACCTCGCGGACGGTCAATATTGATTTCAACTATCCCAGAGATATCACCCTATAAAGGAACAGCAGATGAGTATCCCATTTTATCGTATCGAAGTCGGTGGAGATGAGCGAGAAAAAATTGATGAGGTTTTGGACGGTGAAGTCCCGAATATCATCGAGGAGCTGGAATCGGCGTTTGAATCGTATGTCGGTGCCTCCTACGCACTGGCAACGTCCCACGGCACGGCGGCTTTGCATTTGGCGATGCTGGCGATTGACCTGAAGCGTGGAGATAAAGTTCTTTGCTCGATCAATGCGTATCCTTCGGTACCGGAAGTGGTGCGCCATTTCGATGCGGAACCGATCTTTGTCGATATTGAACCGGAAACTTTCAACATCGATCTCGAGAAGCTGGAGGCCTATCTGGCGGAGAACAAATCGAAAAAGCTCAAAGCCGTCATTGTCTCGCACGTGGCGGGGCAGAGTGTCGATCTGGAGAACCTGTACCGCATTGCCAAGCAGTACGATGTAAAAATCGTTGAAGACGCTTCCGATGCCCTGGGAGCAACGTACAAGGGGCAAAAAATCGGCTCGACCGGTGCCGACATTACCTGTTTTGATTTCAGCCCCCATCTGCGCCGAAACGTCTGCAACGGCGGCATGCTGGTGAGTGACGACGAGGAGATCATCGAACGGGCCCGACTGCTCCGGAACCATGCGATGGTTGTGGAGGATGAATCTCTGGGATACATCTACGATGTGACCGATATCGGAAGCCAGTACATGATGAGTCCTCTGGATGCGGCGACCATCCTGGTACAGCTTGAAAAACAAGACGAGATTATCGAGCGTCAGCGCCAGATCAGTGAAGTGTTTAATGAACGCCTCAAAGATGCCCCCCATATCAAACTCCCCGTCGCGAACGAGGAACACCCGTATGCGCTTTACATCCTGAAAGTGGACAAAAACCGCGATTCATTTGCCCGTGAACTCTCTGCACGCGGGATCCAGTGCGGGCTGCATTACATCCCTTTGCATCTTCTGAGCTATTACAAAGCCAAGTACTCCCTGCGGGTCAACGATTTTCCCGTAGCGCTGCGCAATTATCAGCAGGTTCTCTCCATCCCCAATTATGCGGCTTTGAGCGATGAAGAGGTGGATGAAATCTGCGACGCAATCTTGGACGTAGCCTCTACCCGGGTGTGAAGCGTTTTTTCACACGATGGGGGGAAGGGTACCTCTATCACCCTTCTTGGATCCAGAAAATCCTTTCGTTGCTGCTGTTGCCTCTGAGTTGGGTTTATTGCCTGTGTGCGTATCTGCGGTATACACGCAGCGTGCCCAAATTTTTGGGAATCCCTGTCGTCAGCATCGGAAACCTCACGGTCGGCGGGAGCGGAAAAACGCCGTTGGTGAGCGAGCTTGCCCGCCATTTTGCCAAGCCGGCGGTCGTATTGCGCGGATACGGGCGCAAAAGCCGGGGAATGGTCGTCGTCAAGGATCGTGACATTCTATGCGACATTTCCCAAAGCGGCGACGAGGCGATGCTCTATGCGACGGCGCTCCCCCATGCCGTCGTGATCGTCAGCGAAGTGCGCGAGCGGGGGATCAGCGAAGCCAAAGCGATGGGATGCGATGTCGTTTTCCTCGATGACGGCTACGGCAAACATGCGATCGACAAACTTGATATTGTGATCGACGTAGCGACCCCCAACCGCTTTTGCCTCCCCTCGGGTCCTTACCGGGAGCGGCTGTGGCGGGGCAAGGAGGTGCTGTTGGTGCGGGAGGGAGAGACCTTTACGCGTTCGGTTATCTTGAAAAATCCGACCCGTAAGATGGTACTGGTGAGCGCCATCGCCCGCCCCGAGAGGCTTGATCCCTATCTCCCCGAGGTGGCGGAAAAAATCTATTTCGAAGACCATCATTTTTTCACCCACGGAGAGCTCGATGCGATCATCAAGCGCACAGGGGCGACGAGCCTCTTGGTAACTCAGAAAGACTTCGTTAAAATGGCGTCTTTTAAACTCAACCTCTCGGTTCTGGAACTCTCTTTGAGCGTCGATGGGAGATTGATAGAGCGTGTAAAGGAATACGTCAATGCAAAAAAAGATTGAAACCGTCAAAACCCTGATGGACGCCATGCCGTTCATCAAAGAGTTCCGTGATGAGATCGTCGTCATCAAATACGGCGGATCGGCGCAAAGTTCGGACGCCCTTAAAGCCAAATTTGCGCAGGATATCGTACTGCTGCATCTGGTGGGGGTCAAAGTGGTGATCGTCCACGGTGGGGGAAGCCGCATCAGCCAGCTTCTGGGGGATCTGAAAATCCCGACCGAATTTATCGATGGAGAACGGGTCAGTACCCCCGAGGTGATGCGGATCGTCGAAATGGTCCTCTCCGGAGAGATCAACAAAGAGATCACTTCGCTGCTCAATTCCCATGGCGCAAAAGCGATCGGGATCAGCGGAAAAGACGCCCATTTCCTGAAAGCCAAACCTAAAGACGAAGCCAAGTTCGGCCTTACCGGACGTGTGGAGAGTGTCAATGCGGGAGTGATCCACAACCTGCTGCGCGAAGGGTTCATCCCCGTGATCGCTCCGATCGGTGCCGATGAAGCGTTGGGGCATCCGGGGTATAATATCAACGCCGATCTGGCCGCTTCGGCCATTGCGGCGGCGATCGGAGCATGCAAAGTCATTTTTATGACCGATACTCCGGGGGTACTCAATAAGGAAAAAGAGCTCTTTTCCACCTTGACCGAAGAGCAGGTCGAAATGCTCAAAGCGGATGGGACGATTAGCGGCGGGATGGTCCCCAAAGTCGATGCCTGCCTCGAAGCGGTGGATGGCGGGGTGAAAAAAGCCCATATCATCGACGGACGGATCGAACACGCGATTTTGCTCGAACTTTTTACCTCGGACGGGGTCGGGACGCAGATCACGTTGTGATCGTCCCAAAGTTTAAGCTAACTGCGCTATACTTTCGTCCTCTTTTCATACACAAACATGCGGTCGTGGTGAAATTGGTAGACACGCTAGATTCAGGTTCTAGTGGCGGAAACGCTGTGGAGGTTCAAGTCCTCTCGGCCGCACCA
>JAFGUJ010000030.1 GCA_016938595.1 Campylobacterales bacterium | reverse complement strand
TCAACCCACAGCGCCAAAGTGCGTTATAATGGTTTTCATTCCCTCTCCAAAGGAGTCGCATGGAACTCCCGAAATCACCCTGGGCCGATACTTCCGGTACCCTTTTTAACGCCCTGAAAACGACCGAAGAGGGGCTCAATGCCGCAGAAGCCGAAAAACGGCTGAAACATTTCGGTCAAAATACCCTGACGGAAGAGGAGCATTCCCGCTTCTATCTTTTCATCCATCAGTTCGCCAGCCCCATCGTGATCATCCTCATTATCGCCGCCATCATCAGTTTTGCGATGGAACATACCAAAGATGCGATCATCATTACCGCCATCCTCATCCTCAACGCCCTTTTGGGGTTTTATCAGGAGCTCAAGGCCGAAACCTCTATCCGCGCGCTGCAGCGGCTGACGGAAGGGCATGTCCGGGTACTGCGCAACGGGATCGAGGCATTCATCCCCTCCCGCGGTGTCGTTCCCGGAGACATCCTCATCCTCTCGGAGGGGGATATCGTCCCCGCCGATGCGCGCCTTCTCGAGTCGCATGCCCTGCAGGCGGACGAAGCCATCCTCACCGGCGAGTCGCTCCCCTGCGAGAAAACAGCCGATGCGCTGCACGACCCCGATGCACCCCTGTTCGATCGAACCAATACCCTCTTTTCGGGGACGTCGATCCTGCGGGGAAAAGCGGCCGCTCTGGTCTATGCCACAGCCGAATCGACCGAAATAGCCCAAATCGCCCGCTCGGCCCAGCAAAGCTCGCCCCAGTCTCCGCTGACCAAGGCGATGCGCCTTTTCTCCAAGCGGCTCCTGATCGCCGTCACTGCCATCATCGCTTTCTTGGGAACCGCCGCATACCTGCAGGGGCGCGGCGTAGACGAAGTAGCGACTTTCATGCTCGCCCAGCTCGTCTCGGCCGTTCCCGAGGGGCTCCCCATCGTCATCACCCTCATTCTGGCCATCGGCGCCTATCGCCTCAGCCATCACAAGATTCTCGTCCGCCATCTTCCTTCCGTCGAATCGCTGGGGAGCGCCACCCTGATCGCAACCGACAAAACAGGGACCATCACCGAGGGGGTCCTCTCGGTCAAAGAAGAGATGGCACTTGATGAGGCCGGACTGCGTCTGTGCGCGGCCGTGTGCAACGATGCGCACAACCACCACGGCGACAGTGTCGATCTCGCGCTCGTCAAATGGCTCGGCAAAGATTTCGAAACGGCGAACACCCTGCACGAGAGGGTATTCTATCACCCCTTCGACCCCGCACTGCGGATGATGGCGACCGTCAATAAAACCGGTACCGAAGAGAAGCTCTACCTTAAAGGGGCCTACGAAGCGCTTCTCCCCCTCGCCATCAACCTCCCCCAGGAGCTGCAAAGACTCCAAACCACGCACGACAGGATGGCCTTGGAGGGGCTTCGGGTTTTGGCGTTCGGTATCAGCGATCATCATTGGGAAGACCCGGAACATGCCCCCGTCGTTATAGTGGGGCTCATCGCGTTCGCCGACCGTCCCAAAGAGGGGGTGGCCGAAGCGATCGCCCTGGCCGAAAAAGCCGGCATCCGCATCATCATGATCACCGGAGACAATCCGATCACCGCCGGAGTTATCGCACGGGAGGTGGGGATGGGTGATGGGCGGATTCTCACCGGCAGCGAGATCGAAGCGCTCGATGATACGGCGCTCCTTGCGGCGCTTCACCGCACGAGGATCATCGCCCGGGCAATGCCCGAACACAAATACCGGATCATACAGGCGCTCCAGCGCCGCGGAGAGATCGTCGCCGTCACCGGTGACGGGGTCAACGACGTCCCCGCCCTCAAGGCGGCCGATCTGGGGATCGCCATGGGCAACGGAAGCGAAGCGGCCAAATCCTCGGCCAAAATGGTCATCGTCGACAACAATCTGGAGGTGATCGTCGATGCGATACGCCAGGGGCGCGTCATCGCCGACAACCTGCGAAAAGTGCTCTTTTATCTCCTCTCGACCAGTCTGGCGGAGATTCTGATCATCAGCGTCGCCATCCTGATGGCGCTCCCCCTGCCGCTCCATCCCACCCAGATTTTGTGGATCAACATCGTCACCGACGGAACCTGCGACAAGACGTTCGCTTTGTGCCAGGAGGAGGGAAATGTGATGCACAGGCCCCTGCGCCCCCGGAACCGCCAGTTTTTCGACCGCGCGATGCTGTTGAGGCTCGTATGGTTCGCCACGGCGACGGCTGTGATGTCGCTGGGGATCTTTTTCTATCTCCTCTCGGTCGGCCACCCGTACGAGACCGCCCTGACGGCGACGTTTACCACCGTTGTGGGGGCCCAATGGATCAACGCCCTCCTCTCCCAGAAAGAGTCCGAACCTTTTTTGAAAAATATCCGCAAAAGTATTACGATCAACCCCTGGATCTGGGCGGGAATCGGTGCGGGGATGATACTGCAGGCGGTCGCGCTGTACGGGATTCCCGAATGGTTTCACGTCATCCCTCCGACAGCCGAAATACTTGGCCATGTTTTCATCGCGCTGATGGGAATCTTCCTCCTGGCCGAAGGGTACAAATGGGGGGAGTACTATCGGAAATCACGTCAGGACGATCCGAAGAAGGGGAAATTATCGTGAGGGGATGATCGTAATGACGAAGGTCAGTCCTGTCTGGGTCAGCACGAAATCGTGCTTTTTGCAAAAATGGCGTTCCATCTCGTCGCGCATTTTTTCGGCTTCCTCCCTGGCTTCCGCCAATGTGGCAAAGCTCTCTCTTTCTGCCATGCCGCTGCGCAAAAAGCAGCGGCACGGATTTTTCACTTCAACCATATACACGCGATCTCCTAAAAATCAAAAATATCGTCCAGATCGACCGCTTCGTCCGCGGCATCGTCCATTTTTAGCATGCTCCCGATCATCTGGGCATTGCTGATGATCGTGTCGTCCATGTAGTTGACGCTGGGGGCCCCCTCTTCGAAAATCAGACGGATCCAGCTGAGAAGGTCGCGGCTGAACGCCCCGCACATCGATCCGAGCGATCCCGATTTCTCGATAAACTGCGGCATATGGGTACGGATATCCTCCGAGAGGAGGCTGAGCGCCTGTCCGATCGGATAGCTTTGCGGATAGATCGACGCGGTTTTGCCGGTCCGGTCCAGGTACAGCGCGATCTCCTCGACCTCATCATTCTGGATATCTCCGCTCCCCACGACGAGCAGCAGCGAGTTCAGCCGCGCGAGATATCCCCTGATCTCCTCCAGATCCTCCTCGTCCATGTAATCGTAGACGGCGTTTTCGGCGACGTTGGTGTGGGCGAATGCCACCTCTTCGGGTTCTTTTCGCACCTCAGGCGCCGGAACAGCATTCACGGGTGGTTCGAATGCTCCGTATTCGTCGATGGCAAAACGGATCGTGATTTTCTCTTCCTCGGCCCTGTAATCGGTGACGGCGGGATTTTTGGCCAGCACGAGCCGGATGAATTTCGGATCCAGCTCTTCGAGTCCCTCCATCGTGAAATACAGATACCTCTCGGACTCCTCGACCCAGATGGAAACGTTAAGGGCGCATTTGAGAGCAATCGCACCCAGAGCGTAAAAGGTCCGCACCGTATCACTCAGCAGGGCGCACGCCATCTTCGTTTCGAGGAGATAATATTCCCAGAATTCGGCCAGGTCGTCCTCGTTTTCGATCCCGAAGAACACCTTTTTGATCTTGATCTCGTCGGTGTATAGATTGTGCGCCCGGTGCAGCGAGCCGTGGTGGCGGCGGGAGGCGATGAGGGTCATATAGTTGGCCAGACGGGCATTGAAAATGTCGATGTTGACCGGCTTGGGGATGTAATCTTCCGCCCCGTTTTGCAATATCTCTTTTTGGTGCGCCGCATCGTCGACGGCGGAAACGGCGATGATCAGCACTTTCGGATCTTTCCCGCGGATCCGTTTCGTCGCTTCGATCCCGTCCATCTCGGGCATCATGATGTCCATGAAAACGAGATCATATTTTTTCAGGGTGCACATGTCGACCGCTTCGGCGCCGTTGGCGGCTTCGTCGATGTCAAACGATACGCTCCCTTCCTCGGGAACATACTCTTCGAGCGCAGCGCGCAGAAGGATACGGTTGTTCTCGTTATCGTCCGCAATCAGTATTTTTTTCATTTCACTCCTTTTGGAAACATCATCCCAGTCTCTCCACCAGCTCCTGCGCAAACCGGCGGTAATCTTCCAGCCCCTTGGAGCGTTTCTCTTCGAGAACGACCGGAGCAGCCGATTCGAACTGTTTGGCCAGCTTGATATCAACCCCGATCGGTGCGAAAAGCTTCTCTTCCCCGAACTGCGTTTTAACTTTTCCCAGCGCCTCGCGGTGTTCGGGGATATGGGAATTGTACATCACCGGCAATATCCCCACTTCGGCGATATCACGGCCGATCTGAAGGGCGTTTTGGTAGATGGCCCGCACCATCTGCCCCACGGCAACCGTCCCCAGATGGTGGGGGACGAACGGGATGACGACCGCATCGGCCACCTCCAGAGAATTTTTGAGCAGCGCGTCAAACGTCGGGGGGGTATCGATGATGCAGTAGTCGAAAAAGTCGTCGATGCTTTCGCGCCGGAACCGGTTTTTCAGCACCCCGCGCAGGTCGCCGTACTCGTAGACGTCGAAAAACTCCTGCGCCGGAGCGAGAGTAAGCTGTTCATGAACGGTGGGGATAAACGTTTCGCTCAGCGTCTTTCCGAAAAAAATCGCATGCACTCCGTTGTCGCGCGACCCCTGCGCCCCGACCCCGATCGATGCGTGCGCCTGGGTATCGAAATCGATCAGCAGCACCGAACCGCGTTTGGCCAATTCGCAGGCTAGGTTGACCGCCGTCGTCGTTTTGGCCGATCCCCCCTTGCGGTTGCTGACAACAATCGTTTTCACCCGCAATACCCTTCGCTGCGGTCAAACCCCTCGCATACCTTCTGAAACATCCGGGGCTCATCCGGATAGACGAAACGCCCCTCGTACATTTTGGTATACGCTAAAACCAGCTGCACTACCCCCAGATGGATATCCTCGCATCCGCTCAGGTCGAACACGACCGCTTCGGGGGCTCTCTCCTGCAAAAAATCGCGAAGTTCCACGATCGCATCCTCATAGACCATCCCGGAGAAAACCACCTTGTCTCCCTTGCATTCCATACCCATTTTATGCTGCCTCCCGCACCGGTAACACGACCGTTTTGATTACATTGATCAGATAGCCTTCTCTTTCAACAACCCCTTCCATCTCCAGGAAAGGGCCCATCCGGCTCACCTCCTCGACCTGCAACAGCATAGCCGAATCGATTTGTGCCATATCTTCGATTGTATCGACTTTAATTGCGAAAAATTCTTCCCCATCGCGGTAAATGATCATTTTCTGCACATGCTCGGCCATCCTCTTGGCATGACGCATCAGCCCTTCCATCTGCTCCATTATCTGCGGCAGTATCGCCAGGGTGCACTCGGCAAACAGCACATCGGCTTTGAGCGGATCGCTCTGTTTTGCCCATAGCGCCTCTTTTCCCCGTTCGATCAGCTTCGCCTGAAGGGGACGGAGTTTCTTGACCAGCGCCATCACCTCCGCATCGTGGGAACTGAACGTCTCGAGCCACTCGCCGAAGGCTGCGATGCGAACATCGCTCGAGAGGCCAAGAGCGTTCTCCCCTTCCAGCACCGATTTAAGCTTTTGCGTCCACTCCGCATACCCCGATGCCGCTTTGGAAAACAACTCCATCAGCCCCTCTTCGTACCCGCTCAATCCGGTCAGCTTCCGGAAACTGAGCACTTTCGTCACCTTTTTTTCATACGATACCATCCCCTCCACGTACGGGTGCGAATAGGGGATCGCGGTCACGGGGAGGGGCTGTATGATCCGTTCGACAAACGCCACGTCGAGGGCGTAATGGTTGTCCGCTACGCGAAAAACAATGTAATCTTTCATCCCGCTCAGCTCGCCTGCTTGGATTCGGATTTGAGCAGATGGCTGATCCCCAGCATCCCCAGAGGATCGATTGCCATGATGATCTGCCCGTTCCCCAGCAACGCCGTTCCGCTGAAGATCGGATGGTGTTCCATGATCCCCTCCAGCGGCTTTTGGACGACGTCAAGCTGCCCGAGGAGTTCGTTGACAACGACGGCGATGCGGTTGCCTTTGACGCTGAGGACGACCACCGGGAGCGATTTCCCCTCCAGGCCTTTTTCGTCCAGCATCGTTTTGATGAACAGCAGCGGGATCACCTCGCCGCGCAGATAGATGAACGGCTCGTTGTGGAGGTATTCGATCTCCTCGGCCGAAATCTTGACCGTCTCGGAAACGCTGTCCATCGGAAATCCGTAATGGACGCTGTTCATCGCCACGTGCAGCAGCGACGTCACCGCCAGAGATACGGGGATGGAGAGGGTGATCGTTGTCCCCTGGTTGGCCACCGTCTTGATCCGGATCGTCCCCCCGAAATTCTCGATCGATTTTTTCACAACGTCCATCCCGACTCCCCGGCCGCTGTATTCGCTGATCGTGTCGGCGGTGGAGAGCCCCGGCAGCATCACAAGGGAGGCTTTCTCATCGTCGCTCATCGCATCGATCTGATCAAGGGTAAGGAGGTTTTTCTCGATTACCTTCTGCACGACGCGGCCGATGTTGATCCCTGCGCCGTCGTCTTTGATCTCGATGATGATCTTGTCGCTCTGGGCGTACGCTCTGAGGGTGATCTCCCCTTCGGGGTTTTTCCCTTTCTGCAGACGCGTTTCAGGCGATTCGATCCCGTGGTCCAGGGAGTTTCGCATGATGTGGATCATCGGGTCGGCCAGCATCTCGATCATGTTTTTGTCGAGCTTCGTATCGCCCCCCTCCATCGAGAGGGAAACTTTTTTCCCGAGGTTTTTGGAGATGTCGCGGACCAGTTTCGGATAGCGGTCGAATACGTATGAAATCGGGAGCATCCGCATCGACATGATCAGATCCTGCAGCTGTTCGGCCAGACGGTTGATAAAGGTGTATTTCTCCATGATCGAGCGGCGAATCCCCTCAGCGCTCATGGCGTGGACCCCCTCTGCCAGATAGGGGAGGGAATTTTTGGCGACGAGGAGTTCGCCAACGATGTTCATCAGGTTGTCGATCGACTCCTGCTCGATTTTGACCGTCTTGCCGATCACGCTTTTTTTCGCCGCTCCCCCTGTAACCTCGGGGGAAGCCTCTTCGGCGGCTGCAGGCTCGGAAACCGTCGTCGGTAACGTCGTTTCGGGCTGGACTGCTACTGCTGCCGCGGTCGGCGTTTTTTCCGGAATCGGAACTTCGGGTTCCGTTTCGCACTCTATCTCTTCCTCCGGGATCCCCAGCCTCGTGCGGAGCCAACCGACCATGTCGGCGCGGCTGTCAAACGCATCGGGCATCTGCGGGATGAAGGGGCGAATGTAGTTTTGCAGCAGGGCATTGACCCGTTCTTCGACGGCCGCGTCCTCCACCACTTCCAGCGCCATCAGCTGTTGCGCCAGCAGGGCATCCATCTGCGCCAGTACCGTCTCGTCCAATTCCCGCACCGTGGCCGAAGACGCCGCAGAAGCCGTTTCCTCCGCCGGAATCTCGGCAACGCCGCCCGGTTCGCCGATGGGCTCATCCGGATCGTAGCGGTAAGGCTCCCCTCTGAAAAGACGGGCAAAAAAACCTTCGAGTTTGGGAAGGTCCTCTTCTCTGATCGCTCCGAGGAGCTCCTGCAGCCGCCGCAGCTGCGCACTCTGCAGCGTCTCTTTGCCGATCAGCTGCAGCGATTTGGCCACCCTGTCGGAAACCTCGTCTCTCGCCCTCTCGCGCAGAGGAGAAAGGATCTCGTGATAAAGCTCTTTGAGGATATCGAGCTCATGAGCCCTTTCCCCTTCCTCGGTCCCCAGCAGTGTCGCAATATCGAGAGGGTAGAGGAGCAGCTCGTCCATGAAGTTGAACAGCGCGTCGCTGATCTGAAGGTAATCGGCATCGACGAAGGCCACCATCTGGAGCTTAAGCCCCAGCCCCTCAGGATCTTCCGTCCCGGATAAAAGAGATACGGCACTCTCGTGACTCATGCACGAACAGATTCCCAGCACATTTTCTCCCAGAAGCGAAAGGGCGTAGAGGGGATCGTTTCCATAGAGCATGCACGACTCGTCGACATCAAACACGATCGCGTAGAGCTGCGACGCGGAGCATACCGCCTCGTCGATGTCGCCGATTGCGAACGTCAGGGGTTTGCGGAGCGAGGAGAGAAACGGCATCGGGACACTGATAAAGCGTTGCGGATGGTCGATCAGGGAGAAGGGGCACGCCCATGCCGCCTTTTCTTCGCCGCTTTTCCCCATCAGCGCGCGGAGCTCTTCGGCGATTGCTTCGATCCGGACCTCGTCGGCATCGACGATGTCGCCGCTCTCTTCAGCCGCTTCGACCAGGTTCATCACCTCATCGAAGGCGTTGTAGAGGCTCTCGACCATCTCCTCGCGAAACGGCAGTTTGCCCGATCGGAGAAGGTCGAGGAGATCCTCGGCATGGTGGGTAATCGTTTTGACCCCTTCAAATCCGACGATCCCCGATCCCCCCTTGAGGGTGTGGGCGGCGCGGAAGACGGCATTGAGCAGTTCGGGGTCCTCCCCGCCGATCTTTTCGATGTTCTGATCGATGAACGCGAGATTTTCCCGCGCTTCGAGTAAAAACTGTTCCAGTAGCGGATTCATGCATTGCCCTTGTCGGTGTGAAGTAGTAGCTGCAGATACCCTTTGAGCAGCTCAGGCCGGATCGGCTTCGTTTCGAACAGATTGGCCCCGACCCGGAACGCTTCGGCCTTGTCGGTCTTCTCTTCCTGGGTCGTGATCATGATGACGGGGGTAAAGCGGCGCGAGGGCTGACGGCGCAGTTCGCTGACGAACGAATAGCCGTCCATGATCGGCATGTTGACATCGACGAGATAGAGGCTGATCTCGTTGTCGAGGCTCTTTTCGAGCGCCTCCATCCCGTTTTCGGCTTCCACCACCTCTACCCCGAGCTCGCGCAGTATGGAGCCATGATAGCTCCGTACCGTTTTTGAATCATCTATTACCATTACCTTCGCCATTGCCTACTCCTAAAAAAACTCGATTCCCTCGCCGTCGTCTTGATCCACTCTCCCGCTGAATGCCGCGTGTTTGGAGCGCGCTGTCTCGAGAATACCGAGAAGTTTCGCGTCCATCCCGGCCAGCGCCTCTGCGTTCTCCCCGTTTTTGGGGAGAAGTTCGCGCATCCCTTTGATCGCTTCGGTTGTCGCCCCCAGCTGCTGCGAGAGGATATCCTGATACTGCAGCGCTTCGAGCACCTCGTCGGTGACCTCAGCGCCCGAAGCACCGATCCATTCGCTGATTCGGCGATGGGCCTGAGCGCTAAGGACAATCATCTCCGATTCCACCTCGATGACGTGTTCCAGCAACCGGTCAAGGGTATCCAGCGGCGCCATGCGAAACCCTATGCCAGACGCAGCACGCGGGCGATCGCCTGCTTGAGCTGTGCGGGGTTGAACGGTTTGACGATCCATCCCGTCAGCCCCAGCGCTTTCCCCTGCTGCTTGAGCTCGTCACGTGTTTCGGTAGTGAGCATCAGCACGGGGACCCGGGCGGTAGAGGGGATTTTCCGCAGCTCCTGCAGAAACTCAAACCCGTTCATCACCGGCATGTTCATGTCGGTAATGATCAGATCGGGGCTCACTCCCGCGCGGATCTCGCTCAGCGCGTCCACCGCGCTCAAATACTGTTTGACATCGATGGGCATCGTGTCGGTAACCATCCGCGTGGATGCGAGGGCGGTTTCACTGTCGTCTACAAAAATGACCAATGGCATAATGTTATTCTCCTTATTTTTGATAAATTAACGTGGAATCGATTTTTTTCGCCTTAAACACCGAGGTTATCCGGCTCATGTACTCGGCATGCCCGAGCAAAACGTACCCTTCGGGGTTGAGCATGTCGTAAAACGTCATCGCCACCTCTTTTCGGCTCGCATCGTCAAAATAGATCAGCATGTTACGCGAAAAAATGATGTCGAATTTTCCCAGCTGGCGCATCTGGGTACGGTCGAAAACGTTGGCGACCCTGAAATCGACGGTACCGATCAGATCGTCGATCAGATCGTATCCCGGTTTTCCGGCGCGGAACCATTTGGAGAGGACCGGCCGGGGGATCGCGTGGACGGAGCGTTCGGAGAACCGCCCCTTCTTGGCTTTGTCGATCACCGTCGAATCGATATCGATTCCGACGATCTCGATGTCCCGTTCCTCCACGATCTTCCCCTCTTCGAGGATATGAAGGACGATCGAATAAGGCTCCTCGCCCGTCGAGCTGGGGGCTGAGAGGATCCGCAGCGGCAGATGGGAGGGGCGTTTGGCGTGCAGTTCGGGCAGTATGCGTTCGACCAGCACCTCAAACTGCTCTTTTTCACGGTAGAAATAAGTCTCGTTCACCGTTATGGCGTTGACAAGCGCCTGAAACTCATCCCCGCTTTTGTCCTCAAACCGGAGAGCGTAAAAGTATTTCCGAAACGAATCGGCTCCGATCACTGCGCAGCGGGCGTCGATGTATTTGGCCACTTTCTCGTAATGTTTCTCCGCTTCGAGAAAAATCCCCGTCTTGCGATAGAGGTAATCAGCCATTTTCTGAAAATCGACTGCCGAAAGAAGATATGCCATCGTTCTTACCCCCGGATCGAACGGATCGCATTGTCGACCGCAAACGCGACATATGGTTCATCGAAGCGGCTCTTCACCGATTCGAGCAGTTCGATATCGCGGGGTTCTCCGATCTCGGCCATGTAATCGACAGCCGTCATCGCAACGTTGATATCCTGCTCCTGTTCCAGAAGCTCGACGAGCATCTCCCGCGATTCGGCAAAATTGACATCCCCCAGTACGTTGATCGCGAAAATGCGCAGATCGCGGTCGTCCCCGATCAAAAACTTGACGATGTAGTATTTGATCGCGTCGCCGTAGCTTTGCAGCGTCGTGATTCCGAGATTGCGGATGTAGGCGTTTTTGATCTTCAGCAGCTCCATCACCTCTTCGATCGGAGCCCGCCGCTTCTCCATGCGGGAGAGGAGCGAAGCGATGTTGGCCGCCATGTCTTTATCGATGAAAGGAGTGTCGATCAGCAGCCGCACCAGCACCTTCCCCCCTCCGTCAAACTCCGCGATCTGCTCGATCGCATAGCTTTGCTTGTCAAAAGAGTCTTCATTGGCGTGATAGTACTCCAGCGCCTCTTCGAGCGTGGCAAACTCCGGATAGCTCTCCAGAACGGGCGCCGTGTGTTGTTTGATCAGGGCCATATACTTCTCCTATTGCAGCGCGGCAAGGGTTTTGATGATTTTCGGAAACGGCAGCTGCTGCGACACGCCGCCTCTTAGATACGCTTCTTTGGGCATTCCGTAGACGGTGGCCGTCTCCTCGGATTCGCCGATCGTGAAACCGCCCCCTTTTTTGATGGAAACCATCCCGTCCGCACCGTCATCCCCGATCCCCGTCAGCAGCACCGCGACGATCTGCTCGGGACGGAAAACACCCAGCGCGGAGAAAAACATCTCATCGACGCTGGGCTGGAAAAAACGGCCGTTTTTCTCCTGCTCTTCCCGTACGACGATTTTTCCGGAGACTTTCTTCGCAAAATGGAGATGTTTCCCTCCCCGGGCGACGTAAACGCACCCGGGGGAGAGTTCCATATTGTGCTTCGTCTCCACGACCGGAAGGGTGCTGGCACGGTCAAGCCGGGTCGCAAACGCCGCGGTAAACTGCTCGGGCATGTGCTGCACCACGCATACAGGATACGCAAATCCCGCCGGAAGGGCCACGCAGATCTGCTCGATCAGCCCAGGACCTCCGGTGGACGCCCCTATCAGGAGGATTTTGGTGATCTCCCCCCCCTGCGGAAGGGGTTTTGTACTCTCTCCCCTGAAGCGCTCATTGAGCCGTTTATGGCGGCGCGTTGCGAGCCGCCTTGGGGGGATGCGGCTGAGCGAGCGGACTTTCTGGAGGATATCCTCCCGATTCTCCGATCTTCCGACATTCATCGTTCCGGGCTTGGCGATGTAATCGACGGCTCCCAGTTCCAGTGCCTGCATTGTGATGTCGGCACTCTCACTCGTGAGCGAGCTGATCATCAAAATCGGGGTCGGACGCTGCGCCATGATCCGCTCGACGGCGCTCAGCCCGTCCATGACCGGCATATTGATGTCCATTGTGATGACATCGTACTGCTGCTCAAGCGCCTTTTGGACTGCCTCCAGACCGTTGCGGGCCGTATCGATCTCGAATCCCAGTTCTCCGATAATCTCACCGAGCTGTTTGCGCACCAGTGCCGAATCATCCGCGATCAGAACCCGCTTCATCGCTCTCTCTTCGAGGCGTAGAACCTCTCAAGGTCCAGCAGCAGCACCAGCCGCGCTCCCCCTTCCAGATACAGAATATCCGAAAAGAGGCTGCGCGGATCCTCTTCCGGGCGTATTTCATCGCTGTTGACGCCGACGACATCGCTCACGCCGTCGACGAAAAACCCTATCCGCCCCTTCGGAGTTTCGCAGATGATGATCTTCTGATCCTCCCGGGCGCTCTGCTCAATCCCCAGACGCCGGTGGAGAGAGCCGATCATCACGATCTGACCGCGTATGTTGACCATCCCCTCGACCATATCGGGGGCCTGGGCGATCGGAGTCACCGGAGTCTTGTCGATAATCTCCGCGACTTTTTCGATATCAATCGCGTACTCTTCGTCCCCCAGCCTGAAGACCACCGCTTCAAATACGGCGTCGGCGTTCCCCTTCTCCGCCGCCGCATCGGACGTCACGATCAGGGCATCGTATTTCTGGATCATCGCCTCAAGCGTTTCCATCCCGATCAGCGCGATCAGATGATTTTCATCATGGACAACTCCCGCGATTTTCCCTTTCTCCTCCGTATCGTCAAAACGCTCGATACGCGCATGGGCGATCTCTTTGATGTCGATGATCTCGTCAATCATCAAACCGATCACCCGATTTTCTGACTGCACGACAAGGATGCGGTTTTTCTCCCCACGCAGAGGTTCAAAACCATAATGGAGCCGCAGATCGACGATCAAGATCAGCTCATCGCGCAGCGACATCATCCCCATGACTTCATCCTCGCTCCCAGAAAGGGGGGTGATGGGATGGGATGATCCCAGAATCTCACGCAGGTTTTCAATCTCCAGGGCGTACGTTTCGCCCCCCATCCGGAACAGGAGATACCGTCCGTACCGGCTGTTCTGATCGGATGACGCCCCCTGGGAGTCGTTTTTTTCGGCAACCCCTCTAGGATCGAATTTCGGCGTGCGGATGCGCCGCACCAGCCGTTCGACGTCCACAATCTGGATCAGTTCGTTCGCGTGATGGTAGATGGCGACGATCGGCTCTTCCGGATCGCTCAGGTATTCGATGTTTTCCGGATCGATCAGGACCGAGGCGACCACCTCGGAGACGACCAGTGCCGATGCGTCGAGCGTTTCGTTCAGCGTCAGAATGCGGCTTTGGGGCGAAGAAAGCTCCACCCCCCTCATCCCCAGCAGCAGGTTCATGTCGATTGCCGTTGTGATATTCCCCCCGATCGCGCACATGCCGTGGATCTCGGCAGGGCTCAGCGCCAAAGGGGTAATTTCAGGGACCCGGAGGATTTGACCGATCCAATATGTCGGGATGCCGAAGCTGACGCTGCCGTCCCGGACGATCAAAATTTCCTGGATCTGCACGCTCTATCCCTGCTGGAGTTCATCGGCCATGACGGCGAGCTCTTCGACCCCTTCTCCGATATGGGTCACCGTGTCGATGATCAGTTCGCTCGCCTTGCGCGATTCCATCGCGTTGCGCGCGGAGAGTTCGACCGCTTTTTGGATCTCGCTCACCCCGATGAGCCCCTGGTTAAGCCCCTCGATGTTCTGGTCGTTAATCGATTTGAGCCCCGTGAAACGGTCGAGGAGATCGATCAGCATCGTCGTGATCTTGTCGATCTCTCCGATCAGGATGCCGATCTGCTCTTTTTCCATCTCCTGGTTGGAAAGGAGTTTGAGCCAGTCGGTACGGACCGTGTCGATCTCGGCATTCATCGACTCGATCGTATCGTTGATCTTATCGGTATTGCTCTCCGAATCTTTGGCGAGGTTGCGGATGTCGGCGCTGACCACGGCGAACCCTTTGCCGAAATCCCCGGCGCGGGCCGCTTCGATCGAGCCGCTGATCGCGAGCATGTTGAGCTGAATGATGCTGTTGGAGATGCTTCCGACCGTTTTATCGACGTTTCGGGTCTCTTTGACGATGACATCGAGCTCGCGGCTCGCGCTGCTCCCCTCGTCGATAGAGGCGGCAAAATCGTTCCCGATCCCGCTCATCCGGCTCTTGACGTCGCCGAATGATACCTTGAGAAGATCGAAATTGCGCCGTGCGATTTCGATGAGCTTGTTGATGTCTTTGGAAGCCTCGAGGCCGTTTTCGAACAGCTCCTTGTTCATCAGGGCGCTCTGGTTCGTCGACTGCGACGCCGCCTCGATCTGGTTGAGGGCGCTGGTCACCTCTTTGAGGGAGCTTTGGATATCTTCCATCGACGAGCTGATCGCATCGGCCGACGCGGCGATCTCCTCTGCCGATTTCATCGTATCGGTCGAGTATTTGAGCTCTTCGGAGAGGGAGCTGAGTTCTTTGATGTCCTCTTCGGTCTGAACGAGGGAGTTACTTTGGATCTCGATACTGTTGAGGGTCTTTTCGACCGAGCGGGCGATGTTGACCGACGCATCGGCGATCTCTTTGGACCCCTCGTTGATCTGGGCAACGTACTGGCTCAGGTTCTGGGTATAGGCGTTCATGTTGCGCGCCGCCTCGACCGAATAGACGGCGATTTTGGTCAGCTCCTCCATCTTGAGGCTCAGCGCTGTTCCGCGCCCGCCTGTCTTCTCGATGATACCGGTCGTGTTGACGATGCTTTTGATGATGTTGTCGATGCTCTCCTGGATCTTGTTGACCAGTTTCGAAATAAACTCGGCATTTTTCTCCGACTCACCGGCCAGCGCTCGGGTCTCGTCGGCAACGACGGCAAACCCCTTGCCGTGCTCTTTGGCCCGGCTCGCCTCGATCGCAGCGTTGAGGGCGAGGAGGTTGGTCTGGTCGGCAATTTTCGCGATGAAACCGACCGCCTCGCCGATGTTTTCACTGGAAGCCTTGAGCTCTTCGGATTTTTTGGAGGAGACTTTGGCGACGTTGACCGCCCCAGTCATCCGGGTAACGGTCGTGTTGATCGTCCCCACCGCACTCATGATATTCTCGCCGGTCACGAGGGTCGAATTGATGACCGTATCGATGGTCGAACCCATCCGCCCGATGTTGCTGTTAATGCTCCGCACGTTTTTGAGCGCCTGCTCGCTCGCACCGCTGTTCTCTTCGGCGGCGGTAGCGATCTGCTCCATCGAGCTTTTGAGCTCCTCGATCGCGCTGACGCTCTCCTGAGCGTTGTCGAGGATCGTCGTCGCGATCCCCGCAATGCTCTCCGAGATCTGCTGCTGTTTCGCCAGTGTACGCGCTCTGCGTTTATCCGGCCCCTGTGCCGTGCTTGCGGGTGAAATATCGCCTCTTCTGACCAATGCCATCATGTTCTCCTTAATCGAGCGTCGCGTAGAGCGCTTCGGCTTTTTTGATATCGTCGCGGGACGGTTTTACCCGTATGGAGACATATTTGATATTGCCGTTTTTGTCGGTCGCCCGCAGTACCGTCGCATAGACCCAGTAAAAACCTCCCCCTTTTCGGGCGTTTTTGACATATCCCGTCCAGAATCCTTTGGCCTGAACATCGTCCCAGAGCGACCGGAATGCCGCGCGGGGCATATCGGGATGGCGTACGACATTATGGGGCTGGCCGACCAGTTCTTCGCGTGACCAGCCGGCGATTTTCAAAAAAGCGTCATTGGCGTAGGTGACGATCCCTTTTTCATCGGTTTCGGAAAGAAGATACAAATCCTCGTACAAAACCTCACCGTCGTCTAAAAATGTGAGCCCTTCAATCTTCTCATCACTTTTGCTCATCGATTACCCCCTCGTGAAGCACTGTTAGTTGGGGGTAGAATAACGGTTAAATAATAAAAAGGGACTGAAAAATCATTTTAGTTTTTCATCCTCCGGGATAACCGTTTCCTATTTCGCCATATCCGGATTTGTACGCTTGTTTTCGCCGTACGCCGCCACCTCAATTCTCCGCCAAAACCGCCGAAGGCTCGTAAAAATAGTACCCCTGAGAGGCATCGATCCCCAGGTCCCGCACCTGCGTGTAGATCTCTTCACACGAAACGAATTCGGCGACTGTCGTGATCCCCATCTCGTGGGCGAAATCGGCGATGTGTTTGACGAATATCTGGGCGTTGCGATCGTGCGGAAGATTTTTGATCAGCGCACCGTCGATTTTGATCGTATCGACGTTGAGTTTGAGCAGGTGTTCGAAGTTGGAATATCCCGAACCGAAATCGTCAATCGCGAATCGGCAGCCGATCGATTTGAAACGGTCGACGAACGCGCTCACCTCCGCGTAGTTTTCGATCCCCTCGCTCTCCAAAATCTCGAATATGATCAGTTTCCCCATCCCTTCCGAGCGGATTGTCGATTCAAGATAATCGGCCAGTTCGGGGTTGACAAGGTCCTGGGTAGAGAGGTTCAGACTGACCGGGAGCGAACGGTTTTTAAACACCCCGATCACGCTGTCAATCATGATTTTGGTCAATTGCGGGTAGAGTTTTGTCTTTTTCGCTATCTCCAGAAAATGGTACGGGGAGACGACGAGCCCCTGCTCATCGATCAGACGGATCAGCGCTTCGTATTTGAGAATCTCTCCCGTCTTGTTATCGACAATCGGCTGGAAATACGGAACGACCCGGGACTCTTCGATCGCTTCCTTGACCCGCTTGTACCAGGCGATGTTGTTCTCCTGCTCCTGTTTGGAAGCCAGAGAAAAGAGTTCCAGGCTGTGGCGTTTGCGCTTCGCCTGCTTGAGTGCCGCCGTCGCGTGCTCCAGCACCCGGTCCGACATCGGGGCAATCCCGACCGTGATCGTCAGAACGATCTCGATCCCGTCGATGACGAACGACTCTTTCTGGGTCGATGCGATCAGCTCTTCGAGAACGGAAAGGCAATACAGCATGTCATGGCAGTCACGATAAAGCAATGCGTACTCATCACTCCCCATTTTGTAGAGAGAGACGTGGGTGTTTGAAGCGATTTTCGCCCCGAGCCAATCTCCGTATCCGGCGAGGATCGCATCTCCGATCGTATTGCCGTACACCTCGTTGATATCACTGAACCGGTCGATATTGATGATGGCCAGCGCGGAGACTCCGTTTTTGGCAATCGCCTCCACCAGCGAAAAACGGTTGGGAAGATTCGTATTGGCGTCAGTGGTGAGGGTGTAATGGAGCTTTTCGCGCTGGGCAAACGATCCGATGGCAAAACCGATATCTCCGGCCAGTTCTTCGAGCATCGCGATCTCTTTGGGATCGAATGTTTCGGAATGTGTCGCATAAATCGTCACGACCCCCACCGGAGGGGTGTCGATCCGTTCGATCATCGGAATTGCAATGACCGAACCGAATCTCCCCGTTTCGGCAATGAAGCGCCATGCCCCAAGCGAGGTGTTGCGTTCGAGGTGACCGATGATGACCGTCTGATTCTCCCGGACCGCTCGGGCTGAGGGGTCGAGCCCCGCCAGAGGATCCTGCTCGATCACCATCCCCGGATGCAGATAACCGCTCATGTCGTCCGAAAAGGCGCGGATCACCAGCTCCCCCTCCTGCAACAGGGCGATATGGCACAGTTCGTACCCCGGATGCTCGGAGAGCCGTTTGCACGAAATCCGCAAAAGCTCTTCGACGTTTTTGGCCGTCAGGAGATACTGGTTGATATCGGCAACCGTCCGAAGGATCCCGTCCAGATAGCGGGTTTCCTCCAGGGCCTCTGTGAGCCGGTTTTGCTGCGCCATCATCGACCTGAACGAATCGCACAGCGTCGTATCCAGCCGTGAAAACTCCTCGATCAGATAGGCTTCGGGTTCCACTTTTTGATCGTGGGCCCGCGCGGTCATCCTCTCGAGCGGAGAGATGATCCATCGCCGGACCGCCGCATACGCCATCAACGCGAACACGGTCAGGACCAAAAACAGCACGATGCCGTAAAAAACGGCGATTTCATTCAGCCGTCCGAAGACAAATGGCCGGTCCAGATCCACCAGCAGGAGGGCGCTCTCCTCTCCGGCTTCGGCAAAATAGGTCAGTTTGACACTGTAGTGCAGATGCTGATCCTCCACAATGGCGCTTTGCAGTTCGGAAATCGGGCGGTACTCTTCCCCGACTACCCTGCCAGACCATCCCCGCGACGACGACGTGCTGATCGTTTCCCCATCGACGGAGAGGGAAAACACCGCTACGGCATCGTCGATCGCGGCAGACTGATCCAGCAGCGTCTGAACCACATCCGAACGGTTCTGCTGAAGCGCTCCCCGCAGATCCTCTTCGAGGTTGAAAACGCTCTGATTGAGCGCCATCGCCAGATACCGCAGGGTCGTCATCCGCTCGATCAGGTAAAAACTCCCCGACAGCAGGGCGATCCCCAGAAACGACGCCAGGATGTTGATAAGGACAAAACGCTGTATCTTCACCGCAGCAACCTGTCGGTTTTGACCTGCTGTTTTTGGAGGTGCAAGATCACCTCCTCGGGGACCTCATCGTAGAGCCATTCGATCTGCTCCGTCGACGCCATAAACTCCTCATAGCTCTGCCCTTCCAGATATCCCCGGATCGTCTCGTAATACTCTTTGGGGTCTTTGTGCAGCCTCTCAACCCCCAGGACAAAAAGCTTTTTGAGGTGGGAAAACTCTTTCTCCCTTCCCGCGATTATCCCCTCATGGACGAACAGCGCGTCTACGACGTAAAAGCTTTTCATCGTCCGGGTCGAAGCGACGGTTTTGTACCCTCTTTTGGCCAATTCCGAAACATACGGGGCATACGAAATGATCACAACGGGATCACGTTCCATCTTCATCACCGCAATGTTTTTTTGCGACGCATCGATTGGGCGGAACGGGACCGCTTCGAGGCGATGTTCTTTGACAAATGCATCAAAAAAATCTTCGTTCATCGAGCCCCGCTCCAGATATACCTTGACCGGGACACTGCTGCTGCGCAGCTCCTCGAGCGTCCGGTTCGACAGAATCGCATCGGCTCCGTCGGAATGGTCGATCAGAAAAACCGGTTTGATATGGCTTTTGTCGGCAAACTGGAGCCATTCGTACTGGGTTGCAGTAAACCCCTGGGTAAATCCCCGCTCATACAGCCGGGCATTGTCGGTCAGATCGACCAGCCACATGAACCGAAACGGCGTCCCTTCCAGCCACCCTTTCTCCTGCGCGTAGATAAACGGGGTAAACCCGACCCACGGATTGGTCGAAATGCGGATTTCCGAAGAGGAATAAGGACGTGCCGCATAGTAATAGAGTCCGGCGATGATCCCTATGAGCAGCAGAATGATAATGCTGATGATATGCGCTTTTCTCATGGTACCCTCTTTGGTATCGGTCCTGGGCGAATAACAAATAGTGTAACATAAAATTTATATATTTTCGCGTCCGTAATGCTACAATTGCGCCCATCCTAACAAGGGGAAGAAAACCCATGCGGCTGTTCGTCACTTTGCTCATCACCTTTTTACCCCTGTGGGGAGTGGAGGGATACCGCGGAAAAAGCGTTCTCATCACCTTTCCCTCGCCGTCCGGAATCGTCGTTACGGCAGATAAAAACATCAGCGTTCTGAGCCATCCGGCTGAGCGTTCCCTGGGGATCGCCATTGTCCCGATCAACTACTACACTCCCGAAGGGATATACCCCATGTCCTGGATCGCTCCGGGCAGAGAGGTTCCTCTCGATCTGAACGTTGCGGCCCCGTTCTATCCCACCGAAACCCTCTCCGTCGATCCGGCCAAGGTGACACCGCCCCCCGAAGCGCTGGAGCGGATCGAGCAGGAGAAAGCCGAAGCCCACACCATCTATAACACTTTTACGCCGATCCGTTATTGGGACAAACCCTTTATCCGGCCTCTGGAGACCGACATCACGAGTTTCTACGGCTCCGCACGCACCTATAACGGAACCCTCAAAAGCTATCACGGCGGCGTCGATTTCCGCGCTCGGACCCCCCTCCCCATCCTGGCGGCCAACGACGGCATCGTCGTCCTCGTCAAGGATCGCTATTACGCGGGGGGAACGGTGATCCTCGACCACGGAGAGGGGCTGTACAGCTGCTATTTCCACCTCAGCCGCTATAACGTCAGTGTCGGCGACCGCGTTACACGGGGGCAGATCCTCGGCATGAGCGGCGCGACGGGGCGCATTACAGGGCCGCATCTTCATTTCGGGTTAATGGTACACGGTATCCAGACCGATCCCCTCCATCTGATAGAACAGATCAATACCCTTTTTAAAAAGGAGTCCGATGAACCGGTCGCTGCTCGCTAGCCTCTTTCTGGCCTCGTCCCTCAGCGCTTTTTCGGCAACCAACGTCCAGTACCTCTACGGAAATTTCAAAGGGCCCACCTTTCTTGACACGGTTGATGGAGACAAGCACACCGTGACGGCCGAGCATTACCGCTCCTTCGGCTACGGAGACGTTTTCGCATTCGTCGATTACGTTTATGCCAAAGAGGGATTGCAGTTTACGGAGAAGAAAAATGACCTCTACGGCGAAATCTCCCCCCGCCTCAGCCTCAACAAGATAGCGGGGCTACCGACATCCTCCGGTATCCTCCAGGAGGTGTTCGCCTCGTTCCAGTACAACCGCTCCGACACCTATCACGCATGGCTGTACGGCGCGGGGGTCAATCTGAATCTCCCGGGTTTTTCGCTCTTCGGTCTCAACCTCTACCGCAAGCACCAGAACCTTGGCGACCACACCTATCAGCTTTCCCTCAATTACTACGCTCCGCTGGGGAGCGGATGGCATTTCGAGGGGTTCACCGACTGGACGAGCCGCGATTTCCTGAGCCAAAATCAACTACTGTTTGATCTTTCACGAACGCTGGGAATTAAAGAGGGGAAACTGCAGATAGGCACCGAATGGCATTACTACCACGAAAACGTCTATCATACCGATAACGACGTTTTTCAGGCGATGATAAAACTCACCTTTTAATCTTTTTTCATCGCGGCCCAGATAAAACCGCCCAAACCGATCCCCACAACAATCACCAAAAATCCAACCTGAAACCAATCCATTGCAGACATATTTTTCCTTTTATACGCCATCGGAGCAGAGCCCCGATTGGCTACGCTAACACTGTGTTTCACCCAAAGGGCACTTCGCCCTCGGCGGGAAGCCCGCGCGCAGTATACCGCGCTTTTTTTAAACACCCTCTTTGGATAATTCTTTCTCTTTGAGTTGACCGCACGCGGCGCTGATGTCGAGCCCCTTGGAATCGCGGATCGTGCACAGCACCCCGTGTTTGATCAGATATTCCTGAAACGCGACCATGTCGGCGCGCGTCGGGCGCTGATAGTCGCTTCCTGGATAGGGGTTGAAATAGATCAGGTTCACCTTCGCCTTGATCCCGTGCAGGAGCTTGACGAGCTTTTTGGCTGACCCAAGATCGTCGTTTTTCCCCTTGATGACGAGGTATTCGAACATCACCCGTTTGCGGGTATCGATCGGGAACCGTTTCACCGCGTCGATGATCGAAGCGATGTTGTAGGCCTTGTTCATCGGGATCAGCTCACTGCGCAGCTCGTCGTCCACGGCGTGGAGGCTGATCGCGATATGGACCCCAAGGTCCATCTGGCCGAGTTTATCGATCTTCGTGCTCAGACCGCTCGTCGAGACCGTCTGCCGTTTCCCGGAAATACTCAAACCGTCTTCGTCTTTCAGTATCTGTATCGCCTTGGCGAGGTTGTCGAGGTTGTCCAAAGGCTCCCCCATCCCCATGTAGACGATGTTGAGACGGCGGTGGGCGGCGAGGTCGTTGTCTATCTTCACCGCGAGCACCTGCGCAACGATCTCCCCCGCACTCAGGTCGCGGGTGAATCCCCCCTTGGCCGTCAGACAAAACGAGCATCCCACCTTGCACCCCACCTGCGTCGAGACGCAGACGGTAAAGCGGGCCTCGTGCTCGATGTTCCCCTCTTCGTCGATGGACTCGTCTTTCATCTTGAGCCACACTGTCTCGACTGTCTTGCCGTCACGCAGTTCGAAGAGATATTTGATCGTCCCGTCGCTCGAGCACTCCTTGCGGACGATACGCAGCGGCATGATGTCGTATTCGCTCGCGAGCTCCTCGCGCATCGCTTTGGGGAGATTTTGCATCGTCTCGAAACTCGTCGCGTACTGGTGGTAGACCCACCCCCATATCTGTTTGGCCCGGAACGAGGGTTTGACCATGGATGCCAGTTCGGCCTTGGTGTAGTCAAGGATACATTTTTTATCCATGGATCATCCCTTTTTCCTGCATGTGTTCACGCAGCAGCACTTTGGCGAACCCGTGGTTGGCGATAAAATCGCGGTGGGCGTTCGTATCGCAGTAATTCGTCACGCAAAATACCCCTCCGGCGGGGATGCCGAATACCTGCGCGACCCGCATCACGCTGAAAAACTCCATATTTTCAATTCCCATCCCCAGAGCTCGGAATTTTTTCATGGCTTCTTCACTCGTCGTGATGTAGTTCGAGGAATTCACGATAACATCCTGAATCTCCTCCGTTTGCGCCGATACGACGTTGTCGATGGGGGTATAGGCACGGCTGTCCAGAAATCCAATCTCGATGTTGGCCGCCGTTTTGGACTCGACGATCTCATGGATCTTGTGTTCCCCGTAACTCCCCGCACTCCCGACAAAAAGGAGAAACTCGGGTTTGTGGAGCAAACACAGACGGGTCAGGCTCATGGCGCTGTCCACCAGCCCCACCCCGATGGGGGTCGCGAAATCAAACGTCTCGTTATTGCCGGCACAGAGGATCATAAGCGTACCGGAATGCCGTTGGCCGATAAATAGCGCTTGAGATCCATGATGTCGATCTCTTTGTAGTGAAAAATGCTCGCCGCCAGCGCCGCATCGGCCCCGTGTTCGAACGCCTCTTTGATGTGTTCCATCGTCCCCGCCCCGCCGCTGGCGATGACGGGGACGTTGACGGCGCGGCTGATCTGCTCGGTGATGGAGAGGTCAAATCCCGCTTTGGTCCCGTCGGCGTCCATCGAGGTCAAAAGAATCTCCCCCGCCCCGCGGTCCACGACCTCTTTGGCCCATTCGAGGGCATTGATCCCCGTATCGACCCGGCCGCCGTTGAGATAGACGTTGTACCGGTCTCCCGTTTTTTTGACGTCGATCGCGACAACGATACACTGGCTGCCGAACCGTTTGGCCCCCTCGTCGATCAGTTCGGGGCGCTTGATGGCGGCGGAGTTGACGCTCACCTTGTCGCATCCGACGGCCAGCAGACGGTAGATATCGTCGAGTTTGCGGATACCACCCCCCACGGTGAGGGGGATGAAGACCTCTTTGGCCACCCGCTCGACGATGTCAACGATCGTATCACGCTCTTCGTGCGAGGCGGTGATGTCCAAAAACGTCAGTTCATCGGCCCCTTCCTCGTTGTACCGCTTGGCCACCTCGACAGGGTCTCCCGCGTCTTTGAGCCCGACGAAATTGACCCCCTTGACGACCCGTCCGTCTTTAACATCCAGACAGGGGATTATCCGTTTTGCAAAAAAATTATCCATTGGCCACCTTCAACGCAATCATTTTAAAATTATATCCCCTATTACCAAAAGTAACGATAAATCAACCGCATTGACTTTCTTCGTTTAAACCGCACAATATTCGCTTCTTTTATGCTTTAATAGGAGATTAACACTTTCTGAGATAGAATGTGAACAATGCAAAACCGTGCCGCTATTGCCAAAAAGAAGTTTGGCCAGAATTTTTTACGAGACGAAGCCGTTTTGGCCGAAATCATCCAATCGATGCCCGATACGCCTTACCGTATCGCCGAAATCGGGCCTGGATTAGGTGATTTGACTAAATATTTAGTTGATGTCAAAAGTGTCACCGCTTTTGAGGTCGATACCGACTTGTGCAAGCATTTGGAGCACCATTTTGCCGATGCCATCGCCACCAACGCTCTCACCCTCCGCTGCGGAGACGTGCTGGAGCATTGGAAGAGTGAGCTTTTGGATGAACCGTACGATTTAGTGGCAAACCTGCCCTATTACATCGCGACCAACATCATCCTCAAAGCCCTCGCCGATCCGGCGTGCCGAAACTTGCTTGTCATGATACAGCGTGAAGTGGCGGAAAAATTTTCCGCCGCACCCGGAGAGAGAGCTTTCGGAGCGCTCAGCGTGATTGCGCAGAGTGTCGGAGAGGCGCGGATCGTATTGCACGTTCCCCCTACCGCATTCGAGCCTGCTCCCAAAGTCGATTCAGCCGTACTGCTCATTCAAAAAACGGCGAATCGTAATGATGCAGAGTTTGAGGAGATGTTGCGCATCGCTTTTGCGCAGCCCAGAAAAACCCTGTACAAAAATCTCACCGCACGCTATGACGGAAAAACACTGGACCAGGCATATGAAACGCTTGGCCTAGAACGCTCCGTCCGGCCTCACCAGCTAAGCACCTCCGACTATCACCGGCTCTATACCCTGTTGCACTAGCCTCATTTTAGGCGATTTAGAGCACTCGAAGAAAAAATACCATTGCGTCCGCGCATACCAAGGAAAATACCATGACAGACGAAAAAACCGAGCCACAAACGCAACCCCAGGGGGAAAACCGCTCACGCAGCCGTCGCCGGCCGTTCCGGAACCGCCCTCCCAGAACCGAACGCCCCGAAGGGGAAAACACCGTACGGACCGAGGGGGAAAACGTTCAGGGAGAACGCCCTGCCCGCAATGAGCGCCGCGACAACCGCCCTGCGCGCAATGACCGCCGCGACAGCCGCCCTCCGCGTGACAACCGCCCTCCGCGCGGTGACAAACCCGAGGGCGAGGCAGGCGCTGCCGAAGCTGAAACAAGCCGTTCCGGACGCGACCGCGGTCGCGGCGGACGCCGGGGTTCCCCCAGCGCGCCGATCGACAACAACCTGCGCGACTTCGTCAACAAAAACGCCGAGGCCCACAAATCGCGCCTCAACCCCCATTTCAAACTCGATCTGAACAGCAACGAGAAAGTCCGTATCACTCCGCTGGGCGGTCTGGGAGAGATCGGCGGAAACATCACCGTCATCGAAACGGAAAACGAAGCGATCGTCATCGATATCGGGATGAGCTTCCCGGATGAAGAGATGCACGGGGTTGACATCCTCGTCCCCGATTTCAGCTACCTGCGCGAAATCCGCAAAAAAATCGTCGCGGTCATCATCACCCATGCCCACGAAGACCACATCGGCGGCGTCCCCTACCTTTTCAAAGAGATGCAGTTTCCGATTTATGGAACCCCTCTTCCTCTGGCGATGATCGGCAACAAATTCGACGAACACCACATGCGCGATTTCCGCCGCTATTTCAACCCGATCGTCAAACGGGTCCCTTACAAAATCGGAAACGATTTCGAAATCGAATGGATGCACATGACCCACTCGATCATCGATTCCTCTTCGCTTGCGATCACGACCAAAGCGGGAACGATCATCCATACGGGGGATTTCAAAATCGACCACACTCCGGTGGACGGCTACACGGCCGACCTCCACCGCCTCGCCCATTACGGCGAGAAAGGGGTTCTGTGTCTCCTCTCCGACTCCACCAACTCGTACAACAAAGAGTGGACGCCGAGCGAGCTTACCGTCGCTCCCGGATTTGACCGTATCTTCTCCAAAGCCGAAGGACGCATCATCATGTCGACGTTCAGCTCGAACATCCACCGGGTCTACCAGGCGATCCAGGCGGGGATCAAATACGGCCGTAAGGTGTGCGTCATCGGCCGCTCTATGGAACGTAATCTCGAAGTGTGCATGCAGTACGATTACATCAAACTTCCCAAAAACATCTTCATCGATGCCGAGGAAGCGAACCGGATGAGCGACAAAGACGTCCTTATCGTCACCACCGGAAGCCAGGGAGAGCCCAGCTCGGCCCTGTTCCGTATGGCGATCGGCGAGCACCGCCACATCAAGATCAAGCCGACCGACATGATCGTCCTCTCCGCCCGCGCAATCCCGGGGAACGAAGGCTCTATTTCGGGAATGCTCAACTACCTCCAGCGTGCCGGTGCACGCGTCGCCAACGACCGTGACATCCACGTATCGGGACACGCGAGCATGGAAGAGCAGAAGCTGATGCTCCGTCTCACCAACCCCAAATTCTTCCTCCCGGTACACGGTGAGTACAACCACATCATGAAGCACCGCGACACGGCGATCACCTGCGGCGTCCCCGAACGCAACATCCTCCTGATGAGCGACGGAGACTGCATCGAGGTCAGCACCAAAATGATGCGCAAAGCCAAAACGGTCAAAACCGGCAAGACCTACATCGACAACCAGAACAACCACCAGATCGAAGACGATATCGTCATCGACCGCCAGAAAATGGCAAGCGAGGGGATGGTGGTACTCGTCGCGCAGGTCAGTGCCGCAGAATCGCGTCTCCTTTCCAAGCCTCTTGTCACCAGCTTTGGTATCGTAGCCGACCGCCACGACAAAGCGTTTGCGCAGGAGATGGAAGATGTTCTCGAACATTTCCTCATCAATCTCAAACCGGGACTCATCGAGAATCCCAAAGCGCTTGAGAACGACCTGCGTCAGGTCGTACGCAAGCACATCTACCGCAAGATGAAGAAATACCCTCTCATCGTTCCGCACGTATTCGTCATGTAAAGTGTGCTCCGCACACTTTACCATCGCCCTTTTTTAATTTTTAATCCCTTCTTCGCTATACTCTCTCAAACTCTATAAAAGATTTTACTCATGACAGTAACCTTACATCATCATACCCCTTTGGTTGTCTGCTCCGATGCGATCCGCACCTGCTGGCAGAGCTTCGACAAAAGCGACAACGGCGGTGAGAAAGACCGCGAACTTATCGACCGGGTCGGAAACAAATTCAAGCATGCTTCGACGCTGGAGCACCTTGTGTACAACTTCTACATTGAAGGGATCAGCCGTGCGCTCCTGCAAGAGCTCGCACGCCATCGCATGGCCAGCCTTTCGGTCAAAAGTACCCGCTACACCCTCAAAGAGCTCAAAGACGAAGAACCCTTCTCCATCGATCACAAAGAACGAGCAGAGAAGTATCTCGTCATGACGGATGTTCCGATAGTCGATGAGATGAGCATCCGTGCCCTCGAAAACCTCCGGATCGTCCTTGTCGAGGGGATCAGCAACGACCGCGCCAAATACTGTCTTCCGGAGAGCTATAAAACCGAACTCACATGGACGATCAATGCCCGAAGTCTTCAGAACTTTATCGCGTTGCGCAGCGACAAAGCGGCTCTGTGGGAAATCCGAGATCTGGCCCGTGCCGTCTACTCGGCTCTCCCCCAGGAGCATCGTTACCTGTTCGAAAATTCACTCAAAGAGGAACACTCACATGAACACTAAACTCTTATTTACCGCCATCGTATCCATGGGGCTGTTTGCCGGCGGATGTGCCGAAAAACAGCTGGTCGTCAACGGGATGATCTGCCCTGCCAACATCAACGAAGAGCGTGTGCGTGCCGATTTTGCCGAATGCCGCGTATACGACCTTGAAGCAGCCAGCAGAGCGTCCAAAGCGCCTTTGAGTATCGAATGCCAAAAATGCTTAGAGAGCAAAGGGTACAAAGTCGAACAGTAAAATCATTCCTTCGGGAATGGTGAACAGAGGATTGAAAAGAATAGGGAAAGCAGTTGAGAGGGTATGAGGCCCGAAAGAGCCCCGTACTTTTTTTAGAGCGCTGCTTTGGCTTGAGCGGTAAGAGCGGTGAAAGCCGCTGCGTCGTTCATTGCCATGTCAGCAAGGATTTTGCGATCAAGTTCGATGTTGGCACGTTTAAGACCATTCATGAAATTTGAGTAGTTCATACCGTTCAGGCGGCAAGCTGCGTTGATACGGATAATCCACAATTTACGGAATTCACGTTTTTTCTGTTTGCGATCGCGGAACGCGTACACAAGACTGCGCTCGAGTTGCTCTTTCGCTTTACGGAAGTGTTTGCGTCTTCCGCTGTAGAAACCACGTGCAAGTTTCAAGATTTTCTTATGACGTCTGCGTCTTACGACACCTGTTTTTACTCTTGGCATTTTTTTCCTTTCTTGACCCGGTGCATTTCAATTTTAATGACGGGGTGCCGCTTTGCGGACTTGCCCAGCATTTGCTGGAGAGTTTATCGGGCTGAATTTAGCCTACGATCATCTTTTTGATGGCTTTAACATCGACACTAGCAACCACTTTTGGGGCGTTTTGCTTGCGACGAGTAGATGCATCTTGTTTTGTCAAAATGTGGCTGCGGAATGCACTACCACGTTTGATGCTGCCGTTTTTCTTCACTTTGAAGCGTTTTACCGCTCCTTTAACCGATTTCATTTTTGGCATCGACTTGATCCTTTCGCAAAAATTCTCTAAAAGAGACGCGGATTATACCATAAAAAAGCTTTTTATTTGATGTTAATGCCAAAATGGGCAAAGCCCAGTTTGGCAGCAAGGACACTAATGTCCTTTGCAATCCCCTGAAGCTTCCCGCATAAGCGGGAGAAATGGGTAAGAAGAAATAGGCAGGAAAGAGAGAAAAACTACTTTTTGTCGTCTTTTTTCGGATGGATCATCATGTTGCAGTAACGCCCTTCCATTGCGGGGGCCTTGTACATGATCCCGAGATCCTCTACCATAGGCCATACGCGCTGCAATACCGCAGCCGCCGCTTCGGGGTGGGCCATCTCACGACCGCGCAGGAATACGCGGAAATGAACATGTTTCCCTTCTTCGAGGAATTCGCGCGCGTGCTTTACTTTGTATCCGATATCGTTATCGGCGATTTTGACCGAAAGCTTGATCTCTTTGATCTCAACTTTGGTCTGTTTCTTACGCGCCTCTTTTTTCTTTTTCTCTTCTTGGTAATGGAATTTGCCGTAGTCCATGATTTTCGCGACAGGTGGTTTCGCATCCGGAGAGATGAGAACGAGATCAAGTCCCATTTCGTTTGCTTTGTTCATCGCTTCGTTGATAGAGACGATACCTAATGCTTCGCCGCCGTCGATGACGCAGCGTACTTCAGGGACCCTGATGTCTTCGTTCATCAGGACTCGGTCTTTTTTATTACTCAAAAATGTACCTCATTAATTTTATCTTTGACCATGGCGAGGAATTCACCCTCGCTCATGGTGTATTGTTCACGTTTGCGTCGGTCACGCACCGCAACACTTTTGCCGTTTACCTCTTCATCGCCCAACACGATGATCATAGGGACACGTCCTTTTTCCGCTGTACGGATCCGCTTGTTGAGACTTTCGTTTTTGTCGAAAATTTCGTAATCGGCTCCCAGATCCATCAGTTTATCCCCCAGTTCACGGGCATAAGCCTCGTGCGCAGGGGCGATCGGGACGATTGCCACCTGCGTCGGTGCGATAAACATCGGAAATTCCCCAGCATAATGCTCTGTCAATATACCAACAAATCGCTCAAATGAACCTAAAATCGCTCGGTGAATCATAACCGGCTGGATTTTGGCATTCTCTTCGCCGTTGTATTCGAGCTCAAAACGGGCCGGCAGGTTGAAATCGAGCTGAATCGTTCCGCACTGCCATTCGCGCCCGATCGCGTCGGTGATTTTGATGTCGATTTTCGGACCGTAGAAAGCTCCGCCCCCTTCGTCGATTTCGTAGGGGAGGCTGTGTTTCTCCATCGCCGTTTTCAGCGCATTGGTCGAAATTTCCCATACCGCATCGTCTCCGACCGCTTTTTCGGGTTTGGTGGAGATCATCATTTTGTAGTTGAATTCGAACGTCTGCATGATTTTATCGACAAAATCGACGACTTCGATGATCTGCCCTTCGATCTGATCCGCCGTACAGAAGATGTGCGCATCATCCTGGGTAAATTCCCGGACACGGAACAGCCCGTGCAGAGCCCCCGTCATCTCGTGACGGTGGACGACCCCGTACTCGAAATATTTGAGCGGAAGGTCACGATAGGAATGCAGATCGTGCTCGTACACTTTGATGTGGCCGACGCAGTTCATCGGCTTGACCCCGAACTCGAGCTC
>JAFGUJ010000177.1 GCA_016938595.1 Campylobacterales bacterium | reverse complement strand
TTGTCGGCAAACGCGATCCCGTAGATACGGGTGAGCATCTCGTTTTTGCTGTCGCCGCCCAGGTAGGCTCCCGAAATTTTCGTCAGTTTGAAATGGCGCAGCAACCCGACGCTCGGAAGGTGCGGCCCGCGGCAAAGGTCTTCAAAATTTCCCTGCTTGTAGATGGAGACGGTCTCTGAGGGGATGCGGTCCATGACCGCCTGCTTGAGGTGGTCTCCTGCGAATTTGGCGCGTGCTTCGTCTTTGGTGATCTCGTAACGTGTGATCACCTCTTTGGCTTTGGCAATCTCGAGCATCTTTTTCTCGATCGTTTTAAGATCTTCTTCGCTTAGGTGTTCGTTGACTTTGAAATCGTAATAGAACCCCTCTTTGACGACGGGACCGACAAAAAATTTCGCATCGGTATAAAGCGCTTTGATCGCTTCGGCCATCAGGTGGGCGCACGAGTGACGGATCACTTCGAGCGCTTCGGGAGAGTTGCCGTAAACGATCTCTTCACCGCTGATTCCCAGCGCCTGAGCCGTTTGCAAATCGACTATCTGATCGTTAAATTTGACCGCAATAATATCCATAAGGGTATACCTTGTGTGAGAAAATATCGCGGATTATACGGGATTCTTGATTGGATTGAGTTTAAACGATCGGAAAAAAGGGTAAGTTTGGGGAAATTTAAGGAAGAATGGTGGCCACAACAGGACTTGAACCTGTGACCACTACCATGTCAAGGTAGTGCTCTACCAACTGAGCTATGCGACCATCGTATTGAGGTCGTAATTATAGTCACTCAGAAGTTAATATTTCTTTAAATAGGCATCAATTTTTGCAAAATTTTGGTTTGAAGTTCAAAATCAAGAGCCAGACAACCGCAACATCAATCATGACATCGGCAAAATTGAAGACGGCAAAATCAAATCCGCAGTGCCAATAGACGTAATCGACGACCCCGCCATGGATGAACCGGTCGTACACATTGGAGGCCCCCGCCCCCACCATGATCCCTACGGGGAGGATGTAGCACTCTTTTTTCAGCCACAGCGTATACCCGACGACACCGCCGAGCAGCACGATCTGTATCCATTTGAGCGCCTCTTCCAAAAAGGCAAACATCGAAAAGGCAACCCCTTTATTGTATACGAGGATCAGATCGATGCAGTCGGTGTAGTAACGCAACCCTTCGACGAAGAGGAGTTTGATGTTCTGATCAATGATAAAGATGCCGGCCGCCGCCAGCAGCAGAATAATCAGTGGTCTAGCCATTCAGCGCCTTTTCGAAAAATGCCACGAGGCGATCCATCGCTTTTTCCATCACTTTGCCGTCTTTCCCTTCGAGCAGAATCCGCAGTTTGTTCTCCGTGCCCGAATAGCGGATCAGATGGCGCATGTGGAGCGCTTCGACAGAGTTAAGCTCTTCGGCGAGCCCCTCGATCTGGTCAATAGGTTTTTTCACCTTCACCTTAATGTTGACGAGTTTCTGGGGGTAGAGCTCGAACGGCCGGAGGACGCGGCTCGCTTTTTCACCCGACGTCAGCAGAAGGGCTAAAATCTGCAGTGCGCTGACCAGCCCGTCCCCCGTCTTGGCGTAGTCGTGCATCACGATGTGGCCGCTTTGCTCACCGCCGAAATTGATCCCGTTCTCCCGCATGAGTTCCAATACGTATTTGTCCCCGACGTTGGAACGGAACAGTTTGAGCCCCTCGGCATTCATCGCATCTTCCAATGCCTGGTTGCTCATCACCGTCGCGACGACACCGCCCCCTTTGAGCGCTCCGCTTCGGTGCAAAAAGAGTCCCAAAGCCCCGAGTATCTGATCCCCGTCCACCTCTTCGCCCTGCTCATCGACAACGATGAGCCGGTCGGCATCGCCATCGAGCGCCAGACCGATATCCGCGCGGTACTGTCTGACCGCTTCGCGCAGGTCTTTGGTGTGGAGTGCCCCGCACCCTTCGTTGATGTTGAAACCGTTGGGTTTGTCGTGCAGGACGATCACCTCGGCCCCGAGCTCCTCGAGGACCGTCGGCCCCACTTTGTACCCCGCGCCGTTGGCCGTGTCCAGGACGATCCGCAGCCCCTGCAGCGTCAATTCGCTCGAAAAAGAGTTTTTGAGCTGGACGATGTAGCGGCCGATGACATCGTCGATCCGCTTGGCGCTTCCGATCTGCTTGCCGGTCACCTGCCCTTCGTCCAGACGGGTCTTGTCCTGGGCGATCGCTTCGATACGGGCTTCGATCTCTTCGGAAAGCTTGTTGCCGTGGGCATCGAAAAACTTGATCCCGTTGTCTTCGTAAGGGTTGTGGCTCGCCGAAATCATGATCCCCGCATCGCAGCGCATATTCTCGGTGAGAAACGCAATAGCCGGCGTCGGCATCGGTCCGATCTGGACCACATCGTAACCAACCGCCGTCAGGCCGCTGACGATCGCATTTTCGATCATGTAGCCGCTGCGGCGGGTGTCTTTTCCGACCAGAATTTTTTTCGTCCGTGCGTGGTCGCGAAAATAGATCCCCGCTGCCATCGCGACACGCATCGCAAGCTCCGCAGTCAAAAACGATCCTGCTTCCCCGCGTACCCCGTCCGTTCCAAAAAGTTTCATTATTTTTTTCTTCCTTTTTTAAATTAATTAAACTTTTTTATGTCAAAACCTATAAATTTTAACTTAAATTTAAAATTCTTTAAGGTAGAATTCTACCCTAAAAAAAATTCGACAAGGATAAATGCCATGGCAAACCATAAGTCAGCATTGAAACGTATCCGTCAGACCGAAAAGCGTACAGAACGCAACCGGTTCTACCGCACACGTATTAAAAACATCGTTAAGGCTGTCCGTACTGCAGTTGATGCAGGGAACAAAGAAGAAGCACAAGCGGCTCTCGTGATCGCAAACGCCAATCTTCACAAATATGTTAGCAAAGGTGTCTTGAAAAAAGAGACTGCCGCTCGCAAAGTCAGCCGCCTCCACCTCGCCGTCAACAAACTGGCGTAAAACACCCTTTTGTTTTGCCTCTTTTGAGGCAACCCATCCCTTTCCTGGATACTCATCATGCTAGCTGACAAACTCACCCCTTTTATCAACCGTTACAATGAATTGACCGAACTCCTCAGCTCACCCGATATCGGCAACGACATCAAACGGATGACCGACCTCTCCAAAGAACAGTCGTCTCTGCAGCCGATTTTCACCAAAGCGAGCGAATACAAAAAGCTTCTCGCCGACATCGAAGAGAACAAAGCCCTCGCGTTTGATGCCGAACTCGGCGAGCTGGCCAAAGAAGAGCTTCGGTCGCTGGAACCCCAGGTAGAACCCCTCGAAGAGGAGATCAAAAAACTTCTGATCCCCGCAGACCCCAACGACAAGCGCAACATCTACATCGAGCTGCGCGCCGGTACGGGAGGGGATGAGGCGGCGCTCTTCGTCGGCGACCTGTTCAACGCCTACGTCCGTTACGCCGATCTCAAAGGGTGGAAAATCGAGCTGATGAGCACCAGCCCCTCCGATGCGGGAGGATACAAAGAGATCATTGCGCTGATCAAGGGGGAGCAGGTCTACTCGCGTCTCAAATACGAGGCGGGAACCCACCGCGTCCAGCGTGTCCCGGCAACCGAATCCCAGGGGCGGGTCCACACCTCGGCGATCACCGTCGCGGTGATGCCCGAAGTCGATGACGTCGAGATCACCATCAATGAAAACGAGCTGAAAATCGACGTGATGCGCTCCAGCGGATGCGGCGGTCAAAGCGTCAATACGACCGACTCCGCGGTGCGGATCACCCACATCCCCACGGGAATCGTCGTCACGAACCAGGACGAAAAATCGCAGCACAAGAACAAAGACAAAGCGATGAAAATCCTCAAAGCGCGTCTGTACGAAATGCAGATTCAGGAGGCGAAAGAAAAAGAGATGAACGAGCGAAAAGAACAGGTAGGGACCGGAGACCGATCCGGACGTATCCGTACCTACAACTACCCTCAGAACCGGATCTCGGACCACCGGATCAACCTCACCCTCTACCGTCTCGACGAGATTATGGAGGGGGGATTGATGGACGACATCATCGAACCGCTGATCGCCGATGCACAGGCAAAGCTGATGGAGCAGAACGGGCTCTAATATAAAAAATCCCCGTGATCCATTACCTAGAGCCGTTCCGAAGGCAGTAGTGCCGAGAGGAACGAGCGTTCTTGGATCACGGTATGCTCTTTTCAGAGAAACATTTTGCTGTGCAAAAGCGCTACGCTTGTTTCTGTACTTTTCTCGCTAAAGAGAAAAGTACAGAAACTCAATGTCTCCAGAATGTCTCAAATACCCCTTTGACTTCCCCTTTAAACGTAATCGTCCCTTCTTCAAGACCGAGATAAAGGGTTTCGCCGCTTTTGGGAAACACCTGCGTTTTATCGCTTACCAGCCCCTCCTGGTTGGCGCGGTAAAACGACGCCGCCATCCCCGTCCCGCAGGCGAGGGTCTCGTCTTCAACCCCCCGCTCGTATGTTCGCACCCGCAAGGTGCCGTCGGGATTACGTGCGGCAATATTGACGTTGGCGTTGTACTTGTGGCGCAAGGTGCGGGCGAGATCGATATCGAAATTCTCGATGTCCGCGTCATAGGTGATCAGGTGGGGGACCCCCGTGTCGATGAGCCACCACTTCATCCCCGCCTCTTCGATCTCCTTGTG
>JAFGUJ010000176.1 GCA_016938595.1 Campylobacterales bacterium | reverse complement strand
CGACGACCGGAAAACGGATAAATCCGGTCTGCTCCGGATGTTTTTTCAACAGATAGAACGCGAGGAAAATAATACCGGTACCGATACTTTTCGCCCACATGTTCATCGTAATGATCCAGCCCCACACGATTCCAGGGAGGGCCACGTCAAGTGTTACGACGGCATTTGTCGCTGCAATTGTTTCATGTACCATTAGTGCCCTCCGATGGGAAGATGAGTAAGGTTGTTAAAGAGGTTGTGTCCCTCTTCACGCAAAGACGCCAACGGATTGAGCGTTACATTGCCTCCGCCTACGTAATAGTGGTGCGGGAATGTCCCTTTTTCCGGTTTACGTACCTGAACATTCCCCTGGTGCGACTGGATGTACTTGCTGATGTTCGAGGTCGGATCATCCAGATCCCCGAAAATATTTGCCTCTACCGGACACGCAACGACACATGATGGCATCATTGCACTCGCGATACGGTGGGCACAATAGGTACATTTATCGGCTGTCTGTGTTTGCGGATCGATATAGATCGCGCCGTACGGACACGCCATGACACATCCGGCACACCCGATACAGCGTTCTTTGTCAATATTGACGATACCGTTCTCAAGATAGTGCAATGCGCTGACCGGACAAATGCGTTCACACGGTGCGTTTGCACAATGGTTACAGCGAAGCGGCGTAAACGTCCGCTTTGTCTCCGGGAAAGTTCCCACATCCACGTATTTAACACGAAGACGCCATGTAGAGAGGGGAACTTCGTTTTCCACTTTACACGCGATCTCACAGCCCTTACAACCCATACAGAGGCGAAGGTCTACCAAGAAACCCAATTGCATATATTCTCCTTATTCCTGATTCACGCTGCTGTTCAATGCCATAAGTGACACTAATAACATTTATTTGATGCCGTGATTACAGGCATTTGACGGCATTTCTGCTGGGTTGATGGTAGCCAAAGTTGGTTTAACTGAAACTAAATGAGTCGGGGATTTTGCTATAACTTTTTGATATGTAACCGTTTGGAAATTTCCCCCCGCGGGGAAAGGAAGAATAAAAAATCTGGGGCAGAGGGTGATTTAAATGTCCAGACGACATCTTACCGACGCTTCATGCGCACCCAGCCCCTCTGTATGGGCGATCAGGGCACACGCTTCGCCGATCTCATTGATCGCGGCACGCGAAAAGGCGATGATGGAAGATTTCTTCATGAAATTTTCGACTCCGAGCGGCGAATAGAATTTCGCGGTTCCTCCGGTCGGAAGAGTGTGGTTGGGACCGGCAACGTAATCGCCGATCGCTTCGGGCGTGTAATGCCCCAGAAAGATCGCACCCGCATGTTTGATCGAAGGGAGCAGCGCAAATGGATTGTCGGTCGCCACTTCGAGGTGCTCCGGGGCGATCTCGTTCATCAGCCTTACCGCTTCTTCCATCGTCTCGGTAACGATGATGGCGGCCCGTTCATCAATCGATTTTCGGGCAATCTCTTCACGCGGCAGTTTTTTGAGCCAGTTCTCGATCTCGACGGCACACGCATCGGCAAACGCCTGCGAAGGGGTTATCAGGATGGAGCTGGCCATCTCGTCGTGTTCCGCCTGAGAGAGCAGATCGATCGCGATATGGTTCGGATTGGCCGTCTCATCCGCCAACACACCGATTTCGCTGGGACCGGCGATCATATCGATGTTCACTTCTCCGAACACCATCTTTTTGGCCGTTGCGACGAAAATGTTCCCCGGACCGGTAATCACGTCCACTTTGGGGATCGTCTGGGTTCCGTAGGCCATTGCGGCGATTGCGCTGGCTCCCCCCACTTTGAAGACTTCGCTCACGCCGCACAGATGGCACGCCGCCAGCAACAATGCGTTGGGCTCGTTATCGGGCGTCGGTGTCGTCACCACGATATGCTCCACCCCCGCCACCTGTGCAGGGATGACGTTCATCAGAAGCGAACTCGGGTAGGCCGCTTTCCCGCCGGGGATGTAAAGCCCTGCCCGATCCACAGGGGTTACTTTTTGCCCCAGAATCGTTCCGTTGGCTTCGGTATCGAACCAGCTCTTGGGAAGCTGTTTTTCGTGATAGGCACGAATCCGGTCGTACGCAAGATGCAAAGAGGCTTTGAGCGTAGGCTCCAGCGCGTCATACGCTCGTTTCATGTCGGCAGAGTCGATCCGCAGCTCAGCCCCGTTTTGCGGTGTCCAGCGGTCAAATTTCGAAATATGGCGGATCAGCGCGTCATCGCGTTCGGCACGTATTTCATCGATAATCGTTTTAACAATCGACGACACATGTTCCATATCCATTTTGCCGCGTCCGAGCAGTTCGTCGAATACCGCGGGAAACGTTGAATCGTTGGCGTGTATGATGGTCATTGATATCCTTTATTTTTTCGATGCCGGTGCGGCGTACTCTTGCTTGACGGTGTCGAGGGCGTATAAAAAATCATCGACGCCGATGGCTCCCATCACCGGTTCAAACATCGGGGATTTCCCTTTGATGAACCACGTTGCCGGCGTTCCCGGGGTCATCAACGATTTAGGTACGGTCCCCTCTTCCATCACCGCCTCGTAGGCGACGAAATCGCGGTTCAGCACAGCGGCGACTTTGGGCGTCTGCAACGTCTCTTTTTTCAGTACGTCACACCATTTGCACCCGTACTTTGTGACAACGACCATCAGCGGTTTTTTCTCTTTTACGGCCCGATCGATAGCCGAGGCAAGATCTTTTTCCCATTTGACATCGGCTCCCAAAAGGACAACGGCGCTCAACAAAACACCCATGGCGATTTTAATCATCTTTTTTCACCTTTTTTAAAATTTCTTTGGCGATCTGGGCCACACTCTTTTCCGATACGTCGATCACGACATCGGCCGCTTTTCTGTAGAGCGGCGCCCGTTCGTCGTACAGTTTTTTCGCTTTTTCAATGTCCTGGAACAGCGGGCGTTTACGAAGTTTGCTCTCGGCATTCGGATGGGCAAGAATACGGTTGTAGATCGTCTCGAACGGCGCATACAGATAGACGACCGTTCCGATCTTGGAGAGGTTGGGGACTTTGAAAAAACCACCGCCGGTCGAAATCAGGGTCCCGTCCACCTCTTTTTGGAGCCAATGGGCCACTTTACGCTCCAGTGCGCGGAAGTACTCCTCCCCCTCTTCGGCAAAAATTTTCTTGATTTTACGGTTTTCCATACTTTCGATGATGTCATCCGTATCCAGCGCAACGATATCGGCCTGTTTGACGATTTCCCGAGCGACTGAGCCTTTCCCGACTCCCATAAAACCGATCAATACAATATTTTTCATTCGTCTTTACTCTTTGTTTATAATAGCGAAATCATATCACGCATTAACTTAGGAGTGTTTCATGATCCGAAAATCTAATCTTTACCAGGGAAAAGCCCCCGAACCGAACCATGAAATTTTTTCGACCCTCTACGAAAACACTGCGGTCCGAATCGAATCGATCCGTTCCTCCCTGAAAACCCCCGGAGAATGGTATGACCAGAAGGAAAATGAATGGGTATTGCTGTGCGAAGGGGAGGCCAGGCTCGAAATGGACGGGGAAATTTTCACTATGGAGAGGGGGGATCATCTACTGATCCCGAAACACACCCCCCACCGTGTTCTCTCTACGGCAGAGAACACCTATTGGATAGGGGTGTTCAGCTCTTGAATTCGTTGATCCGCGCGGATAGCGACTGAGCCACTTCAAGCAGCTGCTTCGAATCGCTTTCGATCTGTTCTACGCTGTTGCGGTTGCTTTCGGAAACGACATTGATCTGCGAAATTTTCTCGATGATCCATTCGATGTGTCCGACGACTTCGATCGAATCATTGTAGGAGCGCTGTGCTACGGACACCGACCGTTCCATCTCTGCGGAGGTCGCCGAAATTTTATCTTCGACTTCATGGGAAATCGCCGTCAGCTCGTTCATGTTTTTGGCGTTTTCACCCATCTTGTCGCTGACATCGTTGATCGCCTGGACAATCGTACCGACGCTGATCTCGATTTCGGTCAGACTTTTTTGGGTCCGCTCGGCCAGCTTGCGCACCTCATCGGCGACCACCGCAAATCCGCGCCCATGCTCTCCGGCGCGCGCGGCTTCAATGGCGGCGTTGAGCGCCAGAAGATTGGTCTGATCGGCGATATCTTTGATCACTCCGAGGACATTTTTAACCTGGTCGGCATCCTGACGCAAGGAGACCAGCTGCGACGCCATATCGTGTTCGGTTTCGATGTAGCCATCCACTTCTTCGACCAGCCGGTACAGAGCGTCTTTGGCCGTAACAAGCTCTTCGTTGGCATTGGCGACATTTTTTTGGGTCTGCTCGGAAATGGCGATCGCTCCGGACAAAATCTCTTTGATCGAATGGCTTTTTTCCGTCGTTGCTTCCACGATCTGGCGCTCCTGCTCCACACCCCCTGAGATCGTCCGCGTCGCATCGGTGATGGTCGTCGCAATCGTCGAATTTTGCTTTCCGAGTGCTTTGACTTCGTTGACCGTCTCCTGTACCATTTCGACAAAACGGTTCACAGCCAGCGCCGCTTCGGAAAATTCATCTTTTTTCGTCACTTCAAGCCGTTTGGTCAAATCTTTGTCCCCACTGACAAGTGCGCCGATCCGGTTTCGAAGCCCTTCCAGCGGAGTGAGTACTTCTTTCCCGAAGAAAAGGTTTAGAACCGTCACAAACGTAATAACGACAATCCCCAGCGCGATCAGAAGCACCGTTTCGGTTTTGTTGATCTCCTCATCGTTTTTCTCCAGCGACACCACCAGGTCCATTACCCCCAGCACATCGCCGCTTTGGACGTTGGCGTGGCACGCGAGACAGCGATCTTCGGCGATCAGAGGCTGCAACAGCCGGATCGTGTGGGTACCGTTCGTGTTCTCGATCACGCTGGGATTTTTGGTTTTGAAAACCTCTTTGATCATCGGTTCATCCGTGAACGTCGCATCAATCCCGAACAAATCGATCACCGCCTGGGATTTTTCCACTTTCAATTTTTCAATGCCTTCAATCGTTTGGGCACTGGCGATTGCATCGGCAACCACTTTCGGGTCCCCCGCCAGCATGCTCCCTGTAAGCGTTTGAAAAATCGACTGGCTCAGCATGGTCAGCGAACGCTTCGCCGTATCGTTGGAAAAGTCATGAAACGTTGTGGTCAAATACCAGTAAATAGCACCCAACCCCATAAAACTGAAAAGCAGTGTCGAAAAAATAATTTTGGACTTGACGGTCTTGAGCATGGAAACCTCTGTTTTAAATTCTCAAGGTTATTGTACCGTATATCTGTCCCCTTTACGCGGCAATGTCACGATTCCTTCCCCCGCCTGGATCCTGACCGGCAGGTTCATAGGGCGGCGCATCGATACGGGATCAACCTTGCTGACGCTGAAATGCAGATGCGGTCCGCTGCTGTAACCCGTATTCCCCGAATACCCGATCAGCTCCCCTTTGGAGACTTTCTGACCGATGCGCACGGCGGCGCCGCCTTGTTTCAAATGGTAATAGTTCCCCATCGTACCATCACTGTGTTCGATAATGACGTAATTGGCGTATTGACGGTATTCAGGGCTCATCCCCCCCACAGTGCCGGACCCTTTGGCCCCGACGACAATCCCTTCTCTGGCAGCGTGTATCGGTGTCCCTATCGGAACGGGAAAATCGATTGCATAGGCCGACAGGCCTTTGTGGGTCATCCCTCCGTTATACCCCTGCGAGACAAAGACGTTTGCCCCGCGGGGAAACGGAAGAGCGTAGGTGTAGCTGTCATTATGGACAGCAAATGCCGAACCTCGTACCCACCCGTACGAAGATCGGTAGGAAACTCCCTGTTGCGGCGATATGCGGGACAGCTCCAGTACTTTTTTTCTGCTTTTGCCGGGGATTTCGACGAAAATGGGGAGTCTGACCGGCGCTTTGAGATTGTCCATCGATGCAAAGTCGAGGCTCATCGTGACGGTATAGGGGTTGAGATTTTCGGCTTCGAATTCAACCCCTCCGTGAGCATTCATCTCGGCGCTCACGATGACACTGTTGCGTGAACCAACCTCTGCCGTTTTTTTAATCTTTGCCACTTCGGAGCGTTTTAGAATGCGCAGATGCTCTTCATACGCAAGTTCCTGCTCAATCGCGATTTGGAGGCTCCTGGATTCAAGCTCCTCCTCCTCACACAATGATTCGATACTGTCGATCGAACGGCGGGGATAGTGTTTTTGGTAAAAAGCAATTACTTCCGATCGGGTTCGCGGATGATGCAGCGGTTCCAGGGGAATCGATACCAGCTCTTCAAAACTTTGCTTGTCCGATTCGGCCATTGCGGCATTGAGCGATTTGCGGTAAAGCAGATCGATCTGTTCCTTGGTTTTGGACAATTCACGCAAATCTTTCAAATATCTCTTCAACTCATCGGGATCGGCTTTTTTCTCCCCGGAAAGCGCTTTACCTGCCGCAAGAGTGGCTTCCATTCTGTGCAAAAAATTTCCGATCATGTCCCGATGCGGTTCCATCACTGTTTTTCGACTCAGCTTTTCGATCGGAACGACACTTTTTTCGAGAGGTTCGACGAGGGTGTAAAAAGGGGCTGATTCGGATTTCCCCTGAAGCGCCAGAGAACCGATCATCAACCACAGAATGATCCGTACCACCTTTTTCCCCTTTTCAAATGTTTGTTTAATTCTATCATTATTGCTCTGAGGCTATAATATCGTCAATTTCAATTATGAGGTCAAGGTATGTCCAAACGTATTTTAGATGTGATGAAGCCGGGAGTACTCTTCGGCGACGATGTTCAAAAACTTTTTGAAATCGCCAAAGAAGAAGGATTTGCCCTTCCCGCCGTGAATGTGGTCGGAACCGATTCGATCAACGGCGTCCTCGAAGCGGCCAAATTGGTCAATTCTCCCGTCATTATCCAGTTCTCCAACGGAGGCGCAAGCTATTATGCGGGTAAAGGTCTGAGCAACGAAAACGAAAAAGCGGCGATTGCCGGCGCCATCAGCGGCGCGATTCACGTGCACATGATGGCCGAAGCCTACGGCATCCCCGTCATTTTGCATACCGACCATGCCGCGCGCAAACTCCTTCCCTGGATCGATGCCCTCCTTGATGCAGGGGAGAAGCATTTCGCGCAGCACGGCAAACCCCTTTTCAGCTCCCACATGCTCGATCTCTCCGAAGAGTCTCTTGAAGAGAACGTCGCTACCTGCGTGGAATATCTGAAACGGATGGACAAGATCGGTATGACGCTCGAGATCGAGCTGGGGGTCACCGGCGGTGAAGAGGACGGTGTTGACAACAGCAGTATCGACAATGCCCTTCTTTATACCCAGCCTGAAGATGTCGCCTACGCCTACGAAAAACTGAGCGCCGTAAGCAAACGCTTTACGATCGCCGCCTCATTCGGAAATGTCCATGGCGTCTACAAACCAGGCAATGTCGTCCTCACTCCGATCATCCTGAACAACTCCCAGAAATACATCAAGGAAAAATTTCACACCGCATCGGACAAGCCGGTCGATTTCGTTTTCCACGGCGGTTCAGGTTCCACCCTCGAAGAGATCCGTGAAGCGATCAGCTACGGTGTCATCAAAATGAACATCGATACCGATACCCAATGGGCGACCTGGGAAGGGGTAAAAGATTATTACGAGAAATACAAAGACTACCTGCAGGGGCAAATCGGCAATCCTGAGGGGGAAGATAAACCGAACAAAAAATACTACGACCCCCGCAAATGGCTTCGTGACGGGCAGAAAACTCTCGTAGCACGGGTCAAAACCGCTTTCAGCGATCTCAACGCGATCGACCGCAACTGAGATTGCGGGGCAATTTCAACAATTATAAAATGATCTGATTTTGAGGGTAAGAAAAGAGCTCCCGCCAATGCGGGAGAAGGAAAATTATTTGGTGTAGGTGATTTTCGCTTTTTCGCGAAGGGTTGCCATTTTTTTCTCCATATGTGCTTTAAACTTGTCCATTTTAAGACGCTGCTCGATGAAATTTTCCACTTCGCTGAATGCCAGTTTTTTCGCGGGTTTTTTATCTTCGATATAAATGACGTGATATCCGAACTGGCTTTGAACCGGTGCAGCGGACATGCTTCCCTCTTTCATAGCGAACGCGGCGTCATTGAACGACGGTACCATCTGTCCGCGGGGAAAATACCCAAGGTCTCCACCTTTCACGGCGCTTGGCCCGGTCGATTTGGATTTGGCCTGGGCGATAAACTCGTTTTTCAGTTTGTCTCCGTTGAGCCCTTTCATGCTTTTGATAACCGCTTCGGCTTCGGCTTTGGTTTTCACAAGAATATGGCGGGCGCGGATTTTTTCTTTGTCAACAAACTCATCAGCGTTCGCATCGTAATACGCTTTGACCTCTTTGGAATCGATGGTAATGGCTTCAAACTGCTGCTGTTCCCATATTTTGGCAGCGAGCTGAACTTTCAGCCGATCCACCAGCTGGTCAAGCTCCTGCTTGTAGACTTTGGATTCAAGGACCCCAGTACGCTTGGCGTCATCGTACACAAGTTCCTGTGCAATCATCCCTTCGATAATACGCTGGCGCAATTCGTTTTGTTTATCGGCGGGGAGCGAATCGAAGCGCCCCTGAGTCCCTTCCATCAAGACCTTATTGACCTCTTCGGACGTAATCTCATCTCCATTCACCGTCGCTAAAACAGCTGCTGTTGCCATTGGAGCACTCAATAATAAACCCAAAATCCAAGCGGTGTAATATCGCTTCATTGCTATCCTTGTTGTTCTCCCCTTCTTAGGGGAATTTGATTTCGGCATTATAATACATTTGTCAGTATAGTACGCAAAAAATAACCGACATTAAACCGTAATGTTTTCTCTTTTTTGCTGTGCAATTTTCAAATAGCGTTCCATGGTCTGCAACAGGATATTCTTGTCGATCGGTTTGGCCAGGTGGGCATCCAGGCCTCCGGCCACGATCCGTTCCCGGTCGCCGATCAGGGCATGTGCTGTCAATGCGATGACAGGGACAAAACCGCGCGAATCGCGTTTGTCGATTTCTTTGATTAGGCGGTTGGCCGTCAAACCGTCCATGACCGGCATATCGATATCCATCAGGACAAGGTCAAAGGGCTCTTTGAGATAGGCATCGACCGCTTTTTGGCCGTTGTCAACGGCCACCACCTGAAAACGTTCCTGCAGCAAAATGGTCTCCAGAAGTTTGAGATTGATCAGGTTGTCTTCGGCCACCAGAATTTTGATGTTTTCATGCCCCTGTATGTTTTGGAGTTCCTGAACCCGGGAAATCTCCTCTCTTGGCATTTTGTTTCGAACAACCGCCAACGTTTTGTTGAGCGAGCTAGGAAAAATCGGCAGCGCCACAATCGATTCGACCGCTTCGATAAGGGCATCCGCTTTTTCGCCGTAATCCCTTTTCAGGACCGGAACGACCTGAAGAGCGGGGTAGGCCGCTTTGATCGCATCGACCTGTGATTTCGAAAGGTGCGGAACGTCCAGAAAAAGAACATCGCTCTCATGCAGCGTACCGTTGATGAGATCGTGTATTCCCCTGGTCTGAACGTTGAAAAGTTCCAGATATTTGTACAGCAACGCCCCCTGGGCAGTCAGCTGACTCTCCTGTGTATAAATCGCGGCGCGGGTCCCCTCGGTAAAATCAAACGTCCCTTCTTCGCCGATCTGATGGAGTATACGGAATGAAAACCGCGACCCTTTGCCAGGCTCGGATGCGAGCATCAGATGCGAATCCATCATGTCAACGTATTTGTGGCTGAGACTCAGCCCTATCCCCAGTCCGTTTTTTCCCTGCCGCTGGTTTTCCCAGGCGGATCCGAACGGACGAAGGAGCGTTTTGATTTTCTCCTTTTCAATCCCGATCCCCGTGTCGCTGACGGCATATTCGACTTCGACCGAGCCTCCCTCTTCTCTTATAACCAGAATTTCAACAAGTACCTGCCCTTCCTCTTCCGTGAACTTGATACCGTTTTGGATAAGGTTGCGCATCACCGTCAGGATCTTGTCCTGATCGCCGATCATCGTTTTGGGCAGATGCGGATCGATCAAAAACATCAGCTGGATCTCTTTGGAGAGGGCAAAATCGGTAAACTGCATCGAGAAACTTTCAAATGTTTCCAGCGGATTGAAAAGGGCGGGGCGCGGATGGATGCTGCCGCTTTCGACCTGCATCAGTTCAAGTAGATTTTCAATATTGCGCATCATGGAAAAGGCGCTTTGGCTCGTCATCTGCACATATTCTTGCTGCCATGACGTCAGCGGGGTCCCCTTGAGCAGATCGGTAAATCCGATGATGGCGTTCATGGGGGTACGAAATTCGTGCGAAATATTGGTCAAAAATTTCTTTTTAAAATCTTCAAAATAACGCTCAGCCGCCTTGGCCCGCTCAAGTATCGTCGTATCCCGGAAAACCATTCCGACCAAAGGGGTATCGTCGATCAACACCACTTCGGCTTTGGCCGCTATGGTGTATTCGACCTCCCCGACGCGGATTTTTCCCCGATAACTCCCGGGCTGTGAAAAAAGAAACGGCAGATCGACTCCTACCGGTTCGAACCACGTGGAAAGCGGCGGAATCTTCTCCAATTCTTCCACTTCCAAAAGTTCAAGAAGCTGCCCATTGCACCCCACCAGACTTCCCGACATATCCGCGTAAATCATAGGATCACTGTGCAGCTTGCTGCACAACGTAAGAAATTCGATGATGTGGGGATACCTGTTCTTGAAACTCTCTACGTAAACCATACCTTGACCTTTACAGCGTGACGTGAAGATATTTGTGAAGGACATACTCCAGTTTCTCACGCGTCAACGGTTTGGAGAGATAGTCGTCCAGCCCTTTGTCCAGAATGTATTCACGGTCACCTTCCATAGCCATTGCTGTCAAAGCAATGATCGGCATCCGCCGCATCGGAGAGCCTTCGGCTTTAATCTCCTGCGTCGCGAGGATACCGTCTTTGATCGGCATATCGATGTCCATAAAAATGATATCGTATTGGTGTTCGCGGCACATTTCAACCGCTTCATCCCCGTTGGAGACGGCACTGACGGATATCCCGTACTCTTTGAGAAGGAGTTTGATCAACCGCTGATTGATAAGATTGTCTTCCACCACAAGGGCACTCATGCCGCGCTGAAACTTCGGAGCGGGGGCCTGGCTATTCTGGGGGAGCTTCAGCACCTGCGAGAGGTGGGCGTACAGGGATGTGGGGAACAGCGGTTTGTGAAGGGCCATGTCCACCACGTGAAGCATTTTGGCCTGCAGCCGGTCGTCCTGCTCCAGCAGAAGAACCGTCTGGCACGTCCGTTTCATCCCGGCAAGTTTTGTCGTCCAGCCGTCCTTTTCCTGCGATGCAACGAAATAGACCACTTCGGCATCATTGAAGATTGTCTCATCTATCGTCTGGACTTTGGTAACGCTCACCCCGAAACTGCGCAGATAGTTCGTAAGGTGGTTGGCATCATCCAGGCGCGTTTCATCGATCAAGACCACTTTGACGCTATGGCCGTTGATCATCGTCATCGCATGATCGGATGAGCCTTCCAGCGTGAGGGCGAAACTGAAAGAAGATCCCTTCCCCTCATCGCTGACAATCTTGAGCTCTCCCCCCATCAACGAGATCAGACCGTGCGACAGGCTCAGTCCAACTCCCAAACGGTTGTCGGCGTGGTCTCCCGCTACGAACGGGCGGGTGATGTTGCCAAGCTCGGATTTGCTGATCCCTTTCCCGTTGTCTTTCACCGTAAAACCGATGTTGCAGCTTCCGGAAGTATTACGTTTGAGAAGCTTCACTTCCACCGAAATCCGGCCGCCGGCGCTGGTAAATTTCAGCGCATTGCTGCAAAGATTGTTAAGCACCTGTTTTATTTTACGGACATCGCCCGTAATGTAGGTGGGAAGCTTGGGATCGATGAAATACAAAACCCCGACCCCTTTGTCATTCCCGATAGAGACACAGTTGCGGCCCAGTTCCTCTATTTCGGCGACAATATTGAACTCGCTTTTGCTGATACTCAAACGGCCGTTTTGCATTTGGGCCAGGTCGAGGAGGTTTTCGATGTTGGACATCAGATTGCGCGCAGATCCCTGCACGGAACGGATATATTCCATCTGCACATCGGTCGGAGAGGTTTTCGCAAGCAATTCAATGAATCCCAAAATCCCGTTCATCGGCGTTCTGAATTCATGCCCGATGTTGGCCAGGAACTTGCTTTTGAGCTGCTCGATTTTGAGCACTTCGGTCTGCAGCTGGACCAGCTTGGTCTGATCTTCCATCCGCAGCAGATACAGTTCCATCCCCTTTTCGTCGATCAGGGTACACGTCGCCGACATTGAGCGGAGTTTTCCCGACGGATCGACAATTCCAAGACCGTATCCGTTCGGACAGTGGGTCCGGATGTAATCGAGCCAGCTTTTGTCGTATTCGGTAAAGACATCTTCGTCTTCATGGTCGAAGAGCTCGCGTATGCTGTCGTGGTTCGCACGAAGCTGTTCAATATTTTGCAGCGGTACCAGATCGAAAAACGCTTTGTTCGCGCCGATCCATCCGCTCTCTTTGGTGAAAAACAGCAGTGCGGACGGATCGGTATCCAGTACTTTATAAAAAAGTGTTTTGTTTATAATTTGTTCATTCTCTTGCGAAAAACGGTTCTCGTAATTACCAAATACCTTTTGAAACCAGTTCATCATTCCCAAAACCATTCCTCCTTTTTTGTCAGCCGTTAACGATTGTTTGTATGGAAAAAAGCCATTGTAACACAAAATTCTGCTGAAGATGTTTTTTTTTCGATCATGCTACAATACGCTCCAAAAACGGGATTTCGGGATGAAAAAAGCGACAAAAAAAGAGATAGAGACGATCAAAACAGCTCTTTTGGAACGCTACAGCGATGCAGTAACGGAGCTTGCCTATACCAATGCCTATGAACTGGTCGTCGCCGTCGCCCTCTCGGCCCAGTGTACCGACAAACGGGTCAACCTTATCACCCCCGCCCTCTTTGACGCCTATCCCACTCCCGCCGCGCTGGCACAGGCCGATGTCGAGGATGTGAAACGCCTCATTCAGAGCTGTTCGTTTTTTAACAACAAAGCCATCAATCTGGTCAAAATGGCACAGAGGGTCGTCGACGTCTACGGAGGTGAGATACCGCTGGATGAAAAAGAGCTCACCACCCTTGCAGGGGTCGGGCAGAAAACGGCCCACGTCGTATTGATCGAGTACACTCAGGCCAACCTGATGGCGGTCGACACCCACGTCTTCCGGGTCAGCCACCGTCTGGGACTCAGCGACGATGCCACTGCCGTCGCTACCGAAGAGACCCTCGTCAAAAAATTCAAAACCAATCTCCATCAGCTTCATCAGGGGCTGGTTCTCTTCGGGCGCTACATCTGCACCGCCAAAAATCCCAAATGCGACACCGAGTGTTTTTTGAAAGAATATTGCAAAAGTACGGAGGGATTTAAACCGCGATGAGATACAATAATCCCATGAAAAAAACCTCTTTTTTGCTCCTTTTTCCGATCCTGTTCGCCGGCTGCTTCAATGAGCGTGGAGTCAGTCTGCGCTATTACAACGACTGTGAAGAGTATTACGACATGCAGGGGTATTATCACAAAAAGTGCGATCAGAACCTCATCGACTATTCGGATATCACAGAGGCATTGAAGACGCCGGAAAATCCGGAGGGGGGAAACGTCCGCTAAAGGCTATTTCACCGCAATGAAGGTGGCGAAGTTGGCCCATCGGAACAGAACGTCGCACGTTTTGAACCCGTTGTGTTTTGCCATATGGATGTTTTCGTTCATCGTGTAGGGGATCAGGACGTTTTCGAGCGCTTCGCGTTTATGCATGATCTCGTATTCGCTGTACCCCTGGCTTTTTTTGAAATCGTAGTAACAGTCGATAAGCTCTTTGTTCAGTTTCGGATCGTCACTGACCACTTTTTCGCTGAAAATAAAGACGCCCCCCTCTTCCAGCGCACCCGCGATCGTCCGGATCAGCCCTTCGCGCTGAAGGGGGCGGATGAACTGCAACGTGTAGTTGCTGATCATGACCCGCGCTTTCTCATACGGGAAGGTGAGAATGTCCCCCTCCGCCAGTTCGATCCCAGAACCGTACGCTTCAATCTTTTTGCGGGCGTGCTCGATCATCGCGCTGGAATTATCGATTCCGATCAGCTTGACCGTACCGTTTTTTTCCAAAGAGCGCTCGATCTCAAGCAACATGGATGCCGTCGAACACCCCAGGTCGTAGACGGTTCCCCCCTCTTGAAGCGCATTGACCGCAAAGCGGCGCGTCAACGCCTGCGACTCTTTGTAAAACGGGACGGAACGCAGCAGCATGTCGTCAAAAACCGCCGCCACTTCGGCGTCAAATTCGAACTGTTTGGAAATCGGTTTGGTAAAAAGGGTATCGGTATTCATGGTGAAATTGTAGCGTAATGCGAAGCGGTTTCGAGGGGCGACTGACGGAAATGACGAAACAAAACTTTTCGGCCCCTCGCTGCTTTTTAAAGCAATTTTCGATCCAGTTTCTAGAACAACGTCGGGATATTGCTCTCCTCGCTTTTTTTGCTTTTCGCCGGCAGCGGTTTCGTTTCCCCGAAAAAGGTGATCTCGTTTTCGCGCAGGATGCGGATCACGTTTGTCGTTCCCGGCGTACCGATCGGATACCCTGCCGTAAATACGTAGGTGTTTTTCTTGTCAATGATTTTGCGCTCAAGTCCGCTGTGGATGATCTCGCTGAGCATCTCCTCCAGCCGCCCTTTTTTCGTCAGGTAGGCCGGTACGACACCCCACACCATCGTCAGCAGCCGTGCGACCCTCTCTTCGTGTGTCGCTGCGTAGATTGTCATCTTCGGACGGTAGCGGGAGAGTTTTTTCGCCGACTGCCCCGACGTCGTCATCGCGATGATCCCCTCGGCGTTCAGCGAATCGCCCAGGCGGACCGCCGATTCGTTGACGACGTCCATCGCATCGTCATACCCGAAATCGAATTTTCCGAACGGGTAAATCGCCTCGATCGCCTGTATGGTATTAACCATCGTCTCGACAACCAGAACCGGATTGTGCCCGACCGCGCTCTCTTCGGAGAGCATCACCGCGTCGGTGCCGTCTAGGACGGCATTGGCGACATCGCTGATCTCGGCGCGGGTTGCCGACTCTTTTTCGGTCATTGAGAGAAGCATCTGCGTCGCCGTAATGACCGGCTTGGAATGTTCGTTGGCTTTTTGGATCAGCATCTTCTGGATCGTCGGCACCCGATAATAGGGGACTTCAATCCCCAGATCTCCCCGTGCCACCATCAGACCATCAGAGTAGCGGAGGATCTCATCAATGTTCTCGACCGCGTCAAACTTCTCGATTTTCGCAAAAAGCTGAACTTCGCCGCCAAGTGAATGCACCACTTCGCGGGCCTGAATCATGTCCCGGGCGTTTTGGACAAACGAAATCGCCATAAAATCGACGCCGTTCGCTACACCCCACGCCATATCAGCTTTGTCTTTCTCGGTCAGAATGTCGATTCCCAGCGTCGTGTTGGGGAAATTGACCCCTTTGTTTGAAGAGAGCTTCCCTTTGTTTTCTACGACCGCCTGAACAAAATGTTCCGTGCATTCGACGATTTTGGCACGGATGTTGCCGTCGTAGAGGTAAATCGCATCTCCGGCTTTGAGCATTTTCAAAATTTCAGGCTGATTGATGGAGAGGCGGTAATGTTTCTCTGCTGTTTTTTCCCCTTCCACCATACTGTAGAAAAAATCAAGCCGGTCACCGCTTTCGAGATGGAAATCTTCCTGCAGCTTGCCGACACGGATCTTCGGACCGCTGATGTCCTGCAGCACCCCGACGAGCAGTCCCGTCTCGCGCATTGCCGTGCGGATGTTGTTCAAGACGCCAAGATGATATTCATGGCTCCCGTGCGAAAAATTGAGCCGGAAGACGTTTACCCCCGCACGAATCAATGCGGCGAGCGTTTCGACTTTGTCCGACGATGGCCCGACGGTAGCTAAAATTTTGGTTCTTTTTTGCATACTGGCTGATCCTGATGATTTTTACAGAAATGGTAACACATTTTGAAATGATTCCCGGAAAGACGCCGATGAAGTTTTGAACATCTCAGCAATTTTAGATTACAATAAGGCAATATTACGCGATTAAAGACGGACTAGCCATGAACCAAAATGCCATCGAGACCGATATCGTCCTTATCGATATTATCGATTTTTCGCGCCTTTCGATGGACGAACAGCTGGAAATCATCTCCTACCTCTCCCTGACGTACAAAAAAATGATCCGTAAAATGCTCAAAAGCTCCGGGATGCCGATGGAGCAAATGGTGCAGAAAATCATTCCCACCGGAGACGGCTTTTACTGCATCCTCCATCCCGATCTGCGGGGATTCGGCCCGATTCTAGGCCTCTCATTCATCCATTTTTCGGACTACATCGCCAAAGAGTATCCCTATTTCCGTGGCATCCGCGTTGCGGTCCACACAGGTAAAGTCCACCGATTCGAAGACATTCTGGGAAATGACAATTACGTCGGCGACGGGCTGAACGAGTGCGCCCGCTACATCGAAATCAAAAACCTCATCATCAGCACCGTCATCATCTCCGACAAGGCGTATGAATCCCTCACCGACTTCCTGTATCTCCATCCCGATTTTCATGCACTGCTGAAAAAATGCGAATTCCGCCACAGTTCGCTGCATACGTTTGCCGACAAACACAAGATCGAACGCCACGGCTACCTCATCTGGATGCGCAAAGGGGCGATCATCCCTCCCCCCAAAGTCGGCTGGATCGCTCCCGTTTCCGAAGAGAGATGATTGCCGCAGCGTCTCTATAGAAAAGAAAGTTTTGCTAAGATACCGTCATACGATTAACCAAAGGAGGGTACGTGCGTTTCACCATCGATGAATATGCCAAGACCTTTAAGATGTCCAAAGAGATGATCCAGAACAAACTGCGGACAAAGCGTCTAAACTATATTATAGAGGGCGGTGTCACCTACATTATCGTCCCCCGAAGCTCTCTGGAGGAAGAAAAACGGCTTGAAATTTCCCGGAAAAACGAGACACCTGCGGCCGCACCATCCCCGCAGCCTCCGAAAACAACGGTCGGAATGATCATCTCCCTCTATCAAAAAGAGAATCAACAGCTGAAACTCAAAATCAAAGAGCTCGAAGCCAAGATTGACCGTCTGGTAAACGACAAAGAACAGATGCTGATTGCCGAACGCCAGCGGATAGAAGATATCTACACTGCCAAAGACGAGCAGCTCAAAAGCATCCTCGAAGTGATCAACACCAAACTGCTCCTTTCCCACGACAATGCGGTGCATGATGTCGACGTCACCGCCAGAGCACACGAGCCCGCTCCTCTCGCCAACGGCATGATCGAACTCAAGCGCTACCTTAAATTCATCGGTATGAATTCCGAAGAGCGCAAACAGGTCCGGCGCCGTTTTGAAGCCGCCTATGGCAGCGATGTCCGGATCATCCAAAAAGAAGGGGAGTTTTACGTCGATCTCTCCAAATACGATTACACCGATTTTCTTTCCTGATTTTTTTCTCCCTTTAAGTTCCTGAAGCCCTTTTTGGGCAGAGCGATCGTTTTTAATCCTCCCCCCCTCTGATAACATCTTTTTCCGATAAATCGTCGTACCCAAACTCCGTATCCGTTCTCTGAAGTACTAAACCCGTTCAATATCATACGATATTCTGTATATTATATACACATATATACTTTTTAAAACTGGAATAATAAATGCTATATTCGTTTAAATACTTTTTTTACACATTTAAATAAATAATATATACATTTATTAACATATTTTATACGTTTTTATGTTTGTTTTAAGAAAAGGATATTACAATGGAGCAATGGAAATGAGCGATCTTTTTAATCTTCTACACAATGCCGTCGAGGCACAGCGCAACGGCAAGAAGATTTCCCAAAAAGAGATGGCACAGGAACTCGGGATTTCCATGCGGACCTATCAGGACTGGAGGCTGGGGAATGCCAAACCTCAAGCAGCCAAAGCGGTGATCGATATGCTGGGAATGCTCGATGATGACGAAATCATCCGGGTAGTCCGTAAAATCAATAAACTTAAGGGGTAAACATGAGCAGTTTGACGGAACAGGAACGGATCGGATTGGAAGAGGTTTTTTTATCCATCTCCCCGACACGAAACGTCTTTCATAAGTGGTCATCGTGGAAACATAATTTATCAAAGCTTATGAAACGCAAACAGCTCTTTTCTCCCGTATTTTCAGCCGGGAGCTCTGTTTTAGGGGCGAAAAACCCTCTCAACAAGCACAAAATCACAAAACTTTTCAATAAAATACAAAAAAGAAGAAAATTTTAAGCCAAGAGATATTAAAGTATTCGCGGCTGAAACACTTTGACCCTTGTTTGTTCCCAAACAGGGGGAGTCGAGTGTCATTCACATATCTATGATTAAGGGTACTAAATGAATAAAGCGCAATTCGTAGAATTGGTTCAAAAAAACGGCGGCTACAAAACAAAAGTGGAAGCGGAAAACGCTATCAAGGCTTTTACTGACGCGGTAACAGCAGCATTGGTTGCAAAAGAAGAAGTAGCACTTGTTGGTTTCGGAAGCTTTGCTGCTTCTCTCCAAAAAGGTAAAAGCGGTAAAGTACCGGGAACGACCAAAACTTACAGCACTGCTGACAAAATGGTTCCAAAATTCAAACCGGGCAAAAGTCTTAAAGACAGCGTAGCTGCCGGTAAATAATCACCCCTTAATGGCTGAGGAAGTCTCTTTTCCTCGGCTTTTTATTAACATTCCTTCGTTATAATTTCCCGGTTTTTTATTTTTCGCTGTTGAAACGATATGGTGCTTCACAAAAGCAATTTAACAAAAGAGGTTCAGAGTGTTTTTCTCCTTTTTCGACCGTTTTGTTCCTCGTAAATCGCCACCGCCCTCACCCCAAAGCGACCAAACGGTTTTTCATGAAATCGCCCGCCAGACAAAAAGTGTTTTTTTTGCCGATTTCAAACTCTACCTTTACGACAGTGTGACCACGGTTGACCTGTTGCTTTTTATCCCAAACCGCGGGCTTTACGTCGG
>JAFGUJ010000029.1 GCA_016938595.1 Campylobacterales bacterium | reverse complement strand
GGATTTTGGGATATGGCGCGGGGATTTTTCCGTCCCGGGGCATCGGTGCTGAGCCGTCCCCATTACGAAGAAAAAAAGCTCTTTTTTCGGTACTACGAACAGGAACTGGATACGCATCAAAAAGAGCTTTTTCGCGCTTATCTGAGTTTTCCGCATCTCTCGCTCGAAAAACGTTTGGCAACCCTTCTGCGGCACGATTTCTCGATCGGAGGGCATCGAAAAATATTGATCCTCAAGACTCTCCTGCGAAAGCCTCTCGTATGATCACCGTCCTCACCCCTACCTACAACCGCGCCCATACCCTTGAACGTCTTTTCGAGAGTCTGCTGCTACAAAATGTCCCCTTCGAATGGCTCGTGATCGATGACGGAAGCCGTGACGGCACGGGGGAGCTGATCGAACGTCTGAGTCTCTCCGCTCCGTTTCCGATCCGTTATCTCTGGCAGGAGAACAGCGGCAAACACGTCGCCGTCAACACCGGGGTACGTTTGGCAGAGGGGGAGTGGATTTTTATCGTCGACAGCGACGATGTGCTCACGGGAGAAGCGCTGCAGATCGTTCAGGATACTGCCGCCGAATTGCCTCCCACGGTTTTGGGGTTCGTGTATCGACGGATGTATCCTGATAGAAAACTGATCGGCGCACAGATCGATCAAGATGCTCCCCTAAAACTGACACCGACGCAGGCGGCTACGCTACTAAAGGGGGATCTGGCCTACGTTTTCAGAACCGAAACGCTGTGGCAAAACCCTTTTCCTGTCATTGCAGGCGAAACGTTCGTTCCTGAACTCTACCTCTGGAATAGGATCTCCGATCAGGGGGAGATATTCTACTACCCCTCCAAAGCAATCTATATTACCGAATACCTCGACGACGGTTACAGCAAAAATTTCAAATCCAACCTCAAACGCAATCCAAGAGGATTTGCCCTCTTTTACCGCGACCAGTTTTTTCGGGAAACCTCGCCGCTGCGCAAGCTCAAAACGGCGATACGCTATCTGCAATGCCTTATGTATGAGGTCCTCAGATGAAAATCGCCTTGATGATCACCGGCATGGGAATGGGCGGGGCCGAGCGACAGGTATGCGATCTGGCCGACCGTTTTACCGCACTCGGTCATGAAGTTCTTATCATTTATCTGACCGGCAAAGCGGTGATCAGACCTGATCATCCTGATATCCGTCTCATTGGAATGGAGATGTCAAAAACGCCTCTGAGTTTTATCAAAACGTACATCCGCTTGCGCCGGATACTCAGGGATTTTACTCCTGACGTCCTCCACACCCACATGGTACATGCCAATCTCGTCGCCCGGTTGCTGCGGCTCTCGATGCACATCCCCCGTTTGATCTGCACGGCGCACAGCACGAACGAGGGGGGACGGCTTCGGATGCTGTG
>JAFGUJ010000175.1 GCA_016938595.1 Campylobacterales bacterium | reverse complement strand
GGAATCGATGAGCTCCTCGAAGCGATTTTGGTCCAGGCAGAGGTCATGGAGCTTCAGGCCAATCCTACTGCCACTGCCAAAGCGATCGTCGTAGAGAGTACATTGGAAAAAGGGCGCGGACCGGTTGCGACCGTTATCGTCCAAAACGGTACCCTTAAAGTGGGCGATAACATCGTCTGTGGAAGCGCCTTCGGACGTGTGCGGGCGCTGATCAACGACCGTAAAGCGCAGCTTCAGAAAATCGGGCCGAGCCAGACGGCCGTGGTCGTCGGCTTGAATGAAGTGCCGCCGTCGGGTGAACTGATGATGGTGATGGAAAGCGACAAAGAGGCTCGTGAAGTGGCGCAGAAACGGTATGAGTATGACCGTCACCGCGAGCTGTCGCACAGTACGAAAACAACGCTGGACGAGTTGACCTCTCTGATCGCCGAAGGGCGTCTGAAATCGCTCAAAGTCGTCTTGAAAACCGACGTACACGGATCGCTTGAAGCGATCAAATCGTCTTTGGCCGAACTGCGTAACGAAGAGGTAAAAGTCGAAGTGATCTCAAGCGGCGTCGGCGGCATCACCGAAAACGACGTGGCGCTGGTCAACAACAGTGAAAACTGTGTATTGATCGGATTCAACGTCCGTCCGACCGGTAACGTCAACGCGATGGCCAAGCAGATGGGTGTCGAGATCAAAACCTACTCGATCATCTATCAGCTGATCGACGACATCACGGGAATGCTCACCGGTATGATGGCTCCGCAGTTCCGTGAGGAAAATACGGGTCAGGCCGAAGTACGTGATACGTTCCCGTTACCGAAGGGCGGAACCGTTGCCGGATGTGTCGTCGTGGACGGTAAACTGGTTCGCGGCGGAATGGTACGCGTCATCCGTGACGGTGTCGTCATCCACGAGGGTGATCTGACGTCCCTCAAACGGTTCAAAGACGATGTCAAAGAGGTTACCAAAGGGTTCGACTGTGGTGTTGTCCTCAGCGGTTATACCGATGTCAAAGTGGGCGACGTCATCGAAACCTTTACCAAAATCGAGAAAAAAGTTTCCCTGTGACACCGGCACAAATCAAACTCAAACGGACCGAGTCGATCCTTAAAGAGCTGATCCCCGAAGCGATTTCGCAGCTCTCCGACGCCCGTCTGCGCGAAGTGGACGTCATCGATGTCCACTGCTCGAAAGGGCGCAGCGACGCGAAAGTCTATCTCGACCCCCACGACTATACCCCGCAGGAGCAGGCCGCCTTTATCCGGCAGCTTGAAAAAGCCCGTCCGATCATCGAGGAGCACTGCATGCGCGATCAGGGGTGGTTCCGTTCTCCTAAACTGGCGTTTGTCTTTGACGATACGCTGGAGCGGAGCAAAAACATAGAGGCGTTGTTCGCCCAAATCGCCAAGGAGAAAAAAGATGAGTCTTGAAAGCGATATCAAAAAAATGGTCGAATCGATCGGGCTGTCGCTGTACGACACGGCCATCCTGAACGAAAACGACCAGACCATTTTCCGCGTCAGCGTGACGGCGCCGGGCGGCGTGAGCCTGGATCAGTGCGTCGAAGCGACCCACCTGATCTCTCCGCTGCTGGATGTCACCTCTCCTGTATCGGGTGAATACCGCCTCGAAGTGAGTTCGCCGGGAATCGAGCGAAAGCTCAAAACAATTGAGCATTTTGCCCAGTCGGTCGGTGAAAAAGTCGTTTTTTCCACGGTCAACAAAGAAAAATTCGACGGGGAAGTCGTATCGGTCGAGAACGACGAGATCACCGTCAAAACGAAAGAGGGCGACGTCCATACGGTCCCTTTCCGCTCCATCAGCAAGGCCCGAACCTACTACGAGTGGTAATGGATACCGCCACAACTGCCTCTTATGCCATGCGGCTCGCGCTTGACGCCGCGTGGGAATATCAGCTTTTAACTTTTCCCAATCCCGCTGTCGGTGCCGTCTGTATCGGCGTGTCGGGAGAAATCCTCTCCGTCGGTGCCCATAAAGCCGCAGGCGGCCCGCATGCCGAAGTGTATGCGCTGCGGGATGCCTACACCAAACTTTCCGGCGATTCGGCGATCGCAGGATCGGACGATGCCCACCGTATCCATGACTACTTGCGCACCCACCACAACGGACTCTTTCATAATGTCACGATGGCTGTCACCCTCGAACCGTGTTCCCACAGCGGTAAAACCCCCTCCTGCGCACTGCTGATCCGTGATCTTGGGATCCAAAATCTTTTTATCAGCTCCCAGGATCCCAACCCCGTCGCAGCCGGCGGGGGCAAACTGCTGCAGGAATCGGGAACGAAGTGCACTTTCGGGATTCTGGAGGAGGAGGGACAAAAACTCCTCGAACCGTTTCT
>JAFGUJ010000174.1 GCA_016938595.1 Campylobacterales bacterium | reverse complement strand
TTTTTCGATTACTTTTTCATCCGGAACTTTATTCCCCATATCTGCTGGGAAGTGAAAACCTAAAATAAACATCTTGTCTCCTTTTTCTGTTAGTTTCTTTTCATTAAGATGTTGGAACGTCATCGGAGCGAAGCCCCGATGACTACGATAACTCTACGTTTTCCTCAGCGGAAAGCTCACGCGCCTAGGCGCTGCTTTTCCCTACGGGGTTAAGGAAGATTTCCCTACCCCTATTTTCATTACGCCTCTGCGGATTTACCGACCTGGCTTTCGTCAACTTCGTCTTCGAGACCGAATTCGAGGAGCAGGTCTTCGAGTTCATCCATGCTGACCGGAGTCGGGATGATTTTCATGTCGTTGTACACGATTTTGCGAGCCAGCTCTTTGTACTCTTTCGCCTGATCTGAACTCGGGCTGTACTCGACAACCGTCATACGGCGCAGTTCCGCGTGCTGAACGATGTTGTTACGCGGTACGAAGTGGATCAACTGTGTTCCGATACGTTGCGCAAGCTCAAGCGCCAGATCGTATTCGCGGTCTGTCATACGGGCGTTACAGATAAGACCTGCCAGACGTACTCCACCGGTGTTGGCGTATTTCAAAATCCCTTTGGAGATGTTGTTCGCCGCGTACATCGCCATCATTTCACCGGACATTACGATGTAGATTTCCTGTGCTTTACCTTCACGGATCGGCATGGCGAATCCGCCGCACACAACGTCACCAAGAACGTCGTAGGAGACGAAATCGAGCCCTTCTTCATCGTAGGCACCCTCTTCTTCGAGGAAGTTGATCGCCGTGATAACCCCGCGACCTGCACACCCTACACCCGGTTCCGGTCCGCCTGATTCGGTGCAGTTGATCCAACCGCCCGGAGTTTCACGATCGAAAAGACCTTTACCCCAAAGGCGGGCCTGTTCCATCTCGACATCTTCGATGGTTCCCATTTCCGCTGCAAGAGAAAGGATGGTATCCTGTGCTTTCTCATGAAGAATCAAACGGGTTGAGTCCGCTTTAGGGTCACAACCGACGATCATGATATTTTTTCCGAAGTAGTGTGACATCGCTGCCAATGTATTTTGGGATGTGGTAGATTTACCGATCCCACCTTTTCCGTAGAACGCGATTTGACGCAAGCTAGCTGATCCAGCCATTTTAAACCCCTTTGTTTTGAACTTCGCCGTACTTGATGCAAGGGGTGTTCTACGGTTTTTC
>JAFGUJ010000028.1 GCA_016938595.1 Campylobacterales bacterium | reverse complement strand
GCGTTCCATTTAATGCAATGCAAACTCGATCAGCCCCATCACGATCTCGACGCCGATCAGGATGATGATGAACCATTCGAGGAATTCGCTTTTTTTGTGGTTGATGATGTCGATGACGAGCATGACGTCCTCTTTGATCTGGGAGAGTTTGGAGAGGGCGATCTCGTGGCGGTCGTAGAGCTCGAGGACAAAGGCGAGGCGGTTGTAGAGCGCTTCGGCCTCTTCGTTGTCCCAGAGGATGTTGGGTTTGTCGAGCAGGAGGAGGTTGCTCACCATGTCGTGGCGGGTGAGGGCGAGTTTTTTGGCAAACTGCATCAACCTGCCGCGCTGCGTAAACGAGTAGGTATGGATCGATTCGACGATGCGGCGGCTCTGGGCGAACAGCGAATCGAACCGTTTTTCGTACTTCTCCAGCCCTACGCTCTGCGAGATGGCGAGGGCTATGATGTTGAGGTTCAGCGTTGAAATCGACCGCAGATGGATCGCTTCGTTGGTCACCTCGAACGGTTTTTCGAGAGAGGGATCGATCCGGATCGGGTAGTCCTGAGTGATGAGGTCGCTTTCGTCCGCCAGCACGATCCCCAGCGCGGCGAGGGCGTCGAGGATGCTCTTTTTCTCCTCGGCGATGATGGTCAGAACCCCGAACGGGGAGAGGACCAGATGGAGTGAGTCGTTGTGTCCGTAATAGCCGTTCTCAACCCCCTTGTTCAGAGTGATGTCGAGCGTGTATTCGATGGTCGCCTTGGTCAGCGGGCGGTTCAGGTAGAGCGATAGGAGATTCATCAAAACCCTTTTAACCGAAATTTAGAGACCTTTATTGTATCATCGCTTCATTACAATGAGGTGATTATGCACAAAAAGATTGCAGCAGGATTGATGGGTTTCGGATTGGGGTGGGGTGTACTTTCGGCCGATGTGTCCGAGATGATTTTCTATCCCGAGGCCGATTTCAGCGAAGGGATTTTCCACTTCAACTATCAGGGGGAGCGGAACAAGAATTACGGTTTCATGTTCGAAAAAGGGTTCGACGCGGAGCGGATCGTGTACGTCCGCCCTGCTGAGCACCGCGTCGAGAAGCTCAAAGACGGAACGGTGAAGGTCTCGTTTGCCAATACCGACCGCTACTCCTATCTTCAGCGCGCATTCCGGGACGATTTTCTCGTTTCCGATGAGAAAGGGATTGTGAAAATTCTCCTCAGCGGGGGGGATTGCAAGGGGAGCCCCGAATGCGTCACCGCCGAAAACATCCTTACCGTCAATGTCCCTAAGGGGTACAGCGTCCGAAGCTTTCAGGGGCTCGACCAGGATTTAAGGCCGCTGAAAAACCCCCTCTGGCAGCGCAAAGGGAACACCTTCACCCTCACGGCGCTCGACGTCAAAGGGGCGTGTATCATGATGGAACTTGAGCGTCTGGCCCCGGGGCAGAAGCCTCTGCATGCGCCGCTTCCCGCCCCGGCAGCTCTGAGCACCGAGCCGAAACCGGAAGCCGTAAAACCCCAGTCTGTAAAATCGGCGGTTCAAATGCCGGTCGCCGTGGCGTCCGTGCCGGAAGGCGATGCCGCGACCCCGAAAGCGGCGAAGACGGCAGTTCCCGAAACAGAGCCGGTTGCCCAGCCCTCGACACCCAGGGCGGTCGTGGAAAAAGCGGCCGAAAAACCTGCGGCGGTTGCGGCCGCCGTTGCGCCTGCGAGCCCCAAGCCCCCCGTATCGGGCGAGCCGCCTGCCCCCTATTTTCGCAATTTTCAGCTGTTTGAGAATCAGGCGGTTGTTGCCCTGAGCAGCAAAGGAAAAGAGCGGCTGAGCGAATGGGCCGAACAGTTCAAGGCGCAAGGATACCATTCCGTCGTGATCAACGGTTATACCGACAGCATCCCTCCCAAACGGCTGAAGCATCTGTACGACACGAACGAAATTCTCTCCGAATCACGCGCAAAAGTCGTCGCCGACTATCTGGCCTCGCTGGGAATCGATCCCTCACGTATCCGCGTCAACGGCCTGGGAGCCCTCGACCCGGTCGCCCCCAACGATACCGAAGAGGGGCGCTCCAAAAACCGCCGTATCGAATTCGTCCTCAGCCGATAGAAGAGAAACTACATCTGCTCGTAGAGGTCAAACAGGTCGACATCGTCCGGAAGCCTCGGTTTGCCGTCGCGGTGCGAGCGTGTGTAGGCGACGAGCCGCTTGAAGTGTTTGCGCAAATGGTAGGCGTCGGGGACGTTGGGACGGAACCAGTCCCCCTTGGCGCTGAAGAGCCAGTCGATGACCGCTTTGATGTCGAGGAGCGTGTAGCCGTGGGCATCGACCAGCATTTTGATCTGTTTGGCCCAGCTCATGACGTCGAACGGTTCCTCGAACTGCGGGTCGATCGAGGCGAGGCGACGGATGAAATACTGCGCCATCTCGAACTCCTCGGGAGCCGGTTTGGCGTCTGATAGCCCCTGCGTACCGGCGAGGAGCGGAGCTTTTGAGGCGGTTTCCTTGCGTACCCACCGTTCGAACTCGGCGCACCAGTCGAACGAGCGGCGGTTCTGGGAACGCTGATAGAGGTTGAAATCGTCAAATATCTCGCGGCTTACCCCTTCGCGGTCGCACAGCTCCAGCGCGAAGGCGTGGAGCTCTTCGAACGCGCTGTTGGAGAGATTGAGGTAGTAGTTGCTGTCGACGTATTCGGCCGGAACGGGGGCGCTCACGGCCGGCGGGATCGTCTGGAGCGGGGCAAACGCGTAGCGGACCATCATCCCTTCGGGCGTTTTGCGTCGGGCCGACGTGAGAACCCCTTTTTTGACGAGGGTGTCGAGCGCTTCGACCACCTCCCGGGGGCTGTGGCGGAGCGCCGATGCGAGGAGCCCCGCTTCGACTTCTCCCGGTTTTTCTCCCCATTTCTGGGTATGGCGCGAGATGAGGGGGAGAAGTGCGCGCTCAAGGAGGTTGAGGTCGTCGCGGTCGATCAGGGAGAGAGGGAGGAGGATCATCGTTTCAGGAGCCTGGCTTTGATGGGTGCTGCGATCGCGTCGTTTTTGGAGCGTTCGCGCCGGAGGATTTCGGCCATGTATTCGCTTCTCACCCGCGCTTCGAAGAGGCCGTGATCGAGCGAGACGTAGTCGTAGATCCATTTTTTTCCGAGCGTTTTGACGACGTTGATGTCGGTTTCGTCCAGCAGGGGCGTCTCTTCCCCCGAGCGTTTGATCGAGCTGAAACGGATGCTTTCGAACCGCTCCAGCGCACTTTTGTCCGGATTTCGCGCGAGCGTTACGTCGCGGCGGAGGTCATACATCAGGTGGTAGAGCCGGTCGGTCCGTTCCGCGGCTTCGCGCTCTACCGGGGTAAGCGATTCGTGTTCGAACTCCGCCGCGACCTTGGCGATTTTCTCAAAACCGTTTTTGAACGCCATCCCTCCTGCCGACAGACGGCGGAAAAATTCGCGGTACTGAGAGGGGTGGATGGAACGGACAAGATCGGCGATGTGGGCGCGGAGGTTGATGTCTTCCTCGATTTTGAAATACTCCATCAGCGAGGTAACGAACTGGGCCCGGATCTGTTCTTCGGTGTGTCTTTGCATAAAAATAAGTATAGCATGTGTCGGATTAGATTTGCGTTATTGCTCCCCATTCGTTCCAAAAATAAGGTACAATTATGGCGGGTGTCAGAAACGGTACCCTAATTTGAACTCATAAAGTCTGTCATGCTCACGATTAACGAAACCGTCATCCCAGAAGGGGACGAAGACCTCGGCGACAACCTTCTCTATTACGATTACAATACGGACCATCTTCTCTCGCTGGAAGCCAAAGGGCTGACGATGGAAGACGAGGGATATGTCAGCGCCTACCGCTCGTTCGAGGGGGAGGTGTATGAAAACTACATCTACGAAAAGCTGCTGCGCTTCGCGGCCAACGAGCCCAAGATCAAGAGCTTCATCATCAAAGGACCCCACAAGCACCGTACCCGCGCCCAGAGTGACGCCCTTTCGGTGAGCTGGAAAGGGCAGATCATCTACCGCGCCCGCCACAAAGAGATCGGGGAGTTCGACGGGCTGCTGTTCACCGACAAAGAGCTCTATTTCGTCGAGATGACCCTCGTCAAGTCGGTCAGCAACCTCAAAAAGCGGCTCCGCAAAAAACGGGCATTGCTCGAAGTGCTCTTCCCCCGTTACAAGGTCAAAGCGGTACTCGTCCTGAACGAAGGGGCCACGGGAACCTCGGAGCTTCCCGAGTACGCGTCGGTATGGCTCACCAAGCCCTACAGCGCCCGCCATATCCTGGACCGCATCAGCACCGATGCCCCCAGAGAGCCGATGCGGCGTGTCGACAGCCACAAGATCGCCCATGCCGAAGAGATCAAAACGGCATCGTTCAAATACTACGCGACCCTATCGTGGATGCTCCGCTCCCTGCGGGGGAAAGATCCCATCGACGTCGAGTTTTTCCGCCGGAGTTCGACCCAGCGCTATCACGACATCTATACGAAGGTGTACGTGGGGTACCTCTCGATCGAGGATTTCAAAACGATCGCGCCCGGCGCCATCCCCGAAGGAAGCAAGGCCGAACGTGCCGTCGTCGCGATCGAAAAAGACCACAGCGGCGGCTATTTTCTGACCTACTTCGTCCGCCATGCGGCTAAAAAACTCGACAATGTAACGGTCGTCAACGGAGTAGGCAAGATCATCAAGAAAGACCCTTTCGGAATCACCCTGACGGAGATGAACCATCTGGACAAAGTGATGGACAAAAGTTTCCGCCTGACGCTCGAGCAGCACAAGCGGCTCGAAGAGTTGATCGCGACAATTCGCCACAAATAATCCCCCCTTCTCATCCGATCAGACCGGGTTTCCCGGTGTGATACCCCTGCGCGTAATCGATTCCGAGCTCTTTGACGGCGTTGAACGTCGCTTCGTCGCTGACAAATTCGGCAATCGTCCGGGTCCCGATTTTGGCGGCGAAATCGACGATGGTTTCGACGATGACACGGTGGCGGGGATTCTCGGCGCTCCCCTGGATCAGGGAACCGTCGATTTTGATGTAGTCGACGTTGAGCCGCAGGACGTGTTCGAAATTCGAATACCCCGTTCCGAAATCGTCAATGGCGATTTTGGCTCCGAGCGCTTTGACGGTATGGATGAATTCGGCCACTTCGGAATAGTTTTCGATCCCTTCGGATTCGAGGATTTCAAACACGATCCGTGATGCCGTCCCTGTGCGGGTGATGGTGGAGAGGATCTCCTGAACCGTAGAGGGGTCGTGGATATCGTCGATGGAGATGTTCAGCGAAAACTCTTCGCTCCGCCCGGCGAACAGGCGGCAGGATTGGTGGATTACCTCTTTGGTGATGCGCGGGTAGAGTTTGGTTTTTTTGGCGATCGGCAGAAACTGCATCGGGGGGACGCACTGCCCCTCTTCGTCGATCAGGCGGACCAGGGTCTCGTATTTGTCGATGGCGCCGGTGGCAATGTTGACAATGGGCTGGTAATGGCAGATGATACGTCCCCCCACCAGGGCTTTGCGGATCGCTCCGGCCATCGCAATATTGATCCGGTACTCCTCTTCGATGTTTTCGGCCTCTTCGTAAAACGCGATCGGGATCTTGCGCTCTTTGGCGGTGTGGATCGCGATGTCGGCACGGGTCAGCAGCTTCCCTTCCCCCATCGCCACCCCGACGCTCATCTGAACATCGAGTGTTTCGTCGTCGACGATGAAACGCTCTTCATCCAGCGCGGAGAGGAGTGCGCTGATCCGGCTGTGGAGCTGCTCCTGGGTCAGCTTTTCATAGAACAACACGGCGAATTCGTCCCCGCCGATCCGGTAGGGGGAGAACCCCATCGCCCTGAGCCACTCGGCACTCCGGCGCAGCAGGGTGTCGCCCGATGCAAGGCCGAAGAAATCGTTCATCTCTTTGAAATTGTCGATGTTCAGGATGGCGCAGGCGTGGGGATGGCGCTCGTCGATGTCGAGCTGCAGCTTTTGGCGGTTGGGCAATCCGGTGAGGGAGTCAAAATCGGTCAGACGGCGGATATGGTCTTCGGAACGTTTTTTGTCGGTGATGTTCTCCTCGATGGCCATGTAGTGGGAAATCTCCCCGTTGTGGAGGCAGAAAGGGGAGATCGCCACCGAAAAGGTGTATTCGGTCCCGTCTTTGCAGCGGTTGATAAACTCTCCCGACCAGCTTTCCCCCCGAAGAAGATGGCTCCACATCTCCTGGAAGGTTTCGGGCGGGGTTTTCCCCGACTGGAGAAATTTCGGATTTTTCCCCATCGCTTCGGCAGACGAATAGCCGGTGATGGAGGTAAAAGCGGCATTGACGTACTCGATGTTCCCCTGGCGGTCGGTAATGATGATCGAATTGGGGCTTTGCTCGACGGCCATCGTGAGTTTGCGCAGTTCGTTTTCCGCTTTTTTGCGGGCTGTGATGTCCTGGGCGAAGACGACGATCGATTTGACGCCGCCGTTTTCGTCAAAAACAGGGTAGTAGTTGAGGGAAAAACACATCCCCTCCCGCCGATCCTCGACGCGGATGGTCTCGCCGGTTTCAAAAACCTTCTCGACATTTTTTCGTCGCCGTCTCGACACCTGCGGAGGGAAAAAATCGTAGACACACCGCCCGATCAGTTCGGCCGGTTTTTCCCCGATCCGTGCCGCTGCCGTGCGGTTGATGGTTAGAATCGTCCCGTGTCCGTCGAGCAAAAAAATGCTCTCTTCGGTCGCGTCCAGGATGGCATTGAGCTCGGTGTTGGCGTGACGAAGATTTTTTTCTCCCTCTTCGATCTCCTCCTTGAGACGCTCCTTCTGTTTCAGAAAACGGCGGTTGGCGTAGAAGAAGTACGCTCCGAAGATGAGAAGGGCCAAGGACATCCCGATCAGAAGACTCCCAGGAAGCCTCTCGAGCGTGTCGGCACGGATGTCGGCCGCGGTAAGGACGAAGAGGACGGGGACTCCTATCAGGACGATGCGGCTGATGCTGTTCTTCATTTTTTCCTCTTGGTGCACCGGGGCGTTTGGTATGGCTTATTCTATCACAACAGGACCATCCGATTAACCGTTAATTATCCTTTTTTCATTTATACTTCCAGCACTTTAAAGCATAAGGGATTATTATGAAAAAGGTTATCATTGCATTGTTGATGGCGGCAGGGTTGTGGAGCGCACCGTATCAGGTGGGGCAGTCGGTCATGCCGCTGGATCTCTCCGATCAGTTCGGGAAAAAGCATACCCTCAAAGCGATGCCCAAAACACTCATCATGGCGTTTGAGAAAGGGACGGGGGCCACGGTCAACGAATACCTTGCGGTGCAGCCAAAAGGGTATCTGGCCAAGCATAAAGCCGCCTTCGTCGCCGACATCAGCCTGATGCCCAACTTCATCACCGAGAGTTTCGCGTTGCCGAAGATGCGCAAATACCCCCACACCGTTTTGCTGATCCGGGACGAGGAGCAGGGTCTGCGCTTCCCCGGAGAGGACGGGAAAATCACCGTGATGAAATTCCGGGGCAATTTCCTAACAAAAATCGAATTCATCGAAACCGCCTCTGAACTCAAAGCCGTGATCGAACAATGATCACCCCGCTGAAGGCACTTCGCAAAAACCGCTTTAAAACGGCGCTCATCTTTATCAGCATGAGCGTCTCGATCGCGGCGATTTTCCTCATCAGCGCCATCTCCGGCGGGGTGGTGAGCATGTACAGTTCAATGCTCAAAACCGACGGCGACGTCATCGTCACCCAAAAGGGGATCGCCGATACCTTTTTCAGTGACATCAACCGTTCGCTGGTTTCGTCGATCGCGCCGATGGAGGGGGTCAAAGAAGTGAGCGCCCTGATCCTTGGGGCCGCCCCGGTCGAGCCTCTCCCCATTGTCGGGATCTACGGGGTGAGCGAAAACCGTTTCAAGAGCTATACCCTCAAAGAGGGCTCTTACCCCTCAGCGGGCGAGGTGATGCTGGGGTCCAAAATCTATGAAACCCTCAAGCGCCCCGAAACGATTCTCCTTTCCAAGCAGACGTTTAAAGTGAGCGGCGTCTTCAAAAGCCGTATCGGGTTTGAAGACGGCGGGGTCGTGATGAACCTCTCGGATGCCGGGGAGCTGTTTCACAAAAGCGCCTCCATCTTTCTCGTCAGCCTCTCGGACCTCTCCCGAAGCGACGCACTCGTCGCAGAGATCAACGCTCTGGGGAACGATCTGGAAGCCAAGACGACCGACAGTTTCATCGATTCGTACAACCAGTTCAAGATCATCCAGACCAGTTCCGACGTCATCGGGGCCATGGCTTTTTTGATGGGGATTCTGGGGATCGTGAGCATGATGAGCATGGTGGTGAACGACCGCAAGGCGGAATTCGGGATCATGCGCTCCGTCGGCCTCTCTTCGGGGGTGATTATCGGCAGACTTCTGAGCGAGACGCTGCTGATCGCGATTGCGGCGTATGCGGTCGCTTTGGGCGCATCGCTGGGGATACTGGAGCTGATCGAGCACGCCGATAAATTCCAGGGATACATCAACGGCGAGATTACCGCGGCGCTGATGTTCAACGTTTTTGCCGTCTCGGTCACGATGGCGCTGGTCGGGACGTTTCTTCCCGCCCTCTACGCCTCCCGTATCGATCCGATGAGTCTGATCCAAAGGGGGGGAGCATGAGAATCGAAGCGCACGCTCTGGAACACTTTTACGGCCATGAAAAAGTGCTCAACGGGGTCGACCTCGTGATTGAACCGGGGAGCTTCACCGCCATCATCGGCGAAAGCGGGAGCGGGAAAACAACTCTCCTCTCGATCCTCTCGACGCTGCTGCAGCCTTCACGCGGCAGTGTCCGATACGACGGGAAAACGTTCGGAGAGCTGGGGAACATCGACCGGTTCCGGCGGCACAATATCGGGTTTGTTTTTCAGTTTCATTACCTGATCTCCTATCTGACGCTGCGGGAGAATGTCGCGCTGGCGGCGCTGGATCAGACCTTGGTTGACCCGCTGCTGGAAGCTCTGGGGATTGCGCGTCTGGAAGGGCGCTACAGCGATGAGGTCTCGGGGGGAGAGCGCCAGCGCGCCGCCATCGCCCGTGCCCTCATCAACCGCCCCTCGGTGGTGTTTGCCGATGAGCCGACCGGGAATCTGGATACGAAAAATGCCCTCGGGGTGTATGAGCTTTTCAAGCGCTTTTCCATAGAGGGAACGGGGTTCGTCGTGGCGTCGCATGACAAAAAGATCGCGGATTACGCGGACATCATTATCGAAATGGAGGACGGCGTTGTTAAACAAATTCATCAACGATGAGCTTCCGCTCGCGCTGTTGTGGCTCATTCTCGGATTGTTTGCCGGGCTTGTGTATGCGGTAGAAATGCTGGGGCTGGACGCTTCGATGACCCTCCTCTCTCCCGAGCGCGCCCGCTCCCTGCATATTTCGCAGATGCTTTACGGGTTTTTTCCGCTGGTCCTCTCGCTGCTCCCCTTTGTCCTGTTCCAGAAAGAGGGGGTTTTGTCGGAGACCGCCGTGGAACATCTGCGCCGTTATTTTGTCGTCTGGAACCTCTTTTTGCTCTTTATGAGCATGGCGCTCCTCTTCGGCAACATCCGGGGACTGCCGTTTTACGATTTCCCCTATCAGCTGAACTTTCTGCTGGCGTTTAGCGGGCTGTTTTACCTCCTCGCCCTCATCGATGCCCTGCGCCGCTACGAGAAACGCCCCGTGTGGGTCAACGTATCGCTGCTGGCCGTCATCGCCGCACCGATAGCGCTGGTCGTTTTGATGAATCCCGATTACGGCCAGGTAGAGCAGACTCTTGTGGGGCCGCACGGGGACAACACCCTGGGGATGAGTTTCACCCTGATCCCGATCTATTATCTGCTGATCAAGCTCTGCGCGACGCGGGAGTTCAAACCCCGATGGCACTGGCTGTGGATCGTCCCCCTCGCAGGCTATGCCGTTTCGCTGGTCATCCGCAATTTTTTCCACAGCCTCAGCTACAACGAGGAGTGGTTTTTCCAGTACCTGACGCTGCTGTATCTGCCGCTGCTGTGGGTATGGCTCCGCGATGCGGGGGTGGGTTTTCGCACCAACCCCTACCTGATCCTTTCCATCGCGGCGTTCGTGTTTGTCGATGTACAGGGGAATTTTCTCTTTATCCCTGAAATACGCGCATTGATCCACCGCAACGATCTGGTGGTGGGGCACGCCCATATCGCGATGGGGCTGGGGGTGGCGTTTATGGCGCTCTCGATCCTCCATCACCTTCTGCCGAATCTGTTCCGCCGTGTGTATGCCGTTGTCTGGACGGTACTGATGGCTTTGATGGCGATCGCTCTGAGCGTGGCGGGGATCATCGAAGCGGGAGGGTTCGGCGGCACGATCGAGCCTTTCCTGGCACTTCGCGCCGTTTTCGGGGCTTTGCTGCTCGTCATGGTTCTTTTCATCGCCTACGAGCGGCTCCGCATCCTTCTGGATTCGGCGTTGAAGCGCTACCATCTGATCGGTTTTATGAGCGACGCGGGCGGGGGGGTGATCCTCATTCTCGCCGGTGGGGCACTGTTCCCTCTGCTGGGATTTGATTTTGCCGGAACGTACGAATACGCGGTGTTCGCGTTTATGATCGGGACGGGGATGGTCCACTGGGCAGGATTGCATCACGACGCCCCCCGCATGGCTTCGCTCAGTGCGACGATACGCGCTGTGTGCGCTTCGGTATTTGCCGCGCTCTACATGGCCGGAACGCTCGATGGAATTGCACTTCTGGTCGCACTGTACGACGGGGCGTTCGCTCTGGTGTACTGGCTGTTGTTGCGGGGAAGTCGATGAACACTCTCGTGATCGTTTTGAGCTCGCAGCTGCTTTACTACCTCCTTATCACCCAGACGGGGGTTGTCGGGGCGTTCGATTCGCATATCCACGATCTGTTTACCCTCCCCATCGGCGGGGTGATCGGGGCGCTGATGAGCGCCTTGTGGCGCCATCATGCGATCCGGCAGGAGCTCTGTTTTCTCTTCGGGGTACAGATGATCATCTCGTGGTTCTATCCCAACTATTCGCTGGGAATGCTGCTGGCGCTGGGATTCGTGGTGGGGTATACGACCCCGCTGCTCCTCTATATCTTCGGTTCGCAGAGCCGGCTCCATCTGGCAGTAGGGCTCTCCATCGCCTATGCGGTCGGGACGGCGTTTTACACCTATCCCTATGCCGAGCGCGACGTCATCGCCGTCATACTCCCCCTCGTTTCGGTCGTGGCGCTCCGTTTTTCCCGGCTGCCCCGCATCAGCTCCCCCGAAACGAAACGGTTCGACTGGCTGAGCGTGGGGGTCATGATGCTCTGGATCTTTGCCGATTCGGCCCTCTTCGAGACCCTCTCGCGCTCGGGGGATATGGACATCTGGAGCGAGTATACGGTGCTGATCATCACCTCGCACCTTTTCGGCGTCTATCTGGCCTACCGTTACGGCCATGAGCTGCTGTCACAGACCTGTGTGATCTGGATGCTGTTTGCGGTAAGCTATCTGCTGTATTGGACCCGGGAGCCTATTTTGCTCTCGATCGCCTATCCTGTAGTCATTTCGTACTATAATGTTCTGTTATTTCAAAAACTGATCTCGATGCGGGATGTCCGGCTGATCGCATTTTCGATGATCGGGGTGGGGTGGTTTGCCGCATCGGCGGCCAACGGTGTCGCGCTGGAGCATCAGCTTTGGATCGCGGCGGCGGTGTTGGGGCTTTTTGCCCTTGGGTATCCATTTCTTGGCAGGAGGTTTAGAATATGACAAAATCGGTAATCACGGCGGTTCTTTTGGCCGCATCGGTGTGGGGGGGAAGCCTCGGTTTCGACTCAGGGGTGATCAAAGCCCATACGGAAGTTTTCGGGGACAGTTCGATTGATCCCGTCTTCAAAAAAGCCCATTCGAAACTGACGATGGATGCCGAGCCCGAATCATTGCGGGGGAGCATCGAAGTGAGCATCACCGACTTCGTCAGCGACAACAGGAAGCGCGATGCGAACATGCATGAGGCGATGGAATCCGACATCTTCCCCAAGGCATCGTTCGAGGTGAAAGAGGTTGTTTCGAAGGGGGGGAATGCCTATCTCCTTAAAGGGACGATGAACCTTCACGGGGTGAACAAGCCCATGAGTTTTGAGGGGAGCATTGCCGAAGAAGAGGGCAAAGTCCGGATCAAAGCCAAAAGCGTTATGAAGATGTCGGATTTTGGCATCAAGCCGCCAAAAATGGTTTTTCTGACGGTACGCGATCAGGTCGATCTGGCCGTCGACGTCGTTTTGAAACGGTAAACCTCTCCGACACGGAGCACTCTGGCGGTGTGGGGGTTTTCCATCCGTCCGGCAAGCTCGCTGAACCATTGCAGCGGTTCGTCCATCGGTTCGTCGGAGAGACGGAACGTGCCGTAGTGGATCGGGATGAGGGTTGAGGCCCCAAGATCGTGAAACGCCCGGATCGCTTCGGGGGGATTGAGGTGGTTGTGTTTCATGATCGCTTCGGGACGGTATGCCCCGATGGGGAGAAACGCTTCGTCGATCGCAAAGCGTTCGGCAATCTCTGCGAAATGCTCCCCGTACGCGGTGTCTCCCGAATGGAAAACCGTGTGATCGCCGTTTTGGATGATGTATCCGCCCCACAGCGCTTTGTTCGTATCCAGAAGAGTCCGTTTGCTCCAGTGGCGGGCGGGGGTGAGGGTGATGAACAGCCCCCCGGCCATCACCGATTCCCACCACTCCAGCTCAAAACACCGCTCTCGCGCTATGCGCCCTTTCATGTACCGCCAGAACCCCAGCGGCGCGACGATGATCGTTTCGGGATTTCGCTTCAGCATCTCCAGCACGGAGGGTTTGTCGAAATGGTCGTAATGGGCATGGGTGATGAGGATCAGATCGGCATGGAGTTGTTCGCGGGGAACGGGGAGGGGAATATGGCGGCGGTACATGGGGATGTCCCCCAGGACAGGATCGATCGCGACCGTGGTTTCCCCCACTCTCATCCACACGCTCGCATGCCCGAGCCACAGGGCGCATTCCCCCTCGGGGAGTTCCTTTTGTGACTCGACCGCCATCGGCGTTTCGGGGAGTCTTCGCTGTGTGAAACGTTTGGTGAGCTGCCATTTGAGTATGGCGGTGAGTGATATTCTCGGCGAAGTGTAGCGATCGCTCATTGAGCCCCTTTTCTTTTTTTTATTGTACCAAAAGGCTCAAAGGATTAGTATTCGTTCCAAAAAAGGGTGACCATGGAGCCGTTTGCATTTATCATCGCGCTGCTGCTGATCGGCATGCTCCTTCAAAAGGCTCCCGCCCCCGCGGATTTTTCCAAAAGCCTGAACTTTTTTGTCATCTATGTTTCACTCCCGGCCACCGTGCTGCTGCAGGTCCCGAAGATCTCTTTTGATCTCTCCGCGCTGGGGGTTGTCCTCGTGCCGTGGCTGCTGCTGCCGATCATGGCCGCGATCGTCATCGCGATGACCCGTAACCATCCGCTGCACGTCAGAGCGGCCCTGCTCCTCGTCATTCCGCTGGGGAACACGTCGTTCGTGGGAATCCCGATCGTCCACTCCCTGCTGGGGGAGGAGGCGATTCCCTATGTCCTGATGTACGATCAGTTCGGAACTTTTTTGATGCTCTCCCTCTACGGCAGCGCCGTCATCGCCCGATATGAGAGCGGCGTGTTCCACGCGCGGCTGATCGTGAAAAAACTGCTTCTCTTTCCGCCGTTCCTGATTCTCCTGTTCGCCCTAGGGTACGGCGAGATGCCGCCGGAAATGCGGCCGTATTTGGAGGTGCTGGCGTCGACCCTTGTCCCTCTGGCGCTCGTTTCGGTGGGGTATTCTCTGAGATTCGGAGGAGAGATCGACTATCCCCTCTTTGCCAAAGCGCTCGGTCTCAAACTCCTCGTGATGCCGATGATCGCGTTCGGGGTTTTGTTTGCACTGGGGAGTGAGCCTCTCGCGCTGAAGACGGCGGTACTGGAGTCGGGAATGCCCTCTATGATCACCGCCGGCGCTCTTGCGATCGCGTCGGGCTTCGCCCCCGCGCTGAGCGCCGCGCTGGTAGGGTATGGGATTATTATCGCCCTCGTGACGCTTCCGCTGATTGTGTATCTGATGGAGAGGCTGCTTTAGCTTTCCTGCTGATGGGACCCGTCGCAGAAGGGTTTGCGCCCCGAGCGGCCGCAGCGGCAGAGCCACTTGTCCGTGTCGACGTCGACGGAAAACGGGATCGGTTCTTTTCCCGTTCCCCCGTGGCTCTTTCCGTCGCAAAAGGGGAAATTCTCCGAGAGGCCGCAGGTGCAGTAGCTGTATTGTTTTCCGGCATCGAGAGAGGCCTTGAACGGTGCGTTCTGAAATTTCGTCTCCATGGGGTACTCCTTGGACGCAGTATAAGCAAGTATGATAACATGTTTCAAAGATGATTCGGTTTTTGAAAATGATGATTTTGAAAAGAGGGGAATTTAGAAGTAAGTGGCGGGCAGACTGAGATTCGAACTCAGGGAGGTATTACCCTCGCCGGTTTTCAAGACCGGTGCATTCAACCGCTCTGCCATCTGC
>JAFGUJ010000173.1 GCA_016938595.1 Campylobacterales bacterium | reverse complement strand
CCCAGATCGTTTTGCATAAAGGCGATCAGAAACATGACGAGGATGAAAACGGCCGCATAGGGGGCGAAACGCTTGAACTCCTCCCATACGCCGATGCCGTCGTGATGCCCCAGTTTGCGTGAAAAACTCCACGCCAGGAAATAGACGAACCCGATCTTGAAAAACTCCACCGGGGCAAGCGAAAAACCGAACAGCTTGATCCACCGTTTCGCCCCCCCCACTTCGCTGACCAAAGAGGCCGGGAGAAACGGCATCACCACCATCAGGAGAATACCCCCGAAAAAGAGAGTCAGCCCCAGACGGTGGAGCCACACATCCGGGTTCAGCTGCGCCAGAGACCACATCAGGACGATCGAGACGATCCCCACCAGAAGCTCCCTCAGAACGAAATGGTAATGGTTGTATTCGAACAAAATGACCGTATAGGCTGAGAGGGTATACGAGCAGACAATCCCTACCGTGATAAGCGCGGTCGTCAGAATAAATAATTTTTTATCAGCCATTCGTAGTACTTAATAGAGTATAATTTTTGACAGTATATCGCTCTTTGGAAAAGAGTCCGATAAAAAAGCGAAAACAGATAATGGAATGTTTTTTGCTTGTATTCAACAAGTCGCAAACAGGAGGGATCGGATGGGACTCAACATTTCACGCGCACATGAGCTGATGAAAAGCGCCCTCGATTACCGGGCTGCCCGCCAGGACATGATTGCCGGAAACATTGCCAACGCCGATACCCCTTTTTACCGCCCGAAAGACATCCGTTTCGAGGACGTTCTGGCCCAGAAAAGCGCCTCCGTTTTTGCCGAAAAATCCCAGAAACTCCAGATGACCCGCACCGACGGTGCCCATCTGGAAGGGACCGATCCGCAAAGCGAGTCCAAACCGACGACATTTTTCCGGGACGGCCACATGGCCCGAAACGACGGAAACAGCGTCGATCTGGACGTTGAAACGACCGAGATGGCCAAAAACTCGACGATGTTCAACGCCCTTACCGCGGCACTCAAAAAAGACTCCATGCTCTTCAAAAGCGTCATCGACGCTTCGGCGAAGACATCCTAAGGATAACCCATGGCATTTCTGAACAGCTTTGACATCAGCGGATACGGCCTCTCGGCGCAGAGGGTTCGCGTCAACACGATCAGTTCCAACATCGCCAACGCCCAAACAACCCGTACCGACGAGGGGGGACCCTACCGCCGGCAGGAAGTCGTCTTCAAGGCGATCGATTTCAACCAGGTCTACAATCAGGCGCTGGAGCGCGAAACGTCGGCACTGGGATACAGCGACCCTCTGCAGGAGGGGCTCTCGGGGCTCAAACCGAGCCCGGCAATCATGAGCGTCATCGTCGACAAGATCACACGCGACGACACCGCTCCCAAAATGAAATACGATCCATCCCATCCCGATGCGGATGCCAACGGGTATGTCGCCTACCCGAACATTAATCCCGTCATCGAAATGGCCGATCTAGTCGAAGCGACACGTTCGTATCAAGCCAACGTAGCGGCGTTCGAAAGCGCGAAAAACATGGCGGGAAGCGCCATCACGATTTTACAAGGGTAAATAAGGAAACACCGATATGGCCGATATTCAATCCATAAATTCTCTCTCCACCGCCGATCTGCTCGCCAAAAAAACGGGCAATGCGGCGGAAACACCCCAGACCGATTTTGCGCAGGAGCTCAAAAATGCCCTCGGCAACGTCAACCAGATGCAGGTTGACGGCGAAAAAGCGATGAGCGACATTGCCACCGGCGCCGTCAAAGACCTTCATCAGGCGGCCATCGCCATCGACAAAGCCGAAATCAGCATGAAATTGATGCTCGAAGTCCGAAACAAAGCGCTGAGTGCCTACAAAGAAATCACTCGAACCCAGATCTGATTCAACGTTTCTCTATGCGCCATTCCAACAAATCCAAAAAAATACTCGCCCTTTTTCTCGTTTTGCTGCTCGGATTTGTTATTTTTCTGGCGGTCATGCTCTACACCGCGCTGCACGAGCGCGACATCCCCTCCATCTTTTCGGAAGAGACGGCCAAAGCGCAGCGCGGTTCCATCATCAGCGCCGACGGCTTTCACATCGCCACCACCCAGAAACTCTACAAAGCAGTCGTCAATACCCGAAACATTGACCCGGACAAAGAGGATCTTTTTGTACAGCTTTTCAGCATCTACAGCGGAAGCGATCCGCAGGATGTCCGTCAGCGTCTCCATACCCGCAAAGGTTCCGTGACGCTCAGCTACAACATCAGCCCCAAAGAGGCGATGTACCTCAAGACACTCGCCTTCGAACTCCGCCGCCTCGGGGTCTTCGTCGAATACGAAACCCCTGGCGGCCAGCGGATTCTGCAGGGGCTCAATATCATCGAAAGCGGCGAAGCGCGCCGCTACCCTTACGGAAAGCTCCTCACGCCGCTGCTGGGATACCCCCGCAAAATCGAAGAAGAGGGGTACACCCGCGTCTACGGCATCAAAGGACTCGAAAAATTTTTCGATGAAGAGCTCAACCCCCAGCAGAACAAAGCCCGCAAAGCGCTCCGCGACGTCAACGGCTACCTGATTCTCAACAAACAAAGCGACGTCAAACACCAGATCAACGGACTGACCGTCAAACTCAACATCCCCATTGCGCTCCAGGCGCGCGTCGAGGCGGTCACCGACCGGATCAAAGAGCAGCTCAAAGCCGACGAGATCATCGCTACCGTCATGGAAGCCAAAACCGGCAAAATCATCGCGCTGGCCAGCTCCAACCGCTTCGACCCCAGCCACATACGCCACGAAGACTACTCTTCCCTCAACACCAATGCGATCGAATACAGCTTCGAACCGGGCTCCGTCGTCAAACCGATCATTTTCGCCCTCCTCCTTGACCGGGGGTTGATCAATCCCTACGATATGGTCGACGGCCACGGCGGAAAATGGAAGATGGGACGCAAAATGATCGTCGACGAGCACAAATTCGACATGATCAGCGCCGAAGATGTCATCGTCCATTCTTCCAACATCGGCATCGCGCAGCTCGCCCAGAAACTGAACGGCGCCGAATACACCGAAGGGCTGAAACGGTTCGGCTTCACCCACTTCAGCGGGATCGACCTGCCGTACGAAAAGCGAGGGAGCATCCCCAGCTCGGCGCAGCTGAACAACTACCTCTACAAAGCGATCACCTCGTACGGCTACGGAATGCGCTCGAACGCGATGCAGATGATCAAGGCCTACAACGTCTTCAACAACGGAGGCAGACTCGTCAACCCGATGGTCGTCGAAGCCCTCTACGACGACAACGGCCGTACCATTCCGATGCAGATACAGCCCCCCACACAGGTGATCTCCGCAGCAACGGCGGCGCGGATGAAACAGATTCTTATCAAAACGGTTAACGAAGGGACGGGGATAGGAGCCAAGACACCGGGGCTGGAAGTGGGAGGCAAAACGGGGACGGCCCACATCGCCAAGGGGGGGAAATACGTCAACAGCTACCACACCTCGTTTATCGGTTTTGCCAACGACGCGAAGCACAAATACACGATCGGGGTGACCGTCATCGAACCCCGCACCGTCTATTTCGCCTCCATCACCGCCGTCCCCGTATTCAAAGCGATCGTCGATGTCATGCTGGAAGAAAAATACCTCACCGCCGATCCGGCAGCCGTTGCCGCAGCGGCAGCCGCCAAAGCCTCCTCAGCCCAGACGCCGGCACACGACTAGAGACCGTTCTTCTTCAACGCTTTTTCGATCAGTTTCGTCGCATCTTTCTCGAAACGGTAGTGTTTCCGCCACCCCCACACTTCGACGACGAGATCCCCCTGCAGCATCAGTTCCCGCGTCCCCTGATAGATTCCGGTGAGGCGTTGCGGGGTGAGGCGCTCGGGATCGATTCTCAGAACGAGGGGAAGTTTTTTCTCTTCTCCGACCGGAATGATCGCGAAACCCTCTTCGCCGATCTTTCCGTTACCTTCCGCAAACACATCATCCCCCTCCTTGAGGGCGTAGGTGAGCGAAACCACTTTGAGGTCGCTGTGCCAGTGATTGGTGATTTTCAGGTCGCTTCCGATCCGGATCGTTTTTGCCTCTATCGGGGCCCCAAGAACCGAGAGAACCCCCAGCAGCAGATCGATTCCCGTAGTATCGAGACGAAGGGTCCCCTCCGGCTCGATCAGGATCTCTTTTCCTATCTTCGGAGCGCATCCCCCGATCAAAAATGCCGCAAGGGCGATCGCAATGGTTTTTTTCATCTTTACATCCACACGTTGTCAATAAGGCGGGTCGTTCCGACCCGTGCCGCGACCAGAACGATCGTATTGCCGATTTCGACCTTCTCGATTGCTTCAAACGCCCGGTTGACGATCGCGACATACTCCACGTCAAGAGGTTCGAGAATCGCGCCCATCTGCTCTTTGATGACCGAAGCCTCCAGCGACCCCTGCATCACCAGCTTCGTAGCCCGCTTGAGCGACGCGGAGAGCTTCAGCGCCTCGCTCCGCTCCGCTGCGCTTAGATAAACGTTTCGCGAGGAGAGGGCCAGCCCGTCGCTTTCGCGCACCGTATCCATGGGGACAATCGTGATATCCATGAAAAAATTGCTCACCATCTGGGTAATCAGGGCCAGCTGCTGGGCGTCCTTTTTCCCGAAATAGGCGCGCGTGGGACGGACGATGTTGAAAAGCTTCATCACAACGGTCAGCACCCCGTCAAAATGACCCGGGCGGGAAGCTCCCTCCAGGATATACCCCCGAACGTCCGGAGCGGTGATCCGCACCTCGTCGCTTCCGTACATTGCCGCCGCATCCGGGTAAAAGAGGACATCCACACCGCTCAGCTCGCAGATTTTGAAATCGGCCTCTTCACGGCGGGGATATTTGGAGAGGTCCTCGCCCGGGAGAAACTGGGTAGGGTTGACGAAAATCGAAACCACGACGGTATCGTTCTCCCGGCGCGCCGCGTCTATGAGGGTGCGGTGTCCTATGTGCAGCGCCCCCATCGTCGGCACAAAGCCGACCGAACCGGATTGGGAATCAAGGGCATGGCGCAGCTCCTGTGCCGTCCTAGCGATAATCATT
>JAFGUJ010000172.1 GCA_016938595.1 Campylobacterales bacterium | reverse complement strand
TATGGTGCGTGACTCGATTGTCCCGTCCAGGTTTTGAAAGGTCAGAGTGACTTCTTTGAGAAGACGAGCCTGATCGGGCAAATGGTAGCGAAGGGTGTCCAAAGGAGGTTTGGTATCGGGTATGTTGGAGGTTACGTGTCGGGTATCGGAGATGGGAAAAAAAGGATTTTCGCGTCCGATCAGCGGAGACAGCAGTAAAAACGGGACGAGAAGCAACGGATTCATAAAGCTCCCTGTTTATTGTGAGTCGGCATCGAGTTCCCTGAGCTCAAAATACTGTTTTTGCAACGCGGCATTTTCGGCTTTTAGCCGTTCGATGTCGTCGATCAGCCAGCTTTGGTGTTCTTCAAGGTCAAGCAGAACGCTCAGTGAATTGTTTCCGAAAAATATCAACCCCAGATAGATGCCGACGATGAGAACGACTCCCAGGGCAATGAGAAACTTGGGAGTAGAGAGACCGAAAAGGCGTTCGGTCAGGCTCTCTTTCGCTCCGTTTTCAAGAAGCTGCTCCTCGTGTTCCATTAGTTAAAGAGGGAATTTCCCAGATATTCGCCGTAGACGACTTCGTTTTCGATCTCAAGAAGGCGGTTGTATTTGGCGGTACGCTCTCCGCGTGCGGTTGAACCGGTTTTGATCTCGCCGCAGTTGAGGGCAACCGCAAAATCGGCGATGAACGCATCTTCGCTCTCTCCCGAACGGTGCGACATAACGCATTTGTATCCGTTGCGCTGCGCCAGACGGACGGTCAGCATCGTTTCGGAGACCGAACCGATCTGGTTTGGCTTGATCAGAATCGCGTTACCGATCCCTTTCTCGATCCCCTCGGCCAGGATGTTCGCGTTGGTGACGAACAGATCGTCTCCGACCAGCTGGACTTTGCTTCCCAGACGCTCAGTCAGGATTTTCCATCCTGCCCAGTCGTCTTCGCTGAGGCCGTCTTCGATCGAGACGATCGGGTATTTCGCGCAGAGCGCTTCGTAGTAGCCGACCAGCTCTTCGGAAGAGAGGGTCCGGTTTTCGGATTCGAGCCGGTATCCCCCCTCGCAGACAAGCTCGGAGCTGGCGACGTCAAGGGCGATCGCGATCTGCTCACCCGCTTTGTATCCCGCTTTGGCAATCGCTTCCATGATTACTTCGATCGGCTCTTCATTGTTTTTAAGATCCGGTGCGAATCCCCCTTCGTCACCGAGCGCTGTATTGGCGCCGCGGTCTTTGAGGATTTTTTTGAGGTTGTGGTAGACCTCTGCCGAGGCACGGAGACCTTCGCTGAAGTCTTCAAATCCGACCGGCATGATCATGTATTCCTGAAAATCGACACTGTTGTCCGCGTGGCTTCCGCCGTTGATGATGTTGAGCATCGGAACGGGCATGACCATGGCGTTTGCACCGCCGAGGTAGCGGTAGAGTGGAATTCCGAGGCTTTTGGCGGCCGCGCGTGCTACTGCCATAGAGACACCCAGAACGGCATTGGCCCCGAGGTTGGAGTAGTTGTCGGTCCCGTCGAGCTCTTTCATTGCGGCGTCAACGACGGCCTGATTGTAGGGGCTCAAACCCATGATCGTATCGGCAATCTGCGTGTTGACGTTTTCAACGGCTTTCAATACCCCTTTGCCCATATAACGGCTGTCGTTGTCACGCAGTTCGAGCGCTTCGCGTTTGCCGGTACTGGCACCGCTGGGGACGATGGCGCTTTCGCGTGTTCCGTCACTGAGTTGCACGGTTGCTTTTACGGTCGGGTTCCCGCGGGAATCCATTACTTCGATTGCACTTACTTCATCAATAAAAATCATTCATCTACCTCGTTTATATCAGATTCATCCATCGCCATGATGTTGGCAACACCCATGGCCGATTTAATTTTGTCTTCGACTTTTTTGGCCAATTCCGGCTCGTCTTTGAACTTTTGTTTGACGTTTTCACGCCCCTGCCCCAGTTTGACATCCTCAAAACTGAACCATGCACCGCTTTTGTCGATAATGTCGAGTTTGACACCGTAATCGACCAGTTCACCCTCTTTCGAGATCCCCTCACCGAACATGATGTCAAATTCGGCCTGGCGGAACGGCGGAGCCACTTTGTTTTTGACCACTTTGGCTTTTACACGGTTCCCGATCTGGCTTTCTCCCTGTTTGAGGGTGGCGATTTTTCGAACATCGATCCGGACCGATGCGTAGAATTTTAGCGCATTTCCCCCCGTTGTCGTTTCGGGCGAACCGTATCCCATCGTGCCGATTTTCATCCGGATCTGATTGATAAAGATGATCGTACAGTTCATCTTGTGCATAATACCGGTCAGTTTCCGCAAAGCTTTGGACATCAGACGTGCCTGTACCCCTACCTGCTGGTCGTTCATCTCCCCTTCGATTTCCACTTTGGGGGTCAGGGCCGCGACCGAGTCGACGACGATCAGGTCCACGGCGCCGCTTCGGACGATGGTTTCAACGATATCGAGGGCCTGTTCCCCGTAGTCGGGCTGGGATACGAGCAGGTTTTCGACATCAACCCCAAGGTTCTTGGCGTATCCGACATCCAGCGCGTGTTCCGCATCGATAAAGGCGCACACACCGCCCCGTTTCTGGCACTCGGCGGTAATCTGGAGGCTGAGAGTCGTTTTACCCGAGCTTTCAGGGCCGTAGATTTCTACGACGCGTCCTTCGGGGACCCCGCCGATTCCCAGGGCCAAATCCAGACCGATAGAACCGGTGCTGATGGCGTTGATCGGCTCGATCTCTTTGTCACCCAAACGCATCAACGTCCCTTTGCCGAAGGTTTTGTCGATTTGTTTCATTGCCAGTTCGAGCGATTTGAGTTTATTTGGATCCATCATGCGCTACTCTCCTGAGTCATTAGTTGTTTTTTAGATAAAGCAATAATATGACAAATTGAAATATATTTTAGAAATATGACAAATTGAAATATTAAGAATTCACACCAATGGAATAGGGATATTTTATCGTTATTTGGTTAAAATTTAATTGATTTGACCAGGTCGAGGAGTTTTGCGTGAAAAAAATGGTTATTGCCCATTCCCCCGATGCCGATGACATTTTTATGTACTATGCGATTAAATTTGGATGGGTTGGCAAGAAAAATACCGTTTTTGAGAATATCGCGCTCGATATCGAGACGCTCAACACCGAAGCGCTCAAGGGGACGTACGACATCAGTGCCATCAGCTTCGGCCTCTACCCGCACATTCGGAACGATTATGCGCTGCTGCGCACGGCGGTGAGCTTCGGGCAGGGGTACGGCCCCAAACTGATCCGCAAACGCGGAACGGTGTTGAAGAAGCGGTTCAAAGTAGCCCTCAGCGGAAAATTCACGACCAACGCGATGCTGTTTCGAATCGCTTACCCCGAGGCCAAAATAGTCTATATGAATTTTCTGGAGATCGAGCAGGCGGTTCTGGAGGGGGTGGTCGATGCGGGAGTCTTGATCCATGAGAGCATTCTGGGATACGACGAATCGCTGGAAGTGGAGCGGGAACTGTGGGATGTGTGGTGCGAGCTTGCGGGTGGCGAGCTGCCCCTGCCGCTGGGGGGGATGGCGATCCGCCGCTCCCTGCCGCTGACGTCGGCGATTGAGTATGAGAATGTCCTTACCAAAGCGGTGCAGATCGCCCGTGATCACAAGGAAAACCTCTCAAAAATGCTGATGGAGCGCTCGCTGGTCCGGATCGATGCGCCGACGCTGGAAAAGTATCTGGAACTCTACGCCAACGATGAGTCCATCACCCTCAGCGAAACCCAATACAAAGCAATCGATGTTCTGTTCGATCTGGGACACAAACACGGGTTCTTTGACGCGAGGATCGATCCGCGCGATTTCATGATCCCCCTCGAATACACCGAATTGAGATATTCGTAAATGATGCAGGAACAGTTGATCGGGCTTGGAATCGAGACCTTCAAAATTGCATTGATCTTGGCACTTCCGGCCTTGCTGGTGGGGATGTTTCTGGGGCTTGCGGTGAGTATATTCCAGGCGACGACCCAGATCAATGAGATGACGCTCAGTTTTATCCCAAAAATCGTCGGGATCGTCGTCGTCATCATCCTGACCATGCCGTGGATGATGAATGAGATGCAGGACTTTACGATTCGGATCTTCAACCTGATACCGACGTTTATGCAATGAAAACCAAAACCATCGATTTTTCCAAATTCAGCTCGATCCGTATCGGCCCCGTTGCCGATGTCGCCCTCATCGAAAACGACGTCGTCCCGGAGGGGCACGTCATCGTCGGGAGCGCGAACAACCTTCTCGTCTCCCCGACGCCGCCGCCGCTGATGATCCTCTCCAAAGAATACGATTTTATCCGCATTGAGGGGAACCGTTTGGTGATCGGTGCGGCGACGCCGGGGGGACGGGTCGTCTCTTTCTGCAAAAAAAATGACATTGCCCATTTCGAGTACCTCTCCAAACTCCCCGGTACGATCGGCGGGATGCTCAAAATGAACGCCGGGCTCAAAGAGTATGAAATCTTTAATCATCTCATCGCGATCCGTACCCCGAGCGGCTGGATACCCAAAGACGCGATCGACTACGGGTACCGTAAAACCTCGATCCGCGAGGTGGTGTTCGAGGCTGCTTTTGAACTGGAAAAAGGGTTTTCGCCCGAACGGCTGGAGATGTTTGCGCAGATGCGTTCGAATCAGCCCCATGACCCCAGTGCGGGGAGCTGTTTTAAAAATCCTCCCGGAGACTATGCGGGGCGGCTGATCGAAGCGGTCGGGCTGAAGGGAAAACGGCAGGGGGGGATGGCGTTTAGCGAAGTGCACGCCAATTTCCTCGTCAATTACGGCAACGGAAGCTTTGAGGATGCGATGGCGCTGATCCGTGAGGCTCAGGAACGGGTAGCAAAAGAGTTCGCAATAGCGCTGCAGTGCGAAGTGGTGGTACTGGACGACCCATTATTGACGAAAAAATAATATATTTGCTTGACTTTAGTCGCCATAATACGGTAAAATGACGATGAAATTAAAAATTTGAAAGGATTTAAGCATACAATGATCGTTAGTTATATCCGTCCGGATAAGGACTTCGACGGTGTCTATGAACAGCTTAAATTGATCAACGGTTATGCCGATCAAAAAGGGATGGTAATCGATGAAGAATTGGTGGACCAGACCTCTCAGAACAAACGGATCAGCGAAAGAGGCGAAGTGGTTCGGTTCTTTCGCTCGCTCCATGACGACACGCTGATCGTTTATGACACATGGGCATTGAGCAGCCATATCGAGGATGTTGTACAGATGTTCAGCTGCCTGCTGAAAAACGGTATGACGATTCATCTGGTAAAGCCGGGAGTCGTGATAGACCGTAAAAGTGATACAATGGTGGTTTTAGGGCTGATCGATCAGCTGCGCCAGATTCTTCAGGATGATGAGAAAAAAGGGATCGGACGGCCGAAGGGATCCAAATCGTCTTCCAAATTCGATGTTTATTTGGAAGAGATCATCGATCTGCTGAAACAGCGAAAAAGCGTCAGCGAGATTGCACGGAGGCTGGGGGTGAGCCGCAGCTCGCTCAAAGACTACATCGAATCGCGCGAACTCAAAGAGGTCGTTAATGGCGTTTTTGGCGTTGGCAGTGATGAGGACGCCGAAGAAACGGTTATCGGAAAAATCCGCTGCCCGATTGCAGAAACAAGTTCCAAGGAGGATTAAGTGAGTGAAGAAGTAGCCCCTAAAACAGGGAAAGAGTATCTGGCGGGGTGGACCCCCTGGCGAATCAAACGGTATTGGTTTTATGGACTGGTGACGATCCTGTCACTGGTAATCCCCTGGATCACCATTGACGGGAACCATCTCTTTTTGCTGAGCTTTGACAAGCTCAAGCTCCATCTGATGTTTATTCAGTTTGATATGCAAGAGTTGTACCTGATGCCGTTTTTGCTGATGATTCTGTTTATCGGTGTTTTTGGCCTGACGGTGCTCGGGGGGCGGGTATTTTGTGGATGGATGTGCCCGCAGACGATCTTTCGTGTCGTGTACCGTGATCTGATCGAAACAAAATTGTTGGGCCTGCGCAAACGGATCAAAAACAAGCAGCAGGAACCCGATTACTCTAAAGTAGAAAATAAGATCAAACGTCTTGT
>JAFGUJ010000171.1 GCA_016938595.1 Campylobacterales bacterium | reverse complement strand
TTTGTCTCCTTCGGGGCCCATCCGATTTTGCAGGTGTCGCTGGAGCGGACGATGACCGAGCTGATGCAGGGGCGCAATCTTGACGAACTCGATGCGTTCGAGGTTCCGACGTTCGACATGAGCCTCGTTTCTGATAGTTTCAACCTCGAATCGCATTTCATCGATTCCAACGGCAAGCTCGGGTTTTCTTTTCTGAGCACCAAAAAAAGTTTCGATTTTACCCCGTGGGGCTATTGCGGGGAGGGGAGCGGAGACGAATACGCCTATCTCGAAGCGATTATCCGAAAAGAGGGCAAAGAGATCTACCTGCGCGAGTACGATTACCTTGGGTTTTATTCGTGCCAGATTATCGTTCCGGGGTTTTCGGAGGTGTATCCGATCGAGGACATGGTCTACAATAACAAAAACAGCGGTAAGCGGATTCGCGAGATGGTCCTGCACTTCGACGAATTTGATCCTGAAGAAATTCTCGAGAATATTGAATCGCTCGAGGATACTCTGAACGTCGAAAAATACATCGGGGTGATCTTCCGGACCAATTTTACAATGGCCGAATTCAAAGCGCAGATCCATTTGCTCGCGGGCAATGACGAGGAGGCACTCTCGCTGCTGGAGTTCGGGTCGAACAAAACAGGGCATCTTCTTGCCGAACTGATCCGGATGCGCGGAGAGGAACTTGTGTGGGAAGAGTACGAAACGGCGCTGTTCAACGTCTTCGGACGCGAGAAAGTTTTAGATGCGGTGAAGATTTTGAATCACGAGACGTATCTGATCGACGTGACGCTGCATCCGCACTATCAGAATATGCTGGAACTGTATGACCGGCTGGAGGAGAAAAAAAAGGGGATGGTCCAGTAGGCTTAGAACCTACTGTTTTTTGTCCGAGGGTTTGAAGGATTTGACGTCAATGCGGCGGGGAGGGCGTTTGGGCGCTGCAGGGGCATTGGAGCTCTTTTTGGCATCGTAGGGTTTCTTGTCGCCAAAAGGTTTCTTCTCTCCGTAAGGCTTTTTATCCCCAGAAGGCTTTTTATC
>JAFGUJ010000170.1 GCA_016938595.1 Campylobacterales bacterium | reverse complement strand
CATCAGCTTCTGTAAGCTTGACATTCGACATTTCAGATACTTTAAGGAAAGATCCTTTGGCCGTATAGGTAGCGCCCATTTCCTGAAGGAACTGCGTCGCCTCCTGGATTTTGGTAGAGATTTTCGCATCGTCACGCGTTGCCGCAAGACGCGGAATCGCAACTGCTGCGAGAATACCGAGGATAACGATCACGAAGATCAACTCAATCATAGTAAAACCAGAACGTTTCATGGCTTACTCCTTAAGTAATAATATAGTGATTACACTTGTAACCCTATCATCATTATGAACCTGTTTATCTTATATTTTGTTTAAAATACAACAGAAAGTGACAAAAGAGGCGCTGTCGCCTCATTTAAGGACACTGTGGCATAATTATCCAAAAATCTCCGGAGAATCATCATGAAAATCGCCGTACCCGTCATGGGTGAAAACCTGAAAATCGCCGGCAACGCCGGCCACACCCCCTACTTTGCCGTCTACGCGATGAGCGGTGGAATGTTCCGGAGTTTCGTCTTCGAAGGACTCCGCGCCAACCCGAAAGTCGCCGGTGAAGATCACCACGACCACGACGAGCACCACACGTGCGACCACGATGAAGGGGACATCGAGCACATCAAAGCGCATGATACGATGGCCGAAGCGATCGAGGACTGCGACTACCTCGTCGTCAAATCGGCGTGCAAGAACACCGCCAGGAGCATGGGGAACCTCGGGGTGAAGCTGCAGAAATACAACGGGCACGAAATCCTCGCCCCCAAAATCCTGACCGAGTTGGCACCACAGTTTAAATAAATCCCTTGTTTAATTCTCGTTTATAAATTGAAGGCGTATAATTCGCACCGTAAACGGAGCCACGCTCCCAATTTTCGCCTTCGTACAGTACGCCGGCGAACCCAAAAAGGTAAAAAACACCATGATTTCCGCAGAGATTGAGACGTTAGGCATAAAGAATCCGGGAAAAATTTTCCACAACCTCAGTTTTGACGAGCTGATCGAGCATGAACTGAAAAACGGCGAATGCAAGCTGGCGAGCAACGGTGCGACAATGGTCGATACGGGGATCTTCACCGGCCGAAGTCCCAAAGACAAATATTTCGTCGACCGCGACCCCTCTAACCGCTACATCGCGTGGGGCGACGTCAACAAGAAAATCGACTCTGCGGTATTCGAGGAGCTCCTCGTCGTCGCCCGCGAACAGCTCTCGGGCAAAGACCTCTACATCACCGACGTCTTCTGCGGCTCCAGCGCATCGAGCAAACGTTCCGTCCGTTTCGTCTCCGAGATCGCATGGCAGTCCCACTTCGTCAAAAACATGTTTATCCGCCCGAGCGCTGCGGAGCTCTCGGAATTCAAACCCCAGTTCACGGTCCTCAACGCCTGCAAGGCGGTCAATGAGAAGTGGCAGAACCACGGTCTCAACTCCGAAGTGTTTGTCTTGTTCGACGTCGAAGAGAATCTCTGCATCATCGGCGGTACCTGGTACGGCGGCGAGATGAAAAAAGGGATCTTCTCGATGATGAACTACTGGCTTCCGCTGGAGGGGAAACTCTCGATGCACTGCTCCGCCAACGTGGGACCTGCGGGGGATACCTGCCTCTTCTTCGGTCTCAGCGGAACCGGGAAAACAACCCTCTCTACCGATCCCAAGCGTGCCCTGATCGGCGACGACGAGCACGGATGGGATGATGAAGGGGTTTTCAACTTCGAGGGGGGATGTTACGCCAAGGTCATCAACCTCGACCCCAAAAGCGAGCCTGAAATCTATCAGGCGATCCGTCGCAACGCCCTGCTCGAAAACGTCGTCTACGACGAAGACGGCAACGTCCATTATGATGACGGAAGCAAAACAGAAAACACCCGTGTATCCTACCCGATCGAACATATCGAGAACCATGAGCCGAGCCTCAAGGCGCCCCACCCCAAAAACATTATCTTCCTGACCGCCGATGCGTTCGGCGTCCTCCCTCCGGTGAGCAAGCTCTCCAAAGAGCAGGCGATGTACTACTTCCTCAGCGGATACACTGCCAAGGTTGCCGGAACCGAGCGGGGAATCACCGAGCCGGTCGCGACGTTCAGCTCGTGTTTCGGGGAAGCGTTCCTCCCCCTCCATCCGACCGTCTACGCCAAACTGTTAGGCGAAAAAATCGACCAGCACGGCGTCAACGTCTACCTCGTCAACACCGGATGGACCGGCGGCGGTTTCGGTGTCGGCAAACGGATGAGCATCAAAGATACCCGTGCGTGCATCAACGCGATCCTTGACGGCTCGATCAACGACAGCGAATTCGACACGACCCTCACGTTCCGTTTCCAGGTCCCCAAAACGCTGAACGGCGTTGATTCCAAAGTCCTCAATCCCCGCAATGCGTGGGAAGACAAAGAGGCGTTCGACACAACACGCGACCGTCTTGCGGCGATGTTCATCGAGAACTTCAACAAATACATCGACGGCCAGAGCGATTTCGACTACTCCGCTGCCGGGCCGCAGCTGCCTACCGCATAATCTCCGTCATTCCCGCGCAGGCGGGAATCTATTCCCCACTTATACTCAACTGTTGCGCTGTTCAAGGTTCTATCAGCTTGAACGTTCCGGACGTCGCGTTGTATTCCCAGTAATCATCCCCTTCGGGCTTGCCGGGGAGGTTGCGGTCTTTCGCCCCACCGTTTGTCGCCGGCCCTTTGTAGCATGTACTAGCACCGCACGGATAGGATGTCCACTCTTTTGTAGGGTTTTTAAACAGTTTGCCGAAAGGATCATTCCCCTCGTTCAGAGTGCTAGGATATCCCTCGCCGTTCAGAGGTTCGGTCGCCGTGTTCTGGCTGTTTCCCCAGTCGAAATCGCACGTGTTGGT
>JAFGUJ010000169.1 GCA_016938595.1 Campylobacterales bacterium | reverse complement strand
TCGCGGTGGGGGACGATGCACCCGGCGCAGTTTTGGTGGATGGCAGTTTCGGTGACGTAGCGGTCCCCGTCGGGGCTCTCGATCGAACAGGTGCTGTAGAGGGTTGTCCCCGCCACCGTCTCGAATCCCGAGTCGTTGAACCGGAAGTTCGGGCACGCGCAGAGGTAGCAGTTGAGCTCCTCCGTGTCGTGGCATTTTTTATTCTCCGCGTAAAGGGGGCAGAATGCTGGCTCTTTTTCTACCATGTTCTCGAACCGGAAGTATTCGATCACCTCGTCGTCGCTCAAATGGGTAAGTTTTGCCATGATGGCGGCGTGCTTGGCCGCGTGGGCGTCGAACCATTTTCTATACGACATGTTCCAAAATCCTCTCCATATCGATTTCGTTTCTCATCGTGGCGATGAAACCGTTGATCGTTTTTTTCTTATATACTTCAAACGTCTCATCTTCAAAAAGTCCGTGAACAAACGTCCCCCTGAGGTGGTCTTTTTCGTAGGATAACGGATATTTTTCACTCACTCCGTGATGAATTTCAAATCCCTGTACTGTTTTACCGAATAGGGTGTATTCACCCTTTTTCAGCACTTTTTCTTTTTGAAACACGATGACGTCGTCGATAAACCCCAGAGCCTCTTCGCAGCTCGGTTCCGCCGTCTCGACGCACTTCTCGTCGAGGATGTTTTGAAACATCATCTGATACCCGCCGCAAATCCCCAGTATCTCTTTTTTCCGCTCTTTGAGGGCGTCAAACAGCCCCGTTTTCTTCAGCCACCGCAAATCCTCGATCACCCGTTTGCTCCCGGGGAGGATGATGAGGTCGAAACTTTCCAGCGCCACATTGGAGGTGATGAACTCGACGAAGATGGTCTCATCGGCGATGAGGGGCTCGAAATCGTTGTAGTTGCTCATCGTGGGGTAGGCGATAATCCCGATTTTTTGGGCGGGGTGGGGTTTGTTCTGGACGAAGTTTCTGAGGCTCTGGGAGTCTTCGAACCCGAGGTTAAGGGGGAGATAGGGGAGGACCCCCAGCACGGGGATGCCGAACCGCTCCTCGATGATCTTCACCCCCTCGTCAAACAGGCTCCGGTCGCCGCGGAATTTGTTCACGATGACACCGATGACGTTCGCGCGCAAGTTTTCGGGGAGGAGGTTGTAGACCCCCCAGATCGAGGCGAAGATTCCGCCGCGTTCGATGTCGGCGACGAGGATGATCTTCGTGCCGTACTTTTGTGCGATGTAGATATTGGAGAGGTCCTTGTCCATCAGGTTCAGCTCGACGGGACT
>JAFGUJ010000168.1 GCA_016938595.1 Campylobacterales bacterium | reverse complement strand
ATCGTGGCCGTGATGCATGAACAGGGCGATTTTCATCTCTTCGAAGAGATCGAGGGTGTAGTTGGAGCTCAGGCCGTCGGTGCCGCACACCCAGGGGATATTCTCCCGCTCGAGCCGGCCCAGATCGAGGGCACCGTTGCCCAGCAGACGGTTCGAAATCGGGCAGTGGATGACCGTATGGTTCCCCTCGCGCAGGGCGGCCAGCTCTTCGCTCTTGGCGTGAACGGCGTGGGTAAAGAGGGTCGGAACCTCCTCGAAGCACTTCAGAAAGTCCAGCGGGGTATTGGCGGCGCGGTTCTGGCGCAGAAAATTCTCGAAAAAGGGTTTGAACGCCCCGCTGTTGTCATCCAGCCACTCCCGCTCGGCCGTACTCTCCATGAAGTGGGCGGTGACGCGGAGACGGTGGGCTTTGGCGTAGGCGAGCGCTTTTTGGATCAGGATGCGGTGGACCGAGTAGGGGGAGTGGATGGCGACGGCGGGATAAAACCCTGTGCGCGCGACCGCCTGTGACGCAAACAGCCGCTCCTGAAAATTCATGTACAGTGCATCGGCCATGGCGGGGTCCGAGCCGATCAGCTCGTTGAAATAGACGACTTTCTGGGGGGCATTGGCGCAGGCGTCCAGATCAAATCCGTACGAGCTGACCGCACCGAAGGCGGTGATGCCGTTGTCGAGCATCTGGCGTACGGCGGCGCCCATGCACTCCTCCTCGCAGCCGTTGATCAGGTCGTCTCGGTGGGAAATGACGCTTTGAAGCCAGGGCATGAAGGAGCCGTAATCGAGCGTTGAGCGGTTGGCGCTGAATTCCAGGTGGACGTGGGGGTTGATGAGGCCGGGGAGGATCAGCGACCCTTTCCCCATTTCCTGGCACTGTTCGCCGTATTCGGTACGAAGCTGCTCGTTGGGTTTGAGGGCCAGGATCGTCTGATCAAATACGATTCCGTGATCGCGAAGGAGTTTTCCGTCGGTAAAAACGGCGTCACAAAGAAGGATGGTCACGTGCAGCCTTTAAGACTTTTGGTTTGAAACGGAAAGTATAGCAGAACCCTTTAAAGGGCGCTGCGTTATAATATGCATAAATATGCTGTAGTAAAAGGGAAAACGTGAAAATACTCGTTGTGGACGATTCGAAACTGGCGCGCCTTTTTCTGATCAAAACCCTTAGAGAATTGGAACCTGGCGTCGAGATTCTGGAAGCGGAAAACGGTCTGGTTGCCGTCGAACTCTTCAAAGAGCACCGCCCGAGCGCCGTTTTTCTCGATTTGACGATGCCGGTCATGGACGGCTACGAAGCGTTGAAAGAGATCATGCAGATCAATCCCAAAGCACAGGTGGTAGTCGTATCCGCCGACATTCAGACGCAGGCACAGGAAATGGTCCTCGCCCTCGGGGCAAAAATGATGGTCCCCAAACCGATCAACGTTGACAAAATGGCGTCGGTATTGCAGCAACTATCGATTTAAAGAGGCGTCATGGAGCAGAGAGAATTTTCAGAAGACCACCTCGATATTCTCAGGGAGCTGATGAACATCGCGATGGGGAACGCCACGGCAAGCATCGCCGATTTGCTGCAGGCGTTTGGAAAAATGCACATCCCTAAAATTCTGATCAGCGACATGGAGGGGTTGCATGAGTACATCCGCAGCGCCATCCCGGACAATCAGCGCCATTACGTCACGAAACAGCTGTTCGGCGGTTTTTTCAGCGGCGAGTTTTTGTTTGTCATCTCCGAAGAATCGGCGCTGAACCTCGGGCATCATCTCTACGATGTCACCCAACCCTCCGACGGAGACATCCTCGATGCGGTGGTTGAATTGACCAATATCCTCAGCGCGACAATCATCAGCCGGCTGACGGAGGAGCTTAATACGAAAGTACAGTTCTTCGTCCCCTCTACCGATCTGATTGCGGGCAATGACCTGATCAGCCCGGAAGACCTGCTCAACTACCACAGCATTATCATCATCAATACCCGGATGGAGTTTCAAAACCACAACATCAACGGGCAGATATTCATCCTGACCAAAGACGAGATGATCGACAGCCTCAAAGCGCTGATCGACCGAAAGCTGGAGGAACTTTACGCCTGATGGTGACCATCCCTTATCCCAATATTCTTCTGGATGCCCTGGAAATCGGGGTGATGATCGTGGATGAAAATTTTGACGTCCGCTACTGGAACCAGTGGCTCGAGATCAATACGACGATCGCCGCGTCGGATATCATCGGGAAAAATCTACGCTCTTTCTATCCGCAGATTGATTACCATGTATTTGCCCGAAAAATCCGTACCACCTTGCGGCTCAACTCTCCCACATTTTACGACGCGTCGCTCCAAAACCGCTTCATCGAGATCCCCCGCACCAAAATCACGACTTCGCTGCTGCGAAACATGCAGCTGCAGGTGACGATCTCCCCCTATGTTCCCGAAGAGTCTCTCGTGATGGTCTCCATCTACGATATCAGCGATCTTCACGAGCTGAAGCTGACGCAGCAGTCTCAGATGCATAAAATCGCCGAGCTCAATGCGGAACTTCATCGTGACAAAATGATCATCGATGCGAATCTCCTGATCGCCAAAATCGATACGGAGTGCCGGATTCTGGAAGTGACCCGAGCGTTTGTAGAGTTTTTCGGTTATCCTGAAGCGGATGTCGTGGGGCATCGTCTGGGGTTTGTTTTCGGGGAAGAGGAACTCGATTTTGATCCCGTGCACATACGCGAAGCGATCAAACGCCGCCAGCGGTGGTCGGGAGAGGTCAAAGCGATCCTTTCCGGAGGGGAGAGGGTATGGTTCGATGCGGTGGTCACCCCTCTGAGCGAGGAGGGGGAGTGCCCGGGCTATACGGTGATCTTTCACGACATCAGCGACAAAAAGCGGATCGAGCTTCTCTCGATCACCGATCCGCTGACAAAGCTCTTCAACCGCCACAAATTCAACGAGGTGTTTGAAAAGATGATCCTCCGGCGCCATTGGGACAATGCGCGGACGTTCGGTCTCATCATCGCCGATATCGACCATTTCAAACGGGTCAACGATACCTACGGCCACCAGAGCGGCGACAGGGTGCTGATGAGTGTCGCCCAGACGATTTCGGAGACGATCCGCACGGGCGACGTACTGGCAAGGTGGGGAGGGGAAGAGTTTGTATGCCTTCTCCCCGATGTCGATTTGGCCAAAACGCAATACGTTGCGGAAAAAATACGCAAAGCCGTCGAAGAACTCCATCCCGAAGAGGTGGGGAGTGTTACCGCCTCCTTCGGCGTCAGCGTCTATGTGCCCGGAGATACGCAGGAGAGTCTGGTCAGCCGGGCCGACAGCGCATTGTACCGGGCCAAGACGAACGGGCGGAACCGGGTCGAATCCCACCAACCGTAACGTAATTTAGTTGCTTATAAACTAGAACCCCATATAATCTACCCCTAAAATACAGATTTCAAGGTATACAATGAAAATAGTCGTAATCCAAGGGCCGAATCTCAACATGCTGGGGGTCCGGGAACAGTCGGTCTACGGTCCGATGCGTCTGGAACAGATCCATGCGCAAATGAAAGATGTGGCAACCCAAAACGGTGTCGAGATCGAGTTTTATCAGAGCAATCTGGAGGGGGAGATCGTTGACCGTATCCAGGAGTGTTACGGCGATGCGGACGGGATCATCATCAATCCCGCCGCCTATACCCACACCTCTATCGCGATCCGCGACGCGATCGCGGCGGTGAACCTGCCGACGATCGAAGTGCACATCAGCAACATCTACCGCCGCGAAGAGTTCCGCCAGAAAAGCATGACGGCACCGGTGTGCACTTCTTCCGTGATCGGATTCGGACCGTTCGGATACCATTTGGCGATGATGGGGATGATGCAGATCCTCAGCGAAATCAATGCGATGCGCCAGGCAACGCAACAACAGCAGGGGACGGCTGAAGCCTGATCGATGATGCTGTGCCGCAAGCTCGATAACCGGCATACGCTCTGCAAAACCCCCAACTTCCCGAAACGGCTCGGCACCGCTTCGGGATTCCGCTACCGCGTCATAATCGGGGTGGGGGGGAATGTCGGGGATACGAGACGCCGGATGGAGCATCTGTGGGGCTATCTGCAAAGGCTCTCACTCCTGCAGCCCCTTCGGAGCGGAGCGATTCTGAGAAATCCGCCATTCGGATATGCGGATCAAAGCGATTTTGACAATACGGTGATTGAGATTGCGACGTCACTGGAACCCAGAGCGCTTCTTCGGCTTGTGTGGAGAATCGAAAAACACTTCGGGCGCAAACGCAGTTTCCCCAACGCACCAAGGACCCTCGATTTGGATATCATATTCTTTGCAAATCGGAGAGTCCGGCATAAAGAACTCGTGATTCCCCATCCCCATTGGCACGAAAGGCCGAGTGTGACAATACCTTTGAGAAGCTTGCCCAAAGCAGGACATACTCTACGGAGACGATATGAAAATCTTGACATTTAGCGGTGCTACCCCTGCCGAAGCGCTCAAAAAAGCGCAGCTGGAGGTGGGCGAAGAGGCGATGCTGATCGAGACCCGCGAAATACAGAAAAAGTCGCTCGGCAAAAGCGCCCTGTACGAAATCGTCGTCGGTGTGGAAGAGAACACTCCCCCAAGAGCCAAGGCAAAAATGGAAGAGCCGTTGACGAAACAGCGTCCTCTCACCCAAAAAAGCAGCGATGTCCTCTACAACATCTCCGAAGCCGCCCGGCAGATCTCCAAGATCGCCGAAGTGACCGAAGAGGAGAAACCCCAAAAACAGGCTCCCCTTGCCGAGAGCGAAGACATGAAGCGGATCAAAGAGGAGATCGAGAAGCTCGGGGACAAGGTCAAGCTGATCCAGAACATGTTCTGGAGCGAAAAGGCTCCCCGAATGGAGACTCCGATACCCCCCGAATTTGCCGAGATCTACCGCCTGGCGCGTCAGAGCGGGATGGATCAGTCTCATCTGGATGAGATTATGCGGCTGACTCTGGAGCATATGCCCTCGAAGATGCGCGAGAATTCCGCAACGGTGAAGCGCTATTTTCAGGTGCTGATGCGCAAGATGATCCCGGTACGCCTCGAGACGCCGCCCAAAAACGGTGCCAAGAAAGTGATCATGCTTGTCGGCCCGACCGGGGTGGGGAAAACGACCTCGATCGCCAAGCTGGCGGCACGCTTTTCGTATCTGCTGGAGAAAAAATACAAAGTGGGGCTCGTCGTCCTCGACACCTACCGTATCGGTGCGGTCGAACAGCTGATGCAGTACGCCCGGATGATGAAACTGGGGATCGAGACGGTCGTCGATCCTCCCGAATTTTCCAGCGCTCTCAACGCGCTGCGCTACAGCGACTACATTTTGATCGATACGATGGGTTCCTCGCCCTACGACAAAGGAAAAATCGAAAAGATTTACGAGTGTCTGCGGGGGAACAACACCGAATACAGCGTCGACGTCGTCCTCGTCCTCCCCAGCTCGATCAAATACGAAGACCTCAAGGCGACGTACGACAACTTCGCGCCGCTGGGGATCGATACGATGATGTTCACCAAGCTCGACGAAACACGCGGTTTCGGGAACATCTTTTCGTTGGTGTACGAAACGAAAGTGCCGGTCAGCTATTTTTCGGTCGGACAGGAAGTGCCAGAAGATCTGGTCGTCGCGACGAGTGATTTTCTGGTCGACTGTCTCCTGAACGGATTTCGCAAAGGTGAGCACGTATGAACCACCAAGCCGCCAAACTTGAAGCGCTCGTCAACCAGAATCGCCGCACGACGGCTAAAAAAACCCGTTTTATCGCGATCACAAGCGGCAAGGGGGGGGTGGGCAAAAGCACGATCAGCTCCAACATGGCCTATCTGATGGCCAAGTACGGCCTGAAAGTGGGGATATTCGATGCCGATATCGGGCTGGCGAATCTGGATGTCATGTTCAACGTCAAGATCCAGAAGAACATTCTCCACGTCCTCAAAGGGGAAGCCAGCGTCGAGGAGATCGTTGTCCCGATCGAGAAGAATCTGCTCCTGATCCCCGGAGAGAGCGGGGAAGAGATTTTCAAATACGCATCGGGGGGATTGTTCGAGCGGTTCATGGAGGAAGCGGGGGTGCTGGATGATCTGGACGTCATGATCATCGATACGGGTGCCGGGATCGGAGAACATATACAGCTTTTCCTGCGGGCCTGCGACGATGTGATCGTCGTCACGGTCCCCGATCCCGCGGCCATTACCGACGCCTACGCGACGATCAAGGTCACCTCGCGCCTGCGCAACGAGATCAACGTGATCATGAACCAGGTCCGTTCCGCGAAGGAAGCCGAAGGGCTGTTCGAGAAGATCAACAAGGTGGCAAGCGCCAATATCGGTGGGAACCTCCGGCTCAATTTTCTGGGGCAGGTCTCCAGCGATCCCAAAATTTCAGCGAGCGTCAAAAAACGGGCCCTTTTTTCCCGCGATTTTCCGGTGGCGGCGCCGACGCAGGAATTGGAGATGATTGTCAAGCGGTTGGCCCGTAAATTGGAACGGAATGTGCTGGTAGACCCTAAAGAGAGTGGCTTGGGCGGGCTGTTTAAACGGCTGATGGAGCATTTTTGACCTCTGCAGGGGGTTAAGCCAAATCTCCTTTTTGAGCTGAGAGCGAAGGTGAGGATAGTAAAAAATGCGGGGTTCGAATTTTGTCTCTTTCCTGACGGTACAGGGGTTTTTCATCGGTATCGTTTTTGGGGTGCTGAAAGCAACAGACGCAGAGAATTTTCTGTGGCTGGTGATTCTCGTGACCGTGTTTTTTTATCTTTTTGCCCATGTATGCGTCGGATTTTATTTTCAGACGCTGGGGGTCAAAGCCCATCCGTTTCCGAAAAAAAGCCACGAGCACAATCTCGATTTCTTTGTTCGTGAGATCAATAAGCGCGAGCAGTTCGTTGATGCGTTTTATGCCCACAAAGCCGAATTGTTAGAAGAAGAGCCACGGAGAGCCAAATGAGCGGAGCGAATGTCTACAGCGAACAGTTGAAACACCAGGAAGACCAGCTCGCCATCCAGTATCTTCCCGCGGTCAAGGCGATGTCGTTCCGCCTCAAAGAGCGGCTTCCCAGCTCGATCGACTATATGGATCTGTGTGCGATCGGGACGGAAGAGCTGGTCAAGCTGGCCCGCCGCTACGACGAGAGCCAGAACGATTCGTTTTGGGGATATGCCAAAACACGGGTATACGGGGCGATGCTAGACTACCTCCGCTCCCTCGATATGGTCAGCCGCTCCAGCCGCAAGCTGATCAAGGAGATCGATCAGGCGATCGAAATGTATCTCGCCGACCATGACGAGGAACCGGGCGATGCCGAGCTTGCCCGGATACTCGGCATTGAAGAAGAAAAAATTCACGAAGCGCGTATCGCGTCGGACATCTATACCGTCATGCCCCTCGACGATCAGCTGGGGACCCCGGAAGAGAGCGGAATGCTGGAGAGGATAGAACATGAAGATCTGATCGAAGCGATAAAGGATGTTTTGATGGGATTTGACGAACGGGAGCAGATGATCATCCAGCTGTACTATTTCGAAGAGCTGACCCTCAAAGAGATCAGCGAAATCGTCAACATCACCGAATCGCGCATTTCGCAGATCCATAAATCGGTGATCCGGCGGATCAAAGAAGCGGTAGGGGGACGATAATGGCCGATATTCTATCGCAAGAAGAGATCGATGCACTGCTAGACGTCGTAGATGACGAGGGAGATGCAGCACTCGAAGCGGGGGAAGAGAACCTTTTCCCGCAGCGTCAGATAACCCTGTATGATTTCAAGCGCCCCAACAGGGTTTCCAAAGAGCAGCTGCGGGCGTTTCGGGGGATCCACGACAAAATGGCCCGTTCCATCGCATCGCAGATATCGGCGATCATGCGCTCCATTGTCGAGATACAGCTCCATTCGGTCGACCAGATGACCTACGGGGAGTTTCTGATGTCGCTTCCCAATCCCACCAGCTTCAACGTCTTTTCGATGAAGCCGCTGGAAGGAAACGGGGTTTTGGAGATCAACCCTTCGATCGCCTTCCCGATGCTGGACCGTATTCTGGGAGGAAAAGGGGAGCCGTTCGAGACGAACCGGGAGTTCTCCGATATCGAACTCTCGCTTTTCGAGACGATTTTGCGGGTGATGATGGCGACGCTCCGCGAGGCGTGGGGCCCCGTGACCGATCTCTATCCGCAGGTGGAGTCGAAAGAATCGAGCCCGAATGTCGTTCAGATCGTCGCACAGAACGAAATCGTCGTCATGGTGGTCATGGAGATCATTATCGGTCACAGTTCGGGGATGATGAACATCTGTTACCCGGTTATCGCTCTGGAGCCGATCCTGCCAAAGCTGGCGAGCCGCGATCTGATGCTGAACGAGACCAGTTCGAAAAAAAGCCGGAATCAGGAACTCCAGGTACTGCTTGGGGGAGCCCACGTCAACGTCGAAGTCAATCTCGGGCAGGCAGAGCTGAGCCTGCATGAGCTGCTGGAACTCAAAGAGGGAGATATTATCCGCCTCAGCGTCCCGGCCGATGATATCGTCGGCATCAGTGTCGATGGCAAAGAGCGTTTCGTCGGACAGATGGGACTGCGGCGCTTTCGAAAATCGATTCAGATCACGTCGATTATCGATACCGAAAAAGATGCGGTCAAACGGGCCCTGAGAGAATTCGAGCTCAAACGCAAAGCGCGTATCAGCGGTGTCAAAGAGATGATTCACGGGCCATTAGAGGATGAGGAGGATGAAGATGAGTGATTTTGCGGGTATATTTGCTGCCGAAGCGGTTGCCACTATCGAAGGACTGACGGGACAGACCCCGAAAATCGAGCTGAAAGAGGCGGAAGATATCTCGATTGTCTCCAACGTCATCCCCCCCATTGCACTGGTCCATATCGGCTTCAGCGGCGATGCCTCCGGACGGGGGGTCGTCATGATGCCTCCGCAGCTGGCGACGGCGCTGGGCGATATGATGCTCGGCGGCGAAGGGGAAGGGCAGGATGCGATGTCGGATGAGGACATTGATGCCCTCAAAGAGATTGTCTCCAATATCGTGGGGGCAATGAGCACGACGCTCTCCTCGCAAAAAGAGCTTCCGAAGTTGACAATCAAGCCTGAAAGAGGCGATTTCATTGAGGAAAACGGCGACGTCACGCTTGACCGATACGCCAAGATGTTCGTCTTTACCTTCGCGATGGGACCGATCAATTCGCTGATCATGCTGGCGATCGATGCGGCGATCAACGACGCTCTGAGCGGCCCGAAAGCGGAGACCTTCACCCCGGGCAAACCATCGGGGAATATTTTTGATGCCCCTGCCCAGGAGCCAGCCGTCAAGCTCGAAGAAGCGGAGATGAAAAACATCTCGCTGATCATGGATGTAAAGCTGCCGGTGCGGGTCCGTATCGGAAAGAAAAAAATGTTGCTCAAAGATGTCCTCAGTATGGATATCGGCTCCGTCATCGAGCTCAATCAGCTGGCCAATGATCCGCTCGATATCCTGGTGGACGATAATGTAATCGCGCAGGGAGAAGTGGTCATTGTGGACGGAAATTTCGGCGTTCAGGTTACCTCGATCGGAACGAAACGGGACCGTCTGAACAAGTTGAAAGGGTAGGAATGGGGCGCAGAACCAACGGGAAAAAAGAGGCATCCAGCCGTTACATCAAAGACATCAAATCCGCAGACGTCTGGAGTGTCTTTAAAATCATCGCCGATTTCGTCCAGGGATTTGACGAGCTGGGCGATCTTGGCCCGACCGTGACGATTTTCGGAAGCGCCCGCGTCGATGAAAATCACCCCTATTACACCCAGGCGATGCAGCTCTCCGATAAGCTCGCATCGCGGGGATACAATGTCATGACCGGCGGCGGTCCGGGGGTGATGGAAGGGGCCAACCGGGGAGCGTACCAGCATCACGAGGTCGAATCGATCGGCCTGAACATTGACCTCGAGACGGAGCAGCAGCCGAACCATTACCTGACCAAAGGGCGAAGCTTCGACTACTTTTTCTCGCGCAAGGTGATGCTGGTCAAGTATTCGATGGCCTACGTCATCTTCCCGGGAGGATTCGGGACCCTGGATGAGCTGTTTGAAGCGTTGACGCTGATTCAGACCCGAAAGGTGACGGGGGTAAAGCTTTTTTTGATCGGAACCGAATTCTACGCTCCCCTGATGGATTTTATACGGGGCAAGCTTTTGGCTGAGGGGATGATTGACGAGGAGGATATGAATTTCTTTACGCTGACGGATGATTTGTATCTGGTTGTGACGGAGATCGAAAAATCGCTTATTTCCCAGATCCTCGCACTCGAAGAGCAGGGGCTTTCCGATACCAAATATTACGAAAGCCTCACCTCCTATATCGCCGACAAACACGCTGTGAAAGGGGAAGACGCCTGATGGGGAAAAAAGTTCTGATCGGAATGAGCGGCGGAGTCGATTCGACTGTTTCGACCCTCCTTCTCAAAGAACAGGGATACGAGGTGGAGGGTGTCTACATGAAACTCCATTCCAAGCCCGGCTACCATGAGATCCATCAGGCGCGGGCCCAGAAAGCGGCCGATTTTGCCGGGGTCAAACTGCACGTCCTCGATCTGCAGGAGAAGTTCAACGAAAAAGTGTTTACCCCCTTTATCGAAACCTATCGTGAGGGGAAAACCCCCAATCCGTGTGCACTGTGCAACCGTAACATCAAATTCGGTGCGATGGTCGCCTTCGCCGATGAGATCGGTGCCGATTACGTCGCGACCGGACACTATATCCGTCATGACGGCCAATACCTCCTGCAGGCGCACGACGATACGAAAGACCAGAGCTATTTTCTCTTTTACATTGATCCCGCCCTTGTCCCACGGCTCCTCTTCCCGCTGGGGGAAAAACGCAAAAGCGACATCAAAGCGTTCGCCGCGTCGATACCGGGGCTGGAGTCGTTTGCCTCGCAGGGGGAATCGAGCGAGATCTGCTTTGTCGAAACCACCTACATGGATGTTCTCAAACCCTATGTTCCGGTTGATCAGGAAGGGGAAGTGCTCGATCTTGAGGAGAATGTGGTCGGAAAACACAAAGGGTATATGCACTATACGATCGGCAAACGTAAAGGGTTTACCGTACACGGTGCGCATGATCCCCATTTCGTCGTCGAGATCCGTCCGGAGACGAATCAGATTGTCGTAGGGCCTCGTGAAGCGCTGGAGTGCCGCCGTGTCGTCCTGGAGAAAATCAATATGTTTGACACGCGCAGGGAATTCGACTGT
>JAFGUJ010000167.1 GCA_016938595.1 Campylobacterales bacterium | reverse complement strand
GCGGTCGTGGTGAAATTGGTAGACACGCTAGATTCAGGTTCTAGTGGCGGAAACGCTGTGGAGGTTCAAGTCCTCTCGGCCGCACCACTCTTTTTCAACAAAAATCTCCTTTTTTCTTTCTTTTTTCTAAGCCAGCCATGAGAGGCTCTTTGCTATAATCGCACAAAAATTTTACAAAGTGACACGATGAAATTTATAGAAACACGCGGAAATGACGGAAAACATTCTCAAGAGATCACCTTTTCAGAAGCGATTCTAAGCCCCATCGCCTCGTTTGGCGGATTGTATGTCCCTAAAGAGTTCCCCATGCTGGGTGAAGCGTTTCTGACCAAACATCTGAACTCGTCGTACAAAGAGCTGGCAAAAGATTTGCTCACGACGCTGGATATTGATATCGAGCCGTCTGTCATCGACGAGGCATTGTCGCTGTACGACAAGTTTGATGATCCGTCCAATCCCGTTCCGGTGGTAAAAGTTCGGGACGACCTGTATGTCAGCGAACTCTACCACGGGCCGACCCGCGCGTTCAAAGACATGGCGCTGCAGCCTTTTGGCGTCGTGCTAAGCTCCATCGCCCAAAAGCGCGGAGAAGAGTACCTGATCCTCGCCGCAACAAGCGGCGACACGGGCCCTGCAGCGCTGGAGACCTTCAAAAACCGCCCCAACGTCCGTGTGGTGTGCCTCTATCCCGACGGCGGGACGTCGGATGTCCAACGGCTGCAGATGGTGACCGAGGATGCTGCAAATCTCAAAGTGATCGGTATCAAGGGGGACTTTGACGATGCCCAGAGCGCGCTGAAGCGGCTGTTGGGCTCGGCAACGTTCAAAGATACCCTAAAAGCCAAGAATATCTCCCTTTCGGCGGCCAATTCAGTCAATTTCGGGCGGATCATCTTCCAGATCATCTACCATATCCACAGCTACCTCGAACTGGTGCGCCAGAACGTTATTACGATGGGGGAAAAAGTCTACCTCGACGTTCCCAGCGGGAATTTCGGAAATGCCCTGGGCGGCTATTATGCGACCAAAATGGGGCTGCCGGTCGAGAAGATCATTATTGCTTCCAATGAAAACAACGTCCTTACACGCCTCATCAATACCGGACGCTACGACCTGCGCGGTGAAAAAGTGATCCCGACAACCTCCCCGGCAATGGATATCCTGATCTCCAGCAACGTTGAACGGATTTTATTCGATCTGTTGGGGCCGGAGCGGACCAAAGAGCTGATGCAGGGATTGGAAAGCGAGCGTTTCTACGCCCTGAGCGACGATGAGACGATGAAGCTTCAGGCCATGTTCGCTGCCGATTACTGCAACGGGGCAGAGGGGAAAGGGTACATCAAAGAGGCGTTTGACGGCGGCTACCTGATGGATCCGCATACGGCGACCTGCTTCAAGGCGTACGACTGCTGCGCGACCCTTCCTCTCAAAACGATTGTCTATTCGACGGCGGAGTGGACGAAATTTTCTCCGACGATTGCGAACGCACTGAGCGGCGAAACGGGAGCACGCGATATCGATGCGCTCGAGGCAATCTCCGCAATGGCCAGCACGCCGATCCCGGACATGATCAAGGGGCTGTTCAGCAAGCCTGTCACGCAGTCTACGGTGATTGACAAAGAGAACATCGAAACGGAAATTCTGAATTTTCTGAAATAGGTTTCTGCCTCGGAAGAGGCAGGCTTTATTCCCCGCTTATTTTTTTCTCCCCGTCCTTTCCTCATTCAGTCTGGCCGCATCCATCAGATTGATCTCTTCACCGCCCCACACCATGATTTTTTTGGACGTCGCCAGATCGGGCGGATTTTTGGTCGGATAGTCGATGCTGGAAAGAATATGTTTGATGCAGTTTAGGCGCGCTTTTTTTTTGTTGTCGGAACGGATGATGATCCAGGGGGCGATTCCGGTGTGTGACGCTCTGAGCATCGAGTGTTTGGCCTCGATGTATTTGTCCCAGAGCTCCTGGGATTTGGCATCGACGGGGGAGAGTTTGTACTGTTTGAGAGGATCGGTTTTGCGTTCCTTGAACCGTTTGGCCTGCTCTTTTTTCGAGATGGAAAAATAGAATTTGAACAGGATGACCCCCGAATCGACCAGCATCCGCTCATAGTCGCTGACGTCGTTGAGAAACATCTGATGTTCGTCCTCGGTGCAAAATCCCATGACCGGTTCTACGCCGGCGCGGTTGTACCAGCTGCGGTCGAAAAACACCATTTCCCCGGAACTGGGGAGGTGCTGGGTGTAACGCTGGAAATACCATTGCGTTTTTTCGACGTCGGAAGGTTTTTCGAGGGCCACGATGCGGGCACCGCGCGGATTTAGATGCTCGGTGATCCGTTTGATCGTCCCCCCTTTGCCCGCAGCGTCGACACCTTCGAAAATGATCAAGATCTTGAGCCCCTCTGCCTTGACATGATTTTGGAGTTTGAGGAGTTCAATCTGGAGGTCTTTGAGTTCCGCTTCGTATTCGAGAACCGATTTTTTGACCCATATCGGCAGGCGTTCTTCTTTATCCCCTTTTTTGCGGCGTTCGTCATTTTTCTCTTCGTTTTTGTTGCGCCGCTCTTCGTGGACGACGTCCTCGATTTTAGCGGATTCGGCGATCTCCGTTTTCGCCATTGCGCTTTTTGCTCCCATTTTTGCTCCTTGGTGCAACATTTTACATGCCGGTTTGATTATAGCGTCGAACGGAGTATTTCGTCAATCCTTCCGGCATCGTCTGTTGTCGAGAAACAGGCGTTTTGGCCGCAAATCAGAAAATTTTCCAGTGTCTCATCGTTTTTGAGCAATACAAACGGGTAGCTGAACGGTTGACGAAGCTGTAGCAGCCGTTCGCTTGTCGCTTTGACGAGCCGCTCTTCGTTGAGCCAGCGGATGGCCTGGGCGGTCAGGGTGGGATAGTAGATCGGGGTCTTCATCAGTTTGAGCGAGATGTATTCGAGGCTTTTAAAGGCAAAGCGGCGGTACTTGTCATCGATCAGAAGCCCCAGTGACAAGAGGGATGCGACCATCACCGCCATGGCGCTTGGATAGGTTCCGTCGTCGATTTCACCGACGGTGGTGAAGGTGCCGCGGCTGAAATACCATTTCCCCTCCTCGTAGTAGAGTTCCAGCGCCTTGTTGGCAAACCGCTGCGCTTCGATCAGGTAGGCTTCTTCCAGTGTCGCCTGATACGCTTCGATCAATGCGGAACACAGATAGGCGTAGTCTTCCAAAAAGGCGTCTATTTTTGCCTCTTTATGGATCAGCGTCGAGTGTTTGAGAACTCCATTGGCCGACATCGACGCTGTGAGTTTAGCCAGCGTATTTTTACCCTGTTGCGTGTAGCGTCCATCGCTTTTGCCCAGAACGAACAGCGCTTTGATCATCATTGCATTCCACGCCGTGATGATTTTGCGGTCGATAAAAGGGTAGAGACGCTCTCGCCGCAGACGGCGAAGCTCCTCTTTGAACGGCTCGAACCATTCGGGCCGCCGGGAAGAAGAGAGACGGATGATGCAGTGCCCTTCGAAATTTCCCTCCGGTGAAGCGCCGACGAGTTTTGCCGCCTGTTGTGTATCGGGGACGCCGATGCGGTTCATTACATCGATGATCTCGTCGTACGAATAGACGAAATATTTTCCCTCTTCCCCCTCCGAATCGGCATCGCTGGCGCTGTAGAACAAATCATCCTCCATCATGAAATTCATCATAAAATCGGCGCACTCGCGGGCGGTCTGAAGATATTTTTCCTCACCGTACACGATACCCGCTTTGGCGTAGAGGGAGCACAGCAGGGCATTGTCGTAGGTCATTTTCTCGAAATGGGGAACCAGCCACGCCTCATCGGTGCTGTAGCGGCAAAACCCTCCGTCGATCAGGTCATACATTCCCCCCAGCGCCATCTGATCCAAGGTATGGGCGATGAGGGAACGAAT
>JAFGUJ010000166.1 GCA_016938595.1 Campylobacterales bacterium | reverse complement strand
GGTCCATATCGAGCCGGCCATGGCAATGGGGGACCGGTTCGAGGGACACATCGTCCAGGGGCATGTCGACACGGTCGGAACGGTCCGCTCCATCACCGACAACGGCAACAGCTACGACGTAATCATCGACGTGAAAAGCGAATTCATCCCCCTGATACCGCCCAAAGGCTCGATCACGATCGACGGTGTGAGCCTCACCGTCAACGACGTCTACGATGACGCGTTCCGCCTCACGATCATCCCCATCACGATGCGCGAAACGCTGTTCGGCACCTACCAGAAAGGGACGCGCGTCAACATCGAAACCGACGTCTTCGCCCGCTATATGCGCCATATCCTCACCGCATCCCAAAACAAAAAAATGAGCTGGAACGACATCGACCGTATCAGCGCCCTCTATTGATATGAACACCGTTGAATGGATCATGCTTGCCTCTTTCGCGGGGGCGCTGGGGCTCTCGGTATGGAAGCTCTACCTCTTTTTCCCCAAAACCCGCCTCGCCGACGATGACACGACTCCCGAATCGGTCGAACTGCTGGAGCGGATCATGATCGAAACCGACCGGGACCACCCCTCGCTCGACGAAGAGGCCCTCTTTCAAAAAATGACCGAACATCCCGCATTCGATCCGAACCACTTCTGGCGCTTCAACCAAAACCGTCTCCGCCAGCTGATCCTCCGTTACCGCCTCAGAGAACCGGATTTTCGTCGCTGAGCGGCCGCGCCGAGGGATTGCACCGTATCTTGTGCTCCATATCGACCTTCTCAAATCCCGAAAGTTCCCGGCGCGTAGCGATCGTCGCGTTGCGGTACCCCTCCCCCGCATTGAGATAGACACCCAGTCCGTTTTCGTATAACGCCAAACGGGTGGCCAGCGCCGTCGAATACGTCGTCACGATCCCATCCTCCCCCATCAGCCGCGCCACATCGGCAAAATATTCCCTCGTCCACAGCACCGGATTGACCGAGGGGCTGAAAGCGTCCTGGTAGCACACGTCCCACCCCTCTTCCAGTTCCCGCATCGCTTTGCGCGCATCGGTGATCTCCACCGTGATGCGCGTCCGTTCGTCCTCGTATCCTCCCCCGGCGGAGAGATCAGTGATAATGTTCCGATACGGTTCAAAGAGTTCAGGATACGGAAAATCAACCAGCGACGCCACCAGATCGCCGTCCAGTTCGGGAGAGTAGATTTCGAGCGTTTTGTCGGGGAAACAGGTGTCACGCCAGTAGAGGCT
>JAFGUJ010000027.1 GCA_016938595.1 Campylobacterales bacterium | reverse complement strand
GCCGGTGAGGGGCACATCTTTTTCTTTGGCGTTGCCGTTTTGCTTGTTGTAGTTCGAGATGACCCGTGTCAGACCGGCACGGAAGCCGGCTTCATGGGTACCGCCATTGGGGGTGTTGATGTTATTGACAAACGTGTAGGTTTTTTCGTCGTAGCTGTCGTTGTACATCAATGCGATGTCCATTTCGATATCTTCGATCCGTTCGCTGAAGGCAAACGGGGTTGCCACCACCGTTTTTTTGTTCACATCGGAGACGAACTGGCTGATTCCCCCCTCGAAATGGTAGGTGTTGCTGGCGCCGTTGCGCTCGTCTTTGAAAATGATCGTAATGCGCGGATTGAGATAGGCCAGTTCGCGGAACCGTTTGGCCAGATAATCGTAATCGAACGTAACCGTTTCGGTAAAGATCGACGGATCGGGAGCAAATTCGATCGTTGTCCCTTTTTTACGGGTGGTTCCAGTAACGGCGAGCGGTTCCTGGGGGATACCGCATTTGAAATTTTGCTCATGGATCTGACCTTCGCGGAAAATCGTCATTTTCAGATCGGATGAGAGGGCGTTGACGACCGATACCCCTACCCCATGCAGACCGCCCGAGACTTTATAGGTGTCTTTGTCGAATTTTCCCCCGGCGTGCAGAACGGTCAGAACGACGGTTGCGGCAGAGATCCCTTCCGTGGGGTGCATATCGGTCGGAATACCCCGTCCGTTATCGCTGACGATGGCAGTACCGTTTTTGGTCAGTGTTACCGAAATCGTATCACAATGCCCCGCCATCGCTTCATCGATCGAGTTGTCAACAACTTCGTAAATGAGGTGGTGGAGTCCCCGGTGGCCGGTATCACCGATGTACATACCGGGTCTTTTCCGGACTGCTTCAAGCCCTTTCAGGACTTTAATATTGCTGGCACCGTAGTTTTGTTCCATGTTTGCTCCCGCGATTAGCGTGTTAAATGGCTTTATTTTATCGGATTTAAACTAAAAAGAAGGTTTTACGAGAGATATCCCCTCCAAGGGGATCCAAAAGAGTGCTGAAAGGTTAAATTACGATCGGCATGACGATGGTTTTGAAATTGTTCTCTCTCAAAACAAAAGGCTGATTGGATTCGTTGGCTTCGAGGATGAATTCAGGGGTATTGATCTGTCCGAGGAAGTCCAGGATGTAGCGGCTGTTGATCGCCAGAATAAACGGGGTATCAAATCCGTTGTCGATTTCGACGGCCGTTTTGGCTTCGATGTTGTCATCGCTCAGACTTTCAAACAAAATGGCATCTTTCTGGAAAGTGAGTTTGAGATCGTTCGAGATGGTCGTGATCTGTTTGATCGCGGTCACGATAGCGCTCTTGGGTAATGTGATCGAGCGTTGCGCTTCTTTGGGGATGATACGGGTATAGTCGGGAAATTTGCCGTTGATCAGTTTTGTGTAGAACAAAGAGTCCTCGGATTTGATGATCAAATGGGTGTTGTCGTAATAGATTTCAATGTTGTCGGAAAAAAGTTTCTGGATTTCGATGATCGCTTTTTTGGGAACGATGATCGAGAGCTCATGGTCGTTTTGGCTTTCGATGTGAACCAGTGCCAGGCGTCGGGTATCGGTGGAGACGAAATTGATCTGATTGGTTTTGATATCAATCAATGCTCCGTTGAGTTCGAATTTCGGATTGTTGGTATCGGCGGCAGGGGTGATTTTTTTCAGTGATTCGACCAAAAGCTGGGAATTGATGGCAATGTTGGGTTTTTCTTCGATAGAAGGAAAAGCCGGGAATTCGGAGCTTTTGTAGGTGGGGAGTTTGAAATTGGACCGTTTTTGACGGATATGGAGAGTGTCTTTTTCCAAAGAGAGTTCAATCTCTTCGTCTTTGAGGATACGGATAATGTCCAGAAGTTTTTTACCGTTGGCGGTTACGGAACCGGGTTCTTCAACACTTAAAGCATTGGTTTGAATGGAAAGCCCTATTTCATAATCGGTGGCTTTGGCAAAAAGGGTTCTTCCGTCTGTTGAAAGCAAAATATGGGAAGTGATCTGTGAAGTATCTTTTTTTTCGAGAAAAGGTTGCAGATGCAGCAGAATGTTTTCCAAAACCGACTTGTCAACGGTAATTTTCATGAAAGACTCCTTTTATTATTTATATCATCAATTGTAGTAGTTAGTAATAAGGGGGTGTGAATGTGTGAAAAAGACCCACAAACTCCTACTGTACGTGGTAAACCGATGTGATCAAAAGACTTGCTTTCATTCACATCGATTCACATGTTGAATTATAGCTTTTTTAAAAGGGGTTGACAAACCCAAAATTTATTCAGCGGTCACCATGGATATTTTATTGGAGAGTTCGTCGATCTTTATTCGGAAGTCTTCATCGTTTTTCATCAGTTCCTGAATCTTTTTCATCGTATGGCTGACGGCCGTGTGGTCCTTCATTCCGAAATACTGCGCCAATTGGGGCATAGAGTTGGGAGTGAGGGAGCGGGAGAGATAAATGGCGATACGTCTGGCGTAAACGATGTTGCTGTTACGGCTTTTGGAACGGATTTCACTCGGTTTGACGTTGAGCTCTTTGGCTACCGTGTCCATGATGAGATCGATCGTGATGTTGCTCCGTTTTTCGGCCATCTGTTCTTTGAGGACGTTGCGGGCGAATTCGATCGTGATGTCGACTCCCATCAGCTGCGAATAGGCGTTGAGTTTGGAGAGGATCCCCTCGATCTCGCGGGTGTTGTTCTCGATGATCGTCGCGACGTAGTTGATGACGTCTTTATCGAGGCGTACACGGTTGATCTCGCATTTTTTCTTGATGATCTCGATTTTGGTTTCGAGTTCGGGGGGCTGTATGTCGGCGACGAGGCCCCATTCGAAGCGGCTTTTGAGCCGTTCCTCGAGTCCTCCGATTTTTTTGGGATGCTTGTCGGAGGTGATGATGATCTGCTTGTTTTCATTGCGCAGCGCTTCGAAGGTGTGGAAAAATTCCTCCTGAATCTGGTTCTTGCCGCTCAAGAACTGGATGTCGTCGATGAGGAGAAGGTCGCATTTACGGTATTTGTCCTTGAAACGGTCCATCGTCTTGTTGTTGAGGTGGCGGAGAAAATCGTTCAGAAACTGTTCGACCGAGGTATAAATGACGGTTTTCCCCTGGGAAAGCATGACGTTTCCGACCGCCTGCATCAGGTGGGTTTTTCCCAGTCCCACCCCGCCGTAGATAAAGAGGGGGTTGTAGACGACGCCCGGTTTTTCACTGACCGCTTTGGAGGAGATGTAGGCGAACTGGTTCGATCCTCCGACAACGAAGTTCTGGAACGTATAGGAAGGGTTGAGTAAAGAGCCTGTCGCCGGCCGCTCCACCGGAGTCGGGGAAACGGGAGTTTGCGATGAGGTAACTTTGGCGGTTTTGAGGAGAATCGACACGGTTGGTTTGATTCCGGTCTTGATTTCGAAAAGATGGGCGATTTTGTCGGCAAACTTGGTGCGGATCCAGTTGGCGATCAACGGATTGGGGGCGTAAAAAACCGCCAGATTGCTTTTGGATTCGTTTTCATCGAAACTGAGCTGTTTGATGTAACGGTTGTAATCGATCTCGCTGATTTCGTTTTTAAGGGCGGTCAATACCTGTTTGCCAATCGTGTTCATCCTTCTCCTTACCCTGTGAATAGAGATGTGAATAATATCTTTTTTTCCCTATAATTAGGCTCAAACAAGATGTGAATGAAATCTATTCACAGGTGTGAATGAAATTTCTGTCCAAAGTGACCAACACACCGACACACGCAAAAGAGGTAAGGATGAATATATTGGGGATCGATCCGGGGACGCGCAATTGTGGTTATGCGATTGTGTCGATAGAGGGTCAAAAAATACGGCTGGTGGAAGCGGGACTTATCAAAATGAAAAGCGAGGCGCTCCAATACCAGATACCCCAGGTGTGCGAGGCGATTGAGCAGATTTTCGCTTCCCATACGATTGACGAGGTGGCGATGGAGGATATTTTTTATGCCCACAATCCCAAAACGGTCCTCAAACTGGCCCAGTTTCGCGGCGCGATCACCCTTAAACTGTTGCAGGAATACGGAATGTTCGCTGAATATACGCCGCTGCAGGTCAAAAAAGCACTGACGGGAAAAGCCAAAGCGGCGAAGGAACAGGTGGCGTTTATGGTGAAACAGATCCTGGGGATTACCAAGGAGATAAAACCGCTCGACATTACCGACGCGATGGCGGTGGCAATCACGCACGCCCAGCGGGTCAAACTCGAAAAAAACAAACAAAAAAAGACGGGATTGAGTGAGTGAAGTAAAACGGGAGACGCGGCCGACACACCAGGAAGGCCGCTTGGCAGAAGTTTATCCAAAGAGCCTTAGATATACTTAATGATTTTGGATTGATGATTCTTTTAAACGTTTATATTTGTTACCCTGCTGAGAGATTTCTGAATCCTCCAAAAACAGCCTGTTTTTTTTAAAAATGTGTAATATTCACACTGTGACGTCGCTGTGAATAACTCTTACTCCATTCTCTCCGAAAATAGAAAAAATCACTCTCAATTTCAGAATCAATTTATCTAAATTACACCTGAATCAGGAAGCTTTAAAACCGGCTGAAAGTGCCTGTTTCAGGGATTTGAAGAGGAATTTATTATTTTAAAAAATTATTAAGCAGCTGTTAGTGAAAGTTATTCACATCGTCTCTCTTCGTGCCTCTCCCAAACGACCGTAACAGAGGGGTAATCAAAACGTAATCACTCTGAAATGAACACGATCTAGCATTGATAAAATCGTTGCGTTATGAGGAGAAACCATGGTGAATACAGAATCCATATTGCGAAAAAGCTATCCGAAACTTTTTGAACAGCCGGGCATTGTGTGTAAAAGTGTTGTGGAGATCCTGCGTTGGGTGACCCATGAAAAATCGATCAACCGTTTTCTGATTCATCACGACGAGAAAAACGGTCTGGAATTCATCAATGCGGTTTTGGAACATTTACACGTTTCGTATAAAACCGTTCACCGTCAGATTGAAAACATCCCCTCGATGGGGAAAGTGATCCTCGTCGCGAATCATCCTCTGGGTGCTCTGGACGCTCTGTGCCTGATCCATATGGTCTGTTCGGTCCGACAGGATAAAAAAGTGAAGATTGTGGCGAACAAGATGCTCGGATCGATTCCTCAGCTCAAAGAGTTTTTGATCGGGGTGGACAATATCAATGACCGCCTCTCCAAACATTCGCTGCGTCAGATTGACAATGCGCTGCGTGCCGAAGAGGTGGTGATTTTTTTCCCTTCGGGTGAAGTTTCCCGGGCCGGATTGTTCGGTATCCGGGAGGGAAGCTGGAAAGGGGGATTCGTCAAATTCGCGAAACGCAATGCCGCCCCGATCCTCCCTGTATACATCAAAGCCCGAAACAGCCCCCTTTTTTATGCCGCTTCTTCGATCTACAAACCGCTTGGGGGATTGCTGCTCAGTCATGAGATGTTTGCCGCAAAAAACCGCGTTTTCGATTTTGTTATCGGCGAACCGGTCAGCGACCGGTCGTTGAGCACGCTCAATATGAGTGAAAAACAGCATGCGAGGCTGTTTCGAAAACATCTGTTCCGCTTGGCCAAAGGAAAAAAGGGGATCTACCCGACGGAGTGCTCGATTGCCCATCCCGTCTCGCGCCAGGATATCCGGAACGAGCTGCGCAAAGGGGAGCTGCTGGGGATGACGAGCGACAACAAACACATCTATCTGATCGAACACGAAAATGCTCCGAACATTATCAATGAAATCGGCCGTCTGCGCGAATATTCGTTTCGGAAAGTGGGAGAAGGGTCCGGACGTTCCCGCGATATAGATACCTATGACCGCTATTACTACCATTTGGTTCTGTGGGACGATGAGGCGCTGGAAATCGCCGGAGCCTACCGCATCGGCGAATGCGGATGGATCCTCTCCTGGCTGGGCAAAGAGGGGCTGTACATGAGCGATCTGTGTGATATCAGCGACGGATTTGACGATGTGCTGGAAAATGCAATCGAACTTGGGCGCAGTTTCGTCCAGCCAAAATACTGGGGAAGCCGCGCACTGGATTATCTCTGGCAGGGGATCGGGGCCTACCTGAGCCACAATCCCCACATCAAATACATGGTCGGACCCGTGAGCATTTCGGGGAGCTATCCCAAACACGCCCAGGAGGCGTTGATCTATTTTTATACGCTCTATTTCGGTACTGATCATGCGATGGTGCGTGCCAAATCACCCTATCGCCTTTCAGACTATGTCAAAGCTGAGTTTGATGAGCTGTTTGTCGGAGATGATTATCAGGAGGATTTCAAGCGCCTCAAGGACTATCTCAAATCGGTGGACGTTTCGGTTCCGACTCTGTACAAGCAGTACAGCGAACTGTGTGAGGACGGCGGGGTTGAATTTATGGATTTCGGGATCGATTCGGATTTCAACAACTGCATCGACGGTTATATCCTCGTGAACATCTCCAAAATCAAAGAGGCGAAGCGGCAGCGCTACATCCGATCGACGGTGAGTGCGGCAGCCTAATAAGAGGTGTGGGCACCGTCAGGGCTTCACTCCGACGGCGTTCCAAAAAACTCTAATGAGTTACTGACTTTGCACACTTTGCCAAAAAGAGCGTATAGATACCTCTTGAATTCTCAAAAACGCAGTTTTTGTAGCTTTAGTGTGTAACCTCAGTGAGTGATCTTCATCGCTTCAAAACAGCGCGATACAAAATCTTCCCGTGAGACAATATGGTACGGATTCGCACCGTACTGGAACTCGAGCGAATAGGCGTGCAATAGCAGGCGTGTCGCCCCGGTATTTTCAAACCGCTCCTCCTCGCTCATTTCCTTGTCCAAAAACCGCACGGCGTCTTTCTCGTCCTGCCCGTAAATCGGGTCACCGATGATCGGATGTTTCACGTGAAACAAATGGACCCGAATCTGGTGCTGTCTGCCAGTATGGGGCGAGGCCTCGACGAGAGTCGCGTCGAGTTCGGGAAAATATTCCAGAGGGGTGATAAAGGTACGGGACGCTTTTCCCTCCGGATGGACGCGGACGATCATGCGGACAATGCTGCTCGCATCCTCACGGCGGAGCAACGGCTCTTTGATGTCGAGCGAATGTTTGAGATGTCCGCGAACCAAGGCCAGATAACGCTTGGTGACTTCACGCTCTTCAAACATCATTTTTAAAACACGTTCGGAGGTTTTGTTACGGGCCGCCAAAACCAGACCGCTCGTTTCCTGATCGATCCGGTGAGTGATGTTAGCATCGTTTCCAAACCGGTGTTTGATCTCATCGTTCAGCGAATAGGGAGTGTGGCGGTTCTGGGGGTGGACGATCAAACCGCTCGGTTTGTCGTAGATCGCAAAGTCGTTAGCGACGAACGTCGGCGTCAAACCTTTCGTCAGCGGTTCAAAACAGACAAACTCGAAGTCCCCTTCGACAAACCCAGCCTGGTTGTCCATCACCTCTTTGTCGACAAAAAGCCTTCCTTTGGCGATCAGGCGCTGGGCCTCTTTTTGGGTATAACCGAGCTCTTTCATCAAAAACAAAAAGGCTTTTTGTTTGGTGGGAGCATGGAGTTTTTTTACTACGAAAGGCAAATTATATTCCTTTATAAGGGAGGGTTGGATAGACTAAAAATATCATTTAGCGCCGTTTTAATCTGCGCATTTTAACACATAAGGAACACTCATGGTAGAACGTTATGCCCGTGAAGAGATGAAAAACAAATGGACGATGCAGGCCAAATACCAGGCATGGCTCGATGTCGAAAAAGCGGTCGTCAAGGCATGGAACCGCCTGGGGCTGATCCCGGATGAAGATGCGGAGAAAATCGTCAAAAACGCCGGCTTCAGTGTCGAACGGATCGACGAGATCGAAGCGGTGACGAAACACGACCTGATCGCGTTCACAACCTCGGTTTCCGAAACCCTCGGAGACGAGAGCCGCTGGTTCCACTACGGGATGACCTCTTCAGACACGGTCGATACCGCCGTCGCTCTTCAGATGCGCGATTCCCTTGCTCTGATTATCGAGGATGTCAAAATGGTGATGGAGTCGATCAAGAAACGGGCAGAAGAGCATAAAATGACCCTGATGGTCGGACGCTCGCACGGTATCCACGGCGAGCCTATCACGTTTGGTTTGGTGTTAGCCGTTTGGTACGACGAAATGGCGCGCCATCTCAAAAACCTCGAAGAGACGATGGAGGTGATCTGTGTCGGTCAGGTATCGGGAGCGATGGGGAATTTCGCCCACGCACCGCTGGAACTCGAAGAGTACGCGTGCGAGGAGCTGGGGCTCAAAGCGGCACCGGCAAGCAACCAGGTGATCCAGCGCGACCGTTATGCCCGTTTGGCGACGTCGCTCGCCCTGCTGGCCAGCTCGATCGAAAAATTCGCCGTACAGGTGCGCCATTGGCAGCGGACCGAAGTGTACGAGTGCGAGGAGTTTTTCTCGAAAGGGCAGAAAGGCTCCAGCGCGATGCCGCACAAACGCAATCCGATTCTGACCGAAAACATCACGGGGCTTGCGCGGATGATCCGCGCCTATGCCGTGCCGGCGATGGAAAACGTCGCGTTATGGCATGAGCGCGACATCTCCCACAGCTCGACCGAGCGTTTCTGGCTTCCCGACAGCTTTATTACGTCCGATTTCATGCTCCACCGTTTTAACAGTGTTATTGCCAATCTCGTCGTCTATCCCGAAAACATGATGAAAAACCTGAACCTCACCGGTGGCCTCGTCTTCTCCCAGCGGGTCCTCCTCGAACTCCCGCTCAAAGGGGTGAGCCGCGAGGATGCCTACCGTATCGTTCAGCGCAACGCGATGAAAGTATGGGAAGGATTGCAGCAGGGGAAAAGCGCGATCAATGACAAAGGGGAGAGCCTCTATCTGCAGTATCTCCTGGATGACGAAGAGCTGCGCCAGAGCCTGAGCGAGGAAGCGATCCGCGATTGTTTCGATTACGGATATTACACGAAAAACGTCGACAAAATTTTCAACCGGGTGTTTAAATAAACCACATAAAAAAACGTCGATACGGTATAAGAAATTATAAAATTTAGAGTGACTATAATACAACCACAATGAGTCCAAGGGAGAGAGATGCTAACCATTATCAAGCGTAACGGGCGACGAGAGCCGCTCGACATCACCAAAATTCAAAAATATACTTCCGCCGCGGTCAAAGGGCTGACAAACGTCTCCCAAAGCGAGCTCGAGGTCGACGCGCAGATCCAGTTCCGCGACGGGATTACAAGCAATGAGATCCAGCAGACTCTCATCAAAACGGCGGTTGACAAGATCGATATCGACTCTCCCAACTGGACGTTTGTCGCCGCACGTCTTTTTCTCTATGATCTGTATCACCGTGTCAACGGCTTCACCGGCTACGGCAGCCTCCAGAGCTATTTCGAGCGGGGGGAAGCCGAAGGGCGTATCCTTCTGGGATTGAAAGAGAAATACGATCTTGCCGATCTGGACAGCTACATCGTCCCCGATCGCGATTTGGAGTTCAATTACCTCGGGATAAAAACCCTCTACGACCGTTACCTGATCAAAGACCGCAAAGGCGACCCTATCGAGCTTCCGCAGCATATGTTCATGGCGGTGGCGATGTTCCTCGCACAGAACGAAAAAGACCGCCAGGGCTGGGCGAAAAAGTTCTACGACATGATCAGCAAATTCGAAGTGATGATGGCGACCCCTACCCTCTCCAATGCCCGTACGACGCGCCACCAGCTCAGTTCGTGCTACATCGGCTCAAGCCCGGACAACATCGAGGGGATTTTCGACGCCTACAAAGAGATGGCGCTGCTGTCCAAATTCGGCGGCGGTATCGGCTGGGACTGGACGCAGGTGCGTGCGATGGGGTCGTTCATTGACGGCCACAAAAACGCCGCAGGGGGAACGGTGCCTTTCCTCAAAATCACCAACGACATCGCCATCGCCGTCGACCAGCTGGGAACGCGGAAAGGGGCGATCGCCGTCTACCTCGAGCCGTGGCACATGGACGTCAAGGATTTCCTCGACGTGAAGAAAAATTCAGGCGAAGAGCGCCGCCGCGCGCACGATCTTTTCCCTGCCCTGTGGATCAACGACATGTTCATGAAGCGGGTCGTCGAAGACGGTATCTGGACGATGTTCGATCCGTTCGACGTCAAAGAGCTGACCGAACTGCACGGTGCCGAATTCGAAAAACGCTACCTGGAGCTCGAACAGAACCCTGATGTGATCAAAGAGCACTGTAAAGCCAAAGAACTGTGGAAAAAAATTCTGACCAGTTATTTCGAAACGGGGAGCCCGTTCCTGTGCTTCAAAGACAGCGCAAACCGCGCCAATCCGAACGACCATTACGGGATTATCCGCAGCTCGAACCTCTGTACGGAGATTTTCCAGAACACGCAGCCCAACCACTACCTCGTGAAAATCAAATTCGAGGACGGCTCGTTCATCACCTTCGAAGAAGAGGAGATGGTCAAAGTCGACAGCGGCATCAAAAAACCGGCGAAAAAGATCACCGCTCTTGATTCTCTGGACGGTCGCCAGATTTACATCGTTGAAAAAGAAAAAGTGGACGGTGCAACTGCGGTGTGTAACCTCGCCTCGGTCAATCTTTCGCGCGTCAATACAAAAGAGGAGATCGACCGGATCGTCCCCGTCGCGATCCGCGCTCTCGACAACGTCATCGATCTGAACTTCTACCCGCTCGAAAAAGTGAAGCGGACCAACATGCGCAGCCGCGCAATCGGTCTGGGGGTCATGGGGGAAGCGCAGATGCTCGCCGAAAACAAAATCGTGTGGGGAAGTCAGGAACATTTCGACAAGATCGACGAAGTGATGGAGGCGGTCAGCTACAACGCGATCAAAGCCTCTTCCGACCTCGCCGTCGAAAAAGGGTCCTACGCCGAGTATCAGGGGTCCAAATGGAGCCGCGGAATCCTCCCGATGGATCACGCTTCGGCTGAAGTGCAGAACCTCGTCGACCGCGGCGGACTGTTTGCCCCGAACTACGAGTGGGACGAACTGCGCGAAACGATCAAAAAACAGGGGATGCGTAACGGCTACCTGATGGCGATCGCCCCGACCAGTTCGATTTCGATCCTCACGGGGACGACCCAGACGATCGAGCCGATCTACAAACGCAAGTGGTTCGAAGAGAACCTCTCGGGGCTCATCCCCGTCGTCGCCCCCAAGCTGAATCCCGAAACATGGGGATATTATACCCCGGCGTATGACCTCGATCAGACGATCCTCGTCAAAGCCGCCGCGATCCGCCAGAAATGGATCGACCAGGGGCAGAGCCTCAACATCTTTATCACCCTCGACCGTGCGAGCGGAAAGTATCTGAACGATATCTACATGCTCGCATGGAAACTGGGTCTCAAATCGACCTACTACCTCCGCTCCCAGTCGCCCGAAGCGAAACAGGACACGGCAGACCGCTCGATGGAGTGCGAAGGGTGCCAGTAAAGCCCCTGAACCCTTCCTCGCTGAAAGCCCTTCTGGAGCGGATCGAATTTGCCCGCGGCGGCGAAATCCGTTCCCTCACTCCCCACTCCCCTACTTCGATCGAAATTCGTTTTAGTGTTCAGGACAGTGCGCGCGGTTACGACTGGATTGATGTGCTGTTTCGCGTGGACGGAGTGAATGATGCGAAGTTGGTGAGCGACAATGTTCTACGTTCTTTGGACATGAGCGAGGGGATCACGGCGGAACTAACGGCTAACACGGCGGCGTTAGCGCTCGGGAGTTATCCCGGGCGGGTAAGCGATGCCCCTTTCTACATCATCGGAACGACGATGGGCGTCGAGGAACTCCCCTTCAGCGGCTGAGGAGCTCTTTCACGCAGCTTTCGATCATGTTGAAAACATGGTCAAACCCTTCAAACCCCTCGAAAAAGTACGGATCGGGGACATCGGCCCCTTCAAATCCGTAATCCCCCAGCTGGACGAGATTTGTACACCCCATCGCTTTGAGGTCGCGGTAGTTGCTCGCATCGAGGGCGACGATCAGATCGAACGTTTTGAAATCGTGTTTCGTCACCTGTCTCGCGCGGAGGCCGGAGATGTCTATCCCTTTGTTGCTGGCGACGGTGACCGAGTGTGTGCACGGTGCCTCCCCGACGTGCCAGTGTCCTGTTCCCGCCGAATCGACGGTGATCCCATGACCCCCCTCCTCTATCAGCTTTCTCGCCACCCCCTCGGCGATTGGTGAGCGGCAGATGTTGCCGAGACAGACGAAAAGGATTGAGTTCATGGCAACTTCTCCAGCAGGCAGATGAAGAAGCCGTCGATCGTGTCGGTGGGGAGAATCCGCACGGCGTTCCGGATCCGCTCGTCATACACCTCTTTTCCCCAGCGCGTGAGGGGTTTTTGGACGTTGTCGAAGGGTAGGATAAGGGGTAAGGTCTTTAAATGGTCTCCATGGCGTTCCAGGAGGTGCTGGAGGGGGCTTTCGTTCTCTTCGGGAGAGAAGGAACAGGTGGAATAGAGCAATTTCCCCCCCGGCTTGAGGGCATCATAGGCCGATAACAGAAGGCGGCGCTGGAGTTTGGAGGTCTCCTTGACCTTGTGGATGCTCCAATAGGAGGTCGATTTTTCATCAAACGTTTTGAAGCGCGCTTCGGAGGAACAGGGGGCGTCGAGGAGGATGCGGTCGAACATCAGGGGACATTTTTTCCCGACGCTGCGGCCGTCGGTCATGTAGGTGTGGGCGTTGGTGACCCCCTGATGTTTCAGGTTGTCGCAGAGGCGGAAGAACCGTTCGCGTGAGGGCTCGACAGCCGAGAGCCACCCGGTGTTGTGCATCATCGATGCCAGGATCAGGGTTTTCCCCCCGGGGGCGGCGGCGAGGTCGAGGACCGTCTCGTCGGGTTTGGGGTCCAGCAGCACGGGGGCGATCATCGAGGAGAGGTTCTGGATGTAGAGGCGGCCGCCGTAGAACGCTTCGGTCTGGGTGAGGCGGAGTTTGTCATCGGGGGATATCCGGTAGACCCCCTCCAGCCACCCTACCCGCTCAAAAGCGATCCCTTCCCGGGTGAGTTCCGCTTCGAGTTCGCTTGCCGTCGATTTGAGGGTGTTGACGCGAAACGTCACCTGTTTGGGGGCATCGAACGTTTTAATGATCGTGTCGAACCGTTCATGCGGGACGATCTTTTCCAGCCGTTCTTTGAATGCTTCGGGGAGACTCATGGCTTTTTCACCGCCATCCGGACCACCGAGGCGATTCCGATATGCCCCCTCCCCTCGTTCAGCTCGGTATCCAGCTCTTCGAGTTCGAGGATCTCGATGTGGGGGTGACGGTCGAAAATGGAGCGCAACTGGGCGGCGGTGTAGAGGAGGCTCTCGTCTTTGGGCCCTCCGGTGGTACGGGGCATCTGGTGGATCGAGAAAAACTCCCCCGCAAAGAGCCCTCCGCTTTTCAGGGAGGCGAACACCTTGGCGTACACGTCGCCGCGCAGCGGCTCGGGGAGATGCAAAAACGAACACAATACGGCGTCATAGCGCTCGGAGGGTTCCCAGAGCTCCAGATCGGCATGGATCAGTTCGATAGACAGGTCAGCGGATTTCGCCCGCTCGGCGCATTTGGCCAGCCCCACGTCGCTTGCATCCAGCGCGGTGACGGTGTGCCCTGCTCTGGCGGCGTAGATCGCATTGCGCCCTTCCCCTTCTCCCAGAAAAAGAATCTTTTTGGGGACATCAAAGGCGTCGATATGCGAGGCGACGTAGAGATTGGGCTCGGTGCCGTAGAAGTACCCCTCTTTGGCAAATCGTTCGTTCCAGAATTCGCGCTGGTCACTCATTTGCGCACCACCCCGTCCAGTACGGGAACGAAATCGCACACTTCGAGGGGGTCTTCATGGATTTTCCCCCCCTGCTTAGTGAAACGGGTGATTACCTGTTCTCGCCCTTTTTCGATGGGGGCGATCAGGATTCCCCCCTCGCGGAGCTGGTCGAAGAGCTTCTGGGGGATCGTTTTGGCCGAGGCGGAGAAGAGGATCCGGTCATACGGGGCATACTGCTCCCACCCGTTTTGGCCGTCGTCCGTACGGGTGTGGATGTTCCCCAGATGGAGGGCGCGGAACCGCTCCTTGGCTTCCAGCAGCAGCGATTCGATCCGCTCGATCGTAAAGACGCGGCGGAAAATTTTGGACAAAACGGCCGCCTGATACCCGCTGCCGCATCCGACCTCGAGGACGCTGTCGCACCCCTCCGGGCTCAGGTACTGGGTCATTTTGGCTACGGTCAGGGGCGAGGAGATGTACTGCTGCGCGCCGATGGGGAGGGCGTCGAGGCGGTAGGCGTTGTGGCGCATCGCCAGAGGGACGAACGCTTCGCGGTTGGTGTGGATGATCGCGTTTTTGACCACGGGGCGCAGGGGGAATTTTTTGGCGATCTCTTCGGCCATACGGGTCGTTTTGATGGCGGTGATACGGTCGATGTTCATACTATCCCTACGTTTAAATATCGGCGCATAGAGGCGACGGTGTGCTCTTCGTACCGCGATGCGAGGAGTTCCGCGCCGTTGTTGCGGATTTCCCCCCCGAAGGGGGTGATGATGCCGCTCATGCCGCTGGTCTCCTCGTTGGCCGCATCGGAGGCGATGACGTAACACTGGTTCATCACCGCGAGGGCATTGGTGAGGGTGGCAAAATGCTCTGAGCGCAGTTTCCCCCACTGGGCGGGGACGGCGATGATGTCACACCCCTCGAGTCGCTGCCACAAGGTTTTAAACCGGAGTTCGAAGCAGATCAGAATGCCGATGGTGATCCCCTCGAAATCAAAAGGGGCGATGTCCCCCTCCTCTCCCGCGGTAAAATGGTCGTGTTCGCTCCCCAGCGCGAAGAGCCTGGCTTTGGCCTGGGTATGGAGGATTTTCCCCCGATGCAGGGCATAGGCGATGTTGTAGAAATCCCCCTGCCTTTTGGTGATCGCCGTGAAAATCACGAGGCGTTCCTCCGTGATTTCCAACAGTTTTGCCAGCGCCGTTTCGGTGAACGCGGCGGCCTCATCGAACCGCTCATACGCAAAACCGCTCAGAGCGACTTCCGGGGCGACGACAACGGCATTCGGAGGTGTCTGGGCGATCAGCGCCGCGAGGTGATCGAGATTGGCCTGAAAATCGCGGTCGGTCGTGAAGCACAGCGATACGATCGGACGGGAATTAGAAGTCGTCAAAACTGAGGCTTCCTTTGGAGTAGTTGGTGACGGTCCCCTCGAAGAAATTCGTTTTCTGGTCGTTGAATTTGCTGAAGTCGTCGACCCATTTGATCGGGTTGGAGACATTGTAGAGAGGTTTGAGGCCGACCGCTGTGAGGCGGTTGTCGGCGAGGTACTGGATGTACTGCTCGACGATTTCGTTCGTCAGCCCCAGAATCTGCCCCTGGGTGATGTACTGACCCCATGCGATCTCCAGCGCTACGGCTTTTCGAAACATGTCGTAGACCTCTTCGATGAGCTCTTCGGTGAAAAGGTCGGGGCGTTCGCGGCGAAGGGTATTGATGATGTTCTGGAACAAGACGAGGTGGGTTACCTCGTCGCGCTGGATAAAGCGGATCATCTGGGCTGATCCCAGCATTTTACCCGAACGGGCGAGGGTGTAGATGTAGGTGAAGCCGCTGTAGAAGTAGATTCCTTCGAGGATCTGGTTGGCGAAACACGCCTTGACGAAGGCGCTCTCGGAGGGGTCATCGGCCAGGTCGTTGTAACGCGCGGCGATCGAGTCGTTTTTGGTTTTGAGCATCATGTCTTTGCGCCACAGATCATAGATCTCCTCGCTGTTCTGGCTGATCGAGTCGACCATGACGGCGTAGCTTTGGGAGTGGAGCGCTTCTTCGAAGCTCTGGCGTACCAGAATGAGGTTGATTTCGGGAGCCGTGACGTAGGGGTTGACGTTGTCCATCAGGTTGTTCGTCTGGAGGCTGTCCATGAAGATGAGCTGCGAAAGAGCCTTGTCGTAGGCCGTTTTTTCCATCTCGGTGAGGTATTTGTAGTCTACCGCGTCGCGGGTCATGTCGACTTCTTTGGGAAACCACGTGTTGTTGAGCATCATCTCCCAGAGGTTGTAGGCCCATTGGTACTTGATGTTGTTCAACTCGAAAATACCCGTCGGGTTACCGCCGAAAATACGCCGATCGTTGACGTGTTCGTTTGAGGTCGGATTGTAAATTTTCTTGCGGTTCATGAAGCCCATCCGTATATCTTGAGATTAAGTAGCTGATTATGTCCAAAAAGAGTTTTAACTATGATAAAATGAAAAGAGATTTCGGGGGGAAAAATGATGAAAAAAAGTTTAATTTTAAAATCATTGGGTGCGGGACTGGCCGTGTATGCGGCGGCCGGATTTTTGGGAGTTCCCTATGTGCTGAAAAACATCCTCCCCGACACGATTTCCGAGGCGACGAACGGAGGGCGTTTCTCCGTCGGATCGGCAGCTTTCAACCCCTTCACGTTTCATCTCAAGGTAAACGATATGGCGTTCAAAACGCCCTCCGATGCTGATCTGTTTGCGATGAGACACCTGGCCCTCAACATCGACCCTTTCGCCTATCTGTGGAAGGGGGAATGGCTGATCAAAAACATCCTCCTCGTAGAGCCTCATATCGCAGTCAACCGGGATGAAAATGGGGCGTTCAATTTCGCGTTTCTAAGCGAACAACAATCGGAAGAAGATGCGGCACAGGAGCCCTCCAAGCCTCTCAAACTGCTGATCAAACGGTTCACGCTCAAAGAGGGAAGGATCGATTACCGCGACACCGCCGAGGGTAAAGCGTACGAGCTCGGGGTAGGGCCGATCGGGTTTAGCCTGGACACCATCGACCTGCGCGATCTCTCGTCCGCCGAGGGGCAGATGCGTCTGTATGCGACGATCAACGGGAGCGGTTTTGTCGATGTGAGAGGGAAAATAGAAGGCCTCTCCCCGCTCAAAATTGGCGGAAATGTCGCGTTTGAATCGGGAAAACTCTATACCCTCTGGAGCTATTTCAAGGAAAAATTTCCGATCGAGGTGGCGGACGGCAAAGCGGCGTTCGCGTTTGATTACCGGTTCGACAGCAGCGATGTAAACGCCACGGAGCTCTCGAACCTGACGTTTGATATGCAGCGGGTTAGGATTGTCCCCAAAGGGGAGGGGCGTAATATCTTCACGTTGGGATCGCTCACCCTGCGGGAGGGGAATGTTTTCCCGATGCGCAAGATGTTTTCGGCCGAATCGGTAGGGGTCAGCGGGATCAGCGTGAATGCGGCCCGTGCAGCGGACGGTACGATCGACTGGCTCCGCTACCTCGAGGAGATCCAAGAGGCGTTTCCCGAGGATGAAAACGAAACGAAAGAGCCGTGGCAGTATCGGGTCGGGAACGTATCGGCAGAGGGTGTCGGGGCGCAGTGGAGCGATCATGCCCCCGCAACCCCGTACCGGGTCAATCTGGCCAATCTCCGTCTTCATACAGGGATGGTCGAGAGCGATCCCAAAGCGCCGCTGAGCCTCTCAATGGCGACCGATGCGATCCGGATGGTCCGTCTCGGCGACGAGGCCCAGGTGGCGGCCATCGGTGCCGTGGGGGTCGATGGGGTCGTTTTGAACCGGGAAGGACGGTTTGCCGAAGTTTCGAACGTGTCGGTCCACTCTCCCGAAATAGCCCTCAAACGGCTCTCCGATGGCTCTCTGGACGTGGCGAAATACGGGTATGCCGCACCCAAAAAAGGGGAGGCCGAGGAGACGCAGGCGTGGGGATACCGCATCGGCGAGATCGGGGTAAAAGAGGGGAAAGCGACGTTTCGCGATGAGGTCCCGCGCCGTAACGTCTCCCTCTCTCTTGATCAGCTGAATGCTGCCCTGAAGGGGTTTGAAAGCGATCCTGGGGTGAAGAATGCATTCTCGTTTGAGGGGCGGCTGAACGGCAAAAGCACCCTCAAGGCACAGGGGGAGATTGTCCGCTCCAGCATGCGCAGCCGCGGGACGTTCGACGTCGCCCACATCGATCCCGCCCTGGCTGATCCCTATATCGAACCCGCCACCTACGCCTCGCTTCGCCGCGGTGATCTCTCGGTGGCGGGAGAGTACGCGTATGCGCTGGACAAGGCGAGCGTGAGGGGAAAACTTTCGCTGCACGATTGGGTCATGAACGATTCGCGGGACGATTCGGTGCTGCTGGGGTGGCGCAGCATCGGGGTGACCCCATTCGCCTATGCCTATCCCGACAACCGGCTCAAGATCAACCAGCTGAGCATTGACGGCCTCTACACAAACGCCCTGATCGACGAGCAGAAGGTGCTCAACTACACGACCCTTGCCAAGAAAACTCCGGGGAAACCCACTGCGGCCAAAAAAGGTTCGGAAAACCCTTTCGGCCTCGATGTCGTGAAACTTCTCGTCCGCAACAGCAGTATGACGTTCAGCGACCTCTCTCTGCCGCTTCCGTTCAAGACCTATATCCATGATCTTGAAGGCTCTGTGATGGGGATTTCGACGACGAAGGACGTTACGACGTTTGTCAAGCTTCGCGGTGCCGTCGATCAGTACGGACTGGCCAGGATCGACGGATCGCTTAATACCGCCGCTCCGAAAAACTTTACCGACCTGAAAGTCGTTTTCGAGAATCTTGAACTTGCCCAGTACACCCCCTATTCGCTTCAGTTTCTGGGATATTACATCGAGGGGGGAAAACTCTTTTTGAATCTCGGATACAAGATCGATCAGGGGGCATTGAAGGGGGATAACCAGGTTATCATCCGCCAGATCGAGCTGGGCAAGGAGAAAGAGGGGGGCTCGCCGTGGCCGATGCGTCTCGTCGTTGCGCTGCTCGAAGACAGTGACGGGGTCATCGATGTGGCACTCCCCGTGCAGGGGGATGTGAACAACCCCGAATTCAAATACGGCAAGGTCGTCTGGCAGGTGATCACCAACCTGTTCACCAAGGCCGTTACGGCACCGTTTCGGCTGTTGGGCTCATTGCTCGGGATCGAGGACAATTCACTCGAGAGCATCGATTTTGACGGCGGCTCGGCCGTCCTGCTGCCGCCGCAGATCGAAAAGCTCGATCAGATCGTCACGCTGCTCCACAAGCGCCCCAAACTGAGTCTCGAGGTATACGGCGGATGGGATGAGACGGAGGACGCCTACGCTCTCCGGGGCGGGAAGCTGGTGGCACAGGCGCGCAAGCTCGACAAAAAGCTCGAAGCCGACGTCCCGGAGGCCATCCCGCTGGATCTGCTGGAGGATATGGCCGAGGATGTTTTCAAAAGCAAAGAGCTCAGGGCGCTGCGCAACGAGCTGGAAGAAAAATACCCCGAAGAGGCGGCCTATGCCCGCCATTACAGCGCCGAACTGACCGAGCGGCTTATCCCGCTGCAGCCGCTGACTCCGGAGGAGCTTCAGGCATTGGCTGCCCGCCGCTCCGAAGCGATCCGGGCCCATCTGATCCAGTCGCCGGATCTCGAAAAACGGGTGATCGTCAAAGAATCCGAGAAGGGGAAAGCGAAAGATTCCAAAGAGGTACCGGTACGGCTGAACGTCATTGTTCCATAAAGATAGTTTAACAAAACGTTCAAGGGGACTGATTTTTAAAATCGGGCGAATCCCCCTATAATTGCGTTATTGATTACAAGGAGTCTTTTATGCCGTTTTCACCTGCAAAGCGCAAAGATACCCTCAGCGGTATCCTCTTCGTCGCGATCTTCGCCGCGGCGGCGACGATGATCGCCGAAATGGGTGCCATTAAAAACCTGGGAATCTCACCCCTCGTCGTGGGGATTGTCATCGGGATATTCTATGCCAATACCCTCCACAACCGTATCCCCTCGGCATGGGAAGGGGGGATCACCTTCTCGGGGAAAAAAATCCTCCGCTTCGCGATTGTCTTTTACGGCTTTCGGATTACATTTCAGGAGATCGCCGAGGTAGGAATGGAAGGGTTCATGGTCTCATTGATCATGCTTGCTTCGACTTTTGTGCTGGGGACCTGGCTGGGACAGAAAATATTCAAAATGGACCGCGACACCTCGATGCTGACCGCATCGGGAGCATCGGTGTGCGGCGCGGCGGCGGTTCTGGCGACTGAACCGGTTCTCAAGGCCGAGGAGCACAAAGCGGCGATCGCCGTATCGATGGTCGTACTGTTCGGAACGATCGCGATGTTTTTGTACCCGGCCCTCTATAGCGCCGGGGTGTTTGCGGGGATGGACGACCGCACCTTCGGTATTTTCGTCGGGGGGACGATCCACGAGGTGGCGCAGGTCGTCGCTGTCGGCGGAGCGTACGGCAAGGAGGCTTCCGATGCGGCCATCATCGTCAAAATGACCCGCGTCATCATGATCGCCCCCATGCTGATCCTGCTGGGGATCTACCTCTCCTACGTCGCCCGCAAAAGCGGTGAGAGTGGAGGAGGGGTCAAGCTCGTCATTCCGTGGTTCGCCGTCTATTTCATCGGAATGGCGGGGGTCAACTCCCTGCTGACCCAGTACAGTATGGCCCATGCCGGGGAATCGGTTTCGGCCATGATCACGACAATCGTCGAGAACATCAACATCATCGACACCTTTCTGCTGACGATGGCGATGACGGCGCTGGGGATGGGGACCCGTTTCGCGAAGTTCCGCGGCCTCGGCCTCGCCCCCCTCTATACGGCGGGGGCTATGTTCGCATGGCTCCTGATCGGCGGCTATTTCATCACGATGTGGGTCGTCGCCACGTTTTAGTTGATATTAAGCACCCAAACCGGCTAAGCTGATTTGGGTGGCAAGGACACGAGTGTCCTTTGCAATCCCCTGAAGCTTTTCGCATTCATGCGAAAGATTCACAAGGGTGCTTCCCCCTATTCCTCCAGCGTATATTCTTTCCTCAACACTTTTTCCACCGCTTCGGCCATTTTTTCGTATCCCGCGGCGTTGGGGTGTATCCGGTCGCTTTTGGTCCGGTTGTCGCCGAGAAGATCCGGGAGAATGTCCGTTTCGATCGGAAGACCGTAGGTTTCGGCGATCTCTTCGTATACGGGGTGGGGATCGAGGCCGATGAGGGAAAACTGCGGCACGGCGATCAGGATGACGTCGATGTTTTGTCCGCGGGCGAGGCGGACCATCGCGTCGAGGTTGGAGCGAAGCTCTTCATCGGTTTTTTTTCTGAGGATATCGTTGCCTCCGTGGCACAGGATCAAAAGTGCGGGCTGATGTCTTTCCAAAAAAGGGGCAAGGCGTGCGAGCCCCTCTGCAGAGAGTTCCCCGGGGGCTCCCGCGTTGATCACGGTGCGACCGATCCGCTGTTCAAGCCGTGCGGGATAGCTTTCGCCGGGGGCGGCACCCGTTCCGTAGGTCAGGGAGTCGCCGAACGAGAGGATCACCGCCTCTTTCGGGAGGGCTTTGGGCGGAGTTTCGGAGGATGTGAAATGCTTCAGCCCGACGGCGGTGGCCAGGAGGAGAAGAACGAAGAGGAAGAGGGCGTTGATGCGGCTCATGAGCGTCTGCGGTAGCTGAGCGCTTCGAGAAGGTGCGTTTTCTGAATGTGTTCGTCCCCTTCGATGTCCGCGATGGTCCGGGCGACTTTCAGCATCCGTGTGACGGCGCGGAAAGAGAGATTGAAACGGCTGACCGCCTGATCGATTACCTGCTGAGCTTCGGGATCGAGGGCGCAGTGGCGTGTCACCTCTTCGTCGCTGAGCGATCCGTTCAGCGATTTTTGCCCCCGCTGTTTCTGGCGCATGAAGGCCTGGCGTACTTTGGCATGGAGGGCACCGGAGGTAACTCCGGGCTTGTCGTCGCTGCTGATGGGATGCATCTGGACATACAGATCGATCCGGTCGAGAAAAGGGTCGGAGAGGCGGGCGCGGTAGCGGCTGATCTCCGTATCGGAACAGCGGCAGGGGACGGTGGTGCTGAAGAGGTTGCCGCAGGGGCAGGGGTTCATCGCCGCGACAAACAAAAAATCGGCATCATAGGTGACTTTTGCGTTGACCCGAGATATCCGTATATGGCGGTCTTCGAGCGGTTCGCGGAGTGCTTCCAGGACTGTTTTGGAAAAATGGGGGAGCTCGTCGAAGAAAAGGATGCCGTTGTGGGCGAGCCCCACTTCTCCGATCTGCGCCTTGTGGGTTCCCCCGCCGAAGATGCTGGCCCCCGTACTGGAGTGGTGGGGGGAGCGGAACGGGCGCAGGGGGGAAAAGGAGGGCTCTTTCCCTTCCAGGATATCGAGTTTGGCGCAGTCGAGCATTTCGGCGTTGTGCAGGGGCGGGAGGATATGGCGGAGCCGTTTGGCGATCATCGATTTCCCCGATCCGGGAGAGCCTTCCAGGAGGAGGTTGTGCATCCCCGCCGCGGCGATCAGCGCGGCCCGCTTGGCGTGTTCCTGCCCTTTGATATCCCCGAAATCAAGAGGGTAGTGTTCGTGGTAATAATAGTGTTCCTCTTCGTGCTCCATCCGCTCGCAATCGAAGTCGCTCACGCGGGACTGCGCGTCAGGGAGCTCCTGTGCCCCCAGAAGACTCAGCGCATCGGTGAGGGTACTGACGCCGTAAAAAGCGATTCCGGGGATTTTGGAGAGCTTCGGAAGGCTTACGGAGGGGACGATGGCCCTCTCAATCACCCCCTGGTTGGCCAGCGAGAGGACAATAGGGTAGAGAAGGGTGTTTTCGGTGACGCTTCCATCGAGTCCAAGTTCCCCGAACACATACCATCCCTCCAGCGCCGATTCGGCGTTTCCCAGCGCGATGAGCGAGGCGATGGCAAGGTCGAAATGGGACCCCTCTTTACGCAGGTCGCTGGGGGCAAGGTTGACGGTGAGGCGTTTGGGAGGGAAGGTGAAGTCGTTTCCCAGCAGCGCCGATTTGACCCGTTCTTTCGATTCGTTGATGGCGGCATTGGCCATTCCGACGATGGTAAAGGCGGGGAGCCCTTTCGTCGCCGTGAACTGGACCTCGACCGTCTTGGCATCGATCCCCTCAAACGTTGCACACAACAGCTGTTTCATGGCTATCTATCCTCTTTTCCCCGTCTGACAGATGCCCATGCGCGTCAGTTTTTCAGATCTGCCGGAGCGTTTTTGGAGACACATACCGTATTCAGGGGATTGTTTTTGTTTAACTGCACCAGTTCACCGTTTTGTCTGTCGCATTTTTTCCGGGCTTCTTTGAGTGCCAGATCGGCGCTCGTTTTTCCGCCCCCGATGTTTTTTAATACGGCCACCGTGCTGACAACCATAAAAACAAAACAGGCAACAATGATGGCGCTAACGAGATAGATACTGTAATACTTTCGGTCCAAAAGCATTTTCACGTGACACCTCCATACCTCTTTGTCATTTCATTTTAGTGCGGCAACGATAAATACAATCAGCGGTTTTCTGGACGAACGGACATTTTAAGGTTGCTGTAACGCAACCTTTTTTAACTTTCACGGTGATAATTGGAGTTCTATTGTATCAAAAAAAGGGGAGGGAATGGCGAATATGGCAATGTGAAAGATTATTTTTTCTCTTTCAGTGCTTTCTTGTACTCTTTTTCAAATTTTTTACGGCGGTTGTAGGAGAGTTTTTCAATAAAAAGTTTTCCCTCCAGATGGTCGATCTCATGCTGAATCGCGATCGAGAGGAGATCGTCGGCTTCCAGAACGCACGGTTCGCCATGGCGGTTGTGGTAATG
>JAFGUJ010000165.1 GCA_016938595.1 Campylobacterales bacterium | reverse complement strand
GATCTCGTTGCGAAAGCGAAAAAAGCCAAAGGGACGACTGCCGTCGTTCAGATCTCTGCGGACCGTTATGTCGCGTTTGTCGATATGGACCGCCGTACGAAAGGGTTTGTGAAGAAAATCGGAACCCAGAATGCAGCGCTCCTTCCATGGGCTGTGTTGATCGAGGATGGAAAAGCCAAGGCGCTTAGCGCCAAGTACTTCATCGCGATCAGCTATCCCCTGCTGACGATGGGTGAGTTCATGACGATCGCCACCGTACCCGGCGCAATCGAGAACGATCTCAAGAAGATTTTTAAATAATTCCTCGTCATCCTCGGGCTTGACCCGGGGGTCCAGCTGGATTCCCGCCTTCGCGGGAATGACTTTACACTCTAAACTTCACCGACTCCAGCAGTTTTTCCACCACTTCCCGATAATAGCTTTTCAGTGTTTCATCCCCTAACGCCACCGGCGGTTCGCCGTTATCGCTTCCTTCACGAATCGCCATGTTGAGGGGGATTTGTCCTAATAACGGAACGTTATAGCGCTGCGACAGCCGCTCACCTCCCCCCGTGCCGAAAATGTCGTAACGGGTCCCTGTATCGGGGGCGACGAAGTAGCTCATGTTCTCAACGAGTCCCCCGATGGGGACATGGATGTCCTGAAACATCCGGATCGCACGGCTGACGTCGTCACTGGCGACGAGCTGCGGCGTCGTGACGATGACGCCGGCCGTGATGGGGAGCTCCTGCGCCATGGTGAGCTGAATGTCTCCCGTTCCAGGAGGCATGTCGATAACGAGAAAATCGAGCTCTCCCCACGCAACGTCTTCGAGGAACTGGATCAGCGCCGATACGGCAACTGAGGAGCGCCACACGAGCGGGGTGTCCGAGGTAGGGGTCGTGAGGGCGACGCTCATGATTTTGAGACCGTAGTTTTCGCTGGGGACGATCTGGTTGTCGTCGTTCCAGCGGATTTTTTCGAGGTCGGTATTGGTGAGGCGGGGGACGTTGGGGCCGTAGACGTCGGCATCGAGAATCCCCACTTTGTACCCTTTTTGGGCCAGGGCGATTGCGAGATTGACACAGACGGTGCTTTTTCCCACGCCCCCTTTGCCGCTGGTGACCGCGATGACGTTTTTGGCGTAGGGGGCACGGTTGTTGGGGGCGGCGCTGTTGCCGTAGTTGATATCCTTGGATACAGTCGCTTTCTTGGTGATCTCCAGCGAGGCGAATTCCGAGGCGAATGCGGCTTCGATGGCTGATTTGACGGTAAGGTAGGAGTCGTCGCTGACGGTGAGCAGCTCCACTTTGGCGTGATTGTCTTTGACTTTGGCCTCGGAGATGAGTTTCAGCTCGCCCAGTGTCCGGCTGAGTCCCGGATAGGAGAGAGTGTGGAGGGCGGTTTCGAGTTCTTTAGTGTTCATACGGATTGCCTCTGCTTTCACGTGCCAAAAGTGCTTTGGTCCCGGTCGCTTTTTGGGCCAGTTTCGCCAGTGCCGCGCGCGCTCCCGGGTATTCCAGGCTGAGGCGGTGGCAGACGCCGATCCGTTCATCGATGAGGCGGTTGAGCGAAGCGATTACCTCGGCAAGTTTCCCGTTTTCGTCCGATTTGTTCAGCAGCTCTTTGATCAGCATTTCACGCGAATGCATTTTGATCTCCATACCGTTTTCCCGTCCGATCGCGATAAAATCGGCAGCGCTGAGATAGAGGCCGGAGAAAAAGGTGTTGAGAAAATGATTCTCGAGGGTGAGGAATTTGCTTTGCTGCATGGAGTGGCGTCTCATGCGCGCGCTCCCAGATTGACTTCGGCCGCCTTGGCGACGTCGGGATCGGTGTCGCGCAGCAAAGCGGTGACGATCTCGACCGGTGCGGCACGGTTTTCGGCCAGACGCATCCGTACCATCTTGTCGTTGTCGTCAGCGAGGATTTTGAGCAGTTTGGCAGGGGTGTTCGGATTGCCCGAGAGGCCGTCGCGGACGATCTTTTCGTCGCTGAAAAATTTCTCCAGCACATCGCTCGGGGTAGAGGGGTTCGTTGCGACGAGTGCCCGTACGAGATTGACCGAATCGTTGGCCAGATGGCGGAGCACTTCGACGGGGGTATGGGGGTTTTTGGCGACCGCCCAGCGTGCCCCCATATCGACGGGGTTGCTGGCGATATCGATCAGCAGCCGTACCATGACGGGGCTATACTCGCGGTCACGTTCGTAGACGCTCGTACGCAGGGAGAGGTTCATCGCGACCTGTCCGACAATCTCCTTGTGATCTTTGAAAGCGTTGTAGATCGCCTCTACGTCTTCGATCGGCAGGGTTTTGTCCTCCAGCAAATCGATGAGGGTTGCGACATCGGATTCAGCGATGGCAGTGTTGATAGTGGGGGTGCTCATCATCAGCTCCTTTTTATAGTGATAAAAATAATCGCCATACTATCAAAAAGTGATTAAATTATAAGTATTAGTATGAGTGACTAAGGGTAGAAAAAGGGTAGTGCTCTATAAGAAAACGTAAAAAAACAGTCATTCATTGTATGTTGCAAAAATGTGATAACTATGTAACATATTGTAATCATCACGCGGTATAAAAAGGGGATTTACCGTTTATTAAGAGTCCCCTACCTATAATAAGCGCGGTTATTCCGTAAATTAAAGCACCGCTTGTGTGCAGACTAAAAAGAAGGAGCACGGATGAACAGATTGCTAAAAACACTGTGTGTTGCGGCATCACTTTCGGCAGCGGCTGTTATGGCGGCTGATGGATATGCGAATAAAAATATCCTCATCTCTGCCGAAGAAGCGGTCAAGCTGATCGGTAATCCCAAGGTGATGTTCGTATCGGGTGATAACGAAGATATTTACAAACTCGGTCACATCAAAGGTTCGGTGGAGATGTATGCTCACCACCTGCACCATTCAGAGATTGACGGAGAGATGCACTGTGCACCTTTGTACCGTTGTGTTGACGATGCCGAAAAATATATCGGCAGCAAAGGGATCAGCAACGATATGACGATCATCGCGTACGATGACTTCAAAGGGCCCAATGCTACGGGTGTTTACTCGTTTTTTGACAGCTTCGGCCACAAAAACGTCAAAGTCCTCAACGGCGGCCGTGCGGCCATGATGGCGATTGATCCGGCTCAAAAAGAGTATGACGCACTGAACAAAGAACTCAGAGCGACTAAAAAAGCGGAGAAAGATGCGAAAGCGGAGTTGAAAAAAGAGGGTGCGGACAAAGCGACTCTCGAAGTTAAAATCAAAAACGCCGCTGCCCACATCAAAGGCCTCGAAGGGAAAATGGCTCAGGTCGAAAAACGCCTTTTGGTCGTTAAAGGCGATGAGGTTGTCAAACCGAAAAAATACAAAAT